>JANMJO010000182.1:0-7160 GCA_031371425.1 Verrucomicrobiales bacterium | reverse complement strand
GTTCCGGCTTTAGGCGGTTCGGGTGGGTGAAAGCGCCGAACCGCCTAAAGGCGGAACTCCAAACGGGGGCGGTGTCAAGATGCGCGCACCGCCATTGAATCGCGATTTAATCCTTCCTTTTTGGCCGCGCCGTTTTAGATTCAACACCTAAATTTATGGCTGCTGATACCTCTGTAGTGAAACCCCTCGAAGTGCCCGCTCTTGCGCCACTCAAACTTAAATCCAAACTCGCGCCCACGCCGTCCACCGCACCGAAATTTCCGGCGGTGGTCAGTAACGCCGCCGGCGCGGACGTCACGCTCGCCGACCCGCGCGCCAGCCGCGCCGCCGTCGCGCTCATGGATGTGCACGCTGTCAACGGCGGCGCGGCCTGCCATTGGGGCGGCCCGGCGGCGTTCGCGGAAATCATGTCCGCCATTCACGGAGTCATGTTCGCCACTCAAGGACGGCAATGGCACGAGGCGTTCAACTTCATCAACGACGCTGGCCACGCGGAGAACGGCGTCTATGCCTTGCGCGCGCTCTACGGTTTCGATGGCATGACGCTCGACACGTTGAAAGGTTTTCGCAGCATCGCGAGCAAGCTCACGGGCCACGGCGAATCGCACCTGAATCCGGAGGGCGTGCTCTTGAGCAACGGCCCGCTCGGCTCATCGCTGCCGCAGGCGCAGGGGTTGGCTATCGGCGACAAACTCGCGCAGCGCGACCGCGTGACCTTCTGCGTCGTCAGCGACGGCGCGAGCATGGAAGGCGAAGCCAAGGAATCCTTCGCCGCCATCCCCGGCCTCGCCGCCAAGGGCAAGGTGAACCCGTTCGTGATGATCATTTCCGACAACGACACGAAGCTCTCCGGTCGCATCACGAAAGATTCATTCTCGATGCAGCCCAGCTTGCAGGCGATGAGCACGCTCGGCTGGAATGTCATTCCCGTCGCGAACGGAAATAATTTGCAGGACGTTTACCTCGCGCTGGAAAAAGCCATCGCCGCCGCGAAGGCCGACCCGACCAAGCCCGTGTGCCTGATCGCCAAGACCGTGAAGGGCTACGGCGTGAAGGCCACGATGGAGAGCGCGTCCGGCGGCCACGGCTTCCCGCTCGCGAACGGCGAGAAGATCATCGAGTTCGTGGATGAAATCTGGGGCGGCCAGACGCCCGCTGAATTTTCTGCGTGGGCGAAATTCTTGCGCGCCGATTGGGAAACCAAAGAGGCTGCGAAGAAAGCTAAGGCCGATGCCGCCGCTGCGTCCGGCACGCCCGCACCCGCGAAGCCGAAGACGGACAAAGTGCAGGCCGGCCTCGGCAAAGCCGCCATCCGCGCCGCGATGGAAGGCTTGCCTGTGTTCTCCGTTTCGGCGGACGTGCAAGGCTCGACCGGCATCAGCCTCTTCCACAAGAGCTGCCCCGACCGCTGGATCGAGGTCGGCATCGCCGAAGCGAACATGGTCAGCACCGCCGCCGGGTTGTCGAAGGCGGGATTCATCCCCATCGTGGACACGTTCGGCCAGTTCGGCGTGACCAAGGGTAATTTGCCGCTCACGATGGCCGCGCTTTCGCAAGCGCCCGTTATCGCGCTGTTCTCGCACGTGGGATTTCAAGACGCCGCCGACGGCGCGAGCCATCAGGCGACGACGTATTTCGCCGCGCTCTCGGCCATCCCGCACACCTGCGTCATCGCGCCGAGTTGCTCGGACGAGGCGGAGGCGTTGATGTATGAAGCGATCCAGCGCTTCGCCGCCGACCGCGCGGCGGGCAAGGACGGGGAGAATTATATTTTCTTCGTGGGCCGCGAAAATTATCCACTGACGTGGATCGAAGGCGCGCAGTTTCCGTGGGGCAAAGCGCAAGTGCTCGCCACCGGCAGCGATGTCGTCCTCATCGGCTGCGGCGTGCTGGTGAACAAAGCCATTGAAGCCGGCAAGCTGCTCGCCGCGCAGGGCGTGAAGGCCACCGTCATCAGCAACCCGTTCGTCAACCGCGTGGACCTCGCCACCATCGGCGCGGCGGTGAAAGCGTGCGGAGGCAAGGTCGTGACCATCGAAGACCACCAAGTCATCGGCGGCATGGGCGCGCAGGTTTCGCACGCGCTCTCGAACACCGGCATCGCGCACAGCATGAAGTCGCTGGGCATCCCCGGAGAATTCGGCCAGAGCGCGTATATGGCGGAGGAGCTGTATGTGAAGCACGGCCTGACCGCGCCGAAGATGGCTGCGGCGGCGCTGGCCTTGCTGGGGAAATAGGCTAGATTGGGCGGGGGGAATCCAAGCCCGGCGATCTGGAGGCGGTGTCTGGCCGGAATGCCGCTTGATTCATTCAGAGTTTAGCCCTAAATCTGGATTGGGACGAGGTCAGGAAAAATGAAACGGACAAAACAAAACCCCGAGCAACGGCGATTCCGCGGGCAGGCGGGTCTGACGTTGGTTGAAGTGATGGTGGCCGTGGCGGTCATGGCCATCATGGTGGTTTCGTTGTATGCGGGTTTCACGTTCGCCTTCTCCCAGATTCGGAGCGCGCAGGAAAATGTGCGGGCGACGCAGATTCTGGAAGAACGGATGGAGGTCGTGCGGCTGCTCAACTGGGATCAGGTGGTCAATCTTCCGGGCTACATCCCCGCGACTTTTACCGCGCCGTTCTATGCGGACAACCCGACCAATAACACGGGCAGTCTGACTTACACCGGACTGGTGACGGTGGCAGCCGCGCCCATCACGGAAACGTATTCAAATGATTTGCGGATGATCACCATCGAGCTGACCTGGCCTTCGGGCAATCTCATCCGCCGCCGGCAGATGACCACTTTTTCGTCCCAGTATGGAGTGCAAAAATACATCTATTAGCCGCCGCCGGGCGGGTTTCACACTCATCGAGCTGATGGTCGCCACGGCATTGAGCTTGGTGGTGGCCACGGCCATCGGGCTGCTCGCCTTTTTTAGCAGCCGCAGCTTTGTGGCCATGACGAATTATCTCGAGATGGCGCAATTCAGCCGGCTGGCGTTGGATAAAATGTCCATGGAAATCCGGCAGGCAGGCCGGTTGACCGTTTATGCCACCAACAGTCTGACGTTTCAGGATGTGAACGGCAACCCGCTCCGGTTCACCTATGACTCCGGCAGCCGGCGGTTGTTCCGGATTAGCGGGGGCGTCACCAACACCTATCTGACCGAATGTGACGCGCTGCGGTTTTGGATCTACCAGCACACGGTGGTTTCCAACACCTTTGACTGTTACGCCCCGGCCTACGTCACCAACGCCCGGGTGATTCAGGTGAACTGGAAATGTTCGCGTCCGATCTTGGGAACGAAAGCCACCACGGACAGCGTGTTGTCCGCCACCATCGCCCTGAGAAACCGTTAAGCCATGAAACTTCTATTTCCCCAACGGCGGCAAGGCAGCATCCTTGTCATCACCCTATTCACCGGGTTGACCATCGGCATCGTGCTGGCCAGCTTTCTCACGCTGGTCGCCAGCCGCTACAAGCTGACCGCGCGTTCGATGAGCTGGAACGTCGCCATGCCCGTGGCCGAAGCCGGCGTCGATGAGGCACTGACCAAGCTGAATACCAGTTTTGCGACTCCCGGCGCAAACGGTTGGACCGCGACCACCATCAGCGGCCAGACCGTTTATACCAAACGCCGCACGTTGCCCGATGGCAGCTATTATAACGTCGCCATCTACAACGCCACGGCCAACAACCCCATCATCTATTCCTCCGGGTTTGCGCCGTCACCGCTCGCGGCCAACCAGTTCATCTCCCGCATGGTCCGCGTCAACCTCACCAACACCGCCACCGTGTTCTTCCGGGCCATCGCCGCGAATGGCCAGATCTCCCTGAATGGCGGTCCCGGTGTGGACAGTTTCGATTCCGCCATCGGCGGTTACAACACCATCAGTAACCGCCACTCGAACGGCGGGCTGGCCACCACTTCCATGCTTCCCGGAGCGATCAGCATCGGCAACTCGGACATCTACGGCAGTGTATCCACCGGCCCGGGCGGCACGGTGACGGCGGGCCCGGGCGGCGCGGTGGGCGATGCGGCTTGGATTGCCTCTCAAAACGGCATCCAACCCGGCGCGTCCGACAGTACGATGAACGCCGCCTTCGTTCCGAACCCCGTGCCCAGCGGGGTGTTCCTGACGCCGGTGGCTGTTTCGGGAGTGATGACGCTCGGCAACAACAGCTATCAACTCAGCAGTTTCAGCGGCAGCGGCAATGGCACGCCCATCGTCGTCACCGGTCGCGCCACCTTGTATGTGACGGGCAATTTCAGCCTTTCCGGTGGAAGCCAGATTCAAATTCAACCCGGCGGCAGCCTCACCCTCATCCTCGGCGGCAACGCCAGCCTCGCCGGCGGCGGCATCGTCAACGACACGGGACTGGCCGCCAATTTTAGCATCCTCGGCCTACCGACTTGCACCTCCATCAGCTACGCCGGCACCTCCGCTTTCAAAGGCACCGTCAACGCCCCGCAGGCTGCCTTCTCCATGAACGGCACCACCGATGCCTTCGGCGCCATCATCGCCAAGTCCGCGAGCCTCAGCGGCAGCGCCGCCTTCCACTACGACGAATCGTTGGCGCGAAACTTCCTGTTGCTCGTGAACCGCTGGCAAGAACTCTGATGCCCGTTGCCTGAATGAACTCCGTTTGGCGGCACATCCCAGTCCGGCGGCAGTCATGCGGACTCCTGCTCCTGCTCAGCCTCCTCGGCACGACTCCCGCGTTCCACGCCGCCGACCCTTACGCGGAAGTGCTGCAAAAATATTTCGCCAGCACCGCCTCCACCAACGACCCCGTGGACGAACCCAACGTCCCCGAACCCGAGGCAAAAGTCGTCGCCCTTGAACGCGCCCTCCTGCGCGAAACCCGCCGTGAGGCCGAAGGCCCGCCGCCGCCGCCACCGCCACCGCCGAATTACCTCGGCATCCTTCTCGGGCTGGGTGCACTCGCCTTGGCCGGGGGACTCATCATCCGCAAATACGTCCCCCAGCTCTTCGGCAAAGACCCCTGGGCGGCTGTCGGCCCAGTCGTTTCCGAAGAACAGTTGCGCACCGAGGAAGCCACCCTGGGTCGCTTCCTGCAGACCTTCAACACCGGCCCCGACTTCCCGCCCGCCGCACCCGTGCCTGAAACCGCCGCCGCGCCCGCCGGGCCAGACCCCATCAAACTGTTTTACACCCAGTCCCCCGGACTGTTGGCCGAGTTGCGTGCCTTGCTCCCCCAGATCAACGCGGCGGCGGAAGCGTCCCTGCGCCACGACCTGCTCCAGGAACTCGGCGGCAAATTGCACGCGTTGAAAGGCGCCGCTGGCCATCCCGAACTCCTCCCTGTGTGGCAGCTTGCCGGAGCCATTGAGGGCCTGGTCAAGCAACTCACCGACCGCGCCGGCAACTTCACCGCTTCCACACTCCGCACCGTGGCCGGCGGAATGGACTTGCTGCCGCGCCTCTGCGTCCCGGGCTTGCGCTCGGACCTGTTGAGTTACCCATCCCTCCGACTGCTGGCGGTGGATGATGACCTCATCAGCCGCAAAGCCGTGGCCCTCGCGCTGAAACGGGTGCTTCGCGAACCCGACCTCGCCGAGAGCGGCGCGGCGGCACTGACCTTGGCCGCGCTCTGCAGCTACGATGCGATATTTCTCGATGTGCAGATGCCGGGCATGGATGGATTTGAACTGTGCTCCAAACTCCACGCCTTGGAAACCAACCGCACCACCCCCGTCGTGTTTGTCACCTGTCAGGATGATTTCGCCGCTCGCGCCAAATCCGCCGAGGTCGGCGGCGAAGACCTGATCAGCAAACCCTTCCTGACCTTCGAGATCACCGTCAAGGCGCTCACCCTGATCTTTAACCACCGCCTGCTGGCCGGCGGCTCGCTGCCCGTAGTCGCGGCCCCGGCGGCCCGCACCCGCCCCGCAAGCCCACCGCCCCGCGAAACTCCCGCACCCGCACCGTTGGCTCCAACCGTGCAAGTGACCAAAATTCCCGCGCCGCTCCCGCGTCCAGCGAAGCCACTGCCCGCCAGCCCGCCATCACAAAAACCTGCCCAGCCCGCGCCCGTCTGGGTGGAACAGCCGCCCACCCCCGCCGCCGCCGCCAAAGCGACCGTTCCGCCGGCGGTGATCGCCGCGCACATTGGCATCAACCTGACCACCCTTCAGGAAATGCTTGCCGCGCTGCCTCCCGTTTCCCAGCCGGAAAAACAATCCGACCAGTTGGCGGATTTTTATTTGCTGCTCCATGCCCTCACGCTGAATGTGAGCGCGGCCCAACTCCACGGAGCCTACGAGTTGAGCGCCGCCCTGGAAGCGTTGATTCAAAAAATCCTGATTCATCCCGACCACCGGACACCCGCCACGGGGCACACCATTGCCGCCACCTTGGATTTAATCGCCGCCCTGAATGCCGGTCGGTTGCGCCTGCCTCGTGCGAACAACCCACCCACACGCCTGCTCGTCGTGGCTGCGGATATCACCGCCAGCCGTGGCGTCGTGGGGTCGCTGCAAACCGTGTTCGACAAGCCCGACAGCGAAGAGACTGCGGACGGCGCGCTCCAGCGCACCCAAGAAAAAACCTACGACGTGATTTTCATGCCACTCCAACTGCCCGGCATGGAGGGGCGGACGCTCGCTGCAAAAATTCATGAGAGCCAGGCCAACTCCACTACACCGGTCATTTTCCTCGCTGGGGCCGAGGATTATGCAGCACAGGCCGAAACCATCCGGAATGCCGGCATGGACATCATGGTAAAACCCTTCCTGCCAGTAGAAATCCACCTCATCGCCCTCACCCACACTCTCCGTCACCGGGCGAAACCAATTTCCAATTAACCCGACTTCCGAAATGGAAATGGGAGCGCGCCCGCCACGGGTGCAGTTTTCCGCGCCCTCGTGGAAAACCCGGACGCACCGAAGACGGCTAGAGCGGATTAAACCCGACTTCCGAAATGGAAACCAAACGCGCGGGTAAGTTTTTGGTAGCACCCGCCTCCGGCGGGTGATTTTCGGCGTACCGGCGTAAATCTCGTGCACAAAATTTCCCCTACCTCCAAAATTTTGATGGGTGGGTTGAAAGTTCAGGAGGGACGCCTGAACTCGCCCGCTAGGAAGCGGGCGCTCCAAGTTCCACTTCGGAGTTCGGGTTAAAATCTGCGATAATCTGCGGAATCT
>JANMJO010000324.1:0-29697 GCA_031371425.1 Verrucomicrobiales bacterium | reverse complement strand
ATCCAGCCGGCATCCGCAGCCCAGCAAACGTCCGCCCGCTGTCCCCCTCTCCCACCCGCCGCGCCGGAGCGCGAGCGAGGCGGGTCGGATGGGAGAGGGGTTAGGGGTGAGGGCGGTTTAGCTCCACCGGAAACAGCGAAGAACCGATGGAACATTATTCCATTGCCAGTTGTCTCTGGTTTCGGAAATATCCTCCACATGAAAAATCAATTTCTCCTCCCGCTCCTCGCCGTGGCACTCGCCGGCAGCGCCCTTGCCGCCACCAAACCCGCTCCCACCGCTCCCACTGCGCCCGCCGTCTTCAAAAGTGAGAAGGAAAAAACCGGCTACGCCCTCGGCATCAACATCGGCAGCAATTTCCGGCGGCAGGGACTGGAAGCCGACCTCTTCGACCCCGATACCTTCACCCGCGGCATCAAGGACGCCACCACCGGCGCCACCACTCAGCTCACCGAACAAGAAATCGGCGAAACCTTGAAGGCCCTCCAGCAAACCATCATTGAAAAACGCAAAATCGCCGGCGAGAAAAACAAGACCGACGGCGAAAAATTCCTCGCCGACAACAAATCCCAGCCCGGCATCATCACCCTCCCCAGCGGCCTGCAATACAAAATCCTCACCGCCGGCAGCGGCGAGAGCCCCAAGCCCGACCACACCGTCACCGTGAACTACCGCGGCACCCTCCTGGACGGCACCGAGTTCGACAACTCCTACAAACGCGGCACCCCCGCCACCTTCCGCGTCGGCGGCGTCATCAAAGGCTGGACCGAAGCCCTCCAACTCATGAACCCCGGCGCCAAATGGCAGCTCTACATCCCCGCCAGCCTCGGCTACGGCGAACGCGGCAACGCCAACATCCCGCCCGACTCCACACTCATCTTCCAAGTCGAACTCATCTCCAGCGCCGCCCCCGCCCCCGCGCCCACACCCCAGCCCATCACCAGCGACATCATCCGCGTGCCCAGCGCCGAGGAGATGAAGAAAGGCGCCAAGATCGAGACCATCAAGGCCGACCAGATTCCGCAGGCGACCGGCAAATCCACGAACAAATAACCATGCAATCCTCCTCACTGGCCTTCCTCGA
The DNA here is from genome assembly GCA_031371425.1 of Verrucomicrobiales bacterium. GTDB lineage: Bacteria > Verrucomicrobiota > Verrucomicrobiia > Limisphaerales > JAFMIX01 > JAFMIX01. The sequence continues at coordinate 28,613 of JANMJO010000324.1, read as the reverse complement.
AAAACTCGTCAACACCCCCAGCCCCACAGGCCACGAAGCCCGAGGCCAGCGCGTCTGGCTCGACTACGTCAAACCCTACGCCGACGAAACCTTCTCCGACGCCTACGGCAACTGCGTGGCCATCCTCAACAAAGGCGGCGGCCCGCGCCTCATGCTCGCCGCCCACGCCGATGAAATCGCCATGGCCGTCAACTATATTGACGCCGACGGCTTCATCTACGTCCGCAAAATGGGAGGCATCGACGCCGCCATCACCAAAGCCCAGCGCGTCACCATCCACACCCGCGCTGGCGCCGTGCGCGGCGTCGTCGGCAACGTCGCACCCCACCTCGCCAAGCAGGACGGCGACCCCAAGCCGCCGAAAATCCACGACCTCTTCATAGACATCGGCGTCAGCAGCCGCAAAGCCGCCGAGAAAATCGTCCGCGTCGGCGACCCCATCACGCTCGTAGATGAGTTCGAGCTCCTCCGCAACGACCTCGCCATCGCCCGCGCCTTCGACAACCGCATCGGCACCTTCGCCGTGGCCGAGGCGCTGCGCCTGCTCGTCGGCTCGAAAACGAAACTCAACTGCGAAATCTGCGCCGTCTCCAACGTGCAGGAAGAAGTCGGCCTCTTCGGTGCGCGTCAAATCGCCTACTCGCTGAAGCCCGACACCGCGCTCGTCGTGGATGTGACGCACGCCACCGATTACCCGACCGTCAGCAAGGCGCAGCACGGCGACATCAAGATCGGCGGCGGCCCCGCCCTCACGCACGGCGGCTGCAACCACTCCGAGGTCGTCAAGCGGCTGGAAGAAGTTGCCGCGAAGAAAAAGATTCCGCTCCAGCACGAGGCCATGTCCGCCACGAGCGGCACGGACACGGACGCGATTTTCTGGACGCGCGGCGGCATCGCCAGCGCGCTGATCAGTTTGCCGAACCGCTACATGCACTCGCCGGTGGAACTGGTGAGCCTGAAAGATCTGGAGCAGATCCCCGAACTCATGGCCGCCTTTGCGCTCTCGCTCAAAAAGGGCGAGCAGTTCAAGGTGAAGATTTGATTCGTCCCGTAGCCGCCGATGTGAATCGGCGGATTTCCGCGCTTTCACAAGCGCGGCTACGAATCACTTGTGGATCAACTCGCGGGCTTTTTTCTCCGCCTGTTTCAACTTGCTCGCGCCGTCCGCCGCCGCGCCTTGCAACTGCCCGGAGAATTGCTCCAGCAGTTCCGGCCCGCACTTGAGCAGCAGCACGAACGCCATGCCGTAGATGTCCTCCTGCGATTTCACGTTCTGGAAAACCTGGTTGTGCACGCCAAAATCCACGTCGCGCACAGCCTCCGGATGCGCCATGTCCAGAAACCGCAGCCGCCCCAGTGTGATGTTCAATGTCTCAATCCGATCGAACCCCAGCAGCTTGCCGCCCTTGCCGCCGCCTTCCGCCGCTTTCGTGGCCGCCATCTTTTGCGCCGCGAACCGGTCGCGCAGGACGTTGATGTTTGTCCGCCCGTCCGCGCTGCGCACGAGGTTGACCTCGGCGAGGTTCACGCGCAGCAGTTTGATGTGCACCTTGCAGGCACGCAGCGCGGCAGCGTCGTATTCCAGATGCAGCTCCGGCAGGTCCACCAGCGGCGCGCCGCCGAACTCCGCCGGGTTGTAGAGCCGAAAGTTCTCGATGTGGATGACCGGCTTGGTCACGCCCACGAAGAACTTGTCGAAGTGCGTCTCCATGCCGGTGACGGACTGGATGCGTTTCTCCGCGACCTTCTTCACAATCCAGTCCCACGAAAGGAACGCCACGGCGGCGAGCACCAGCAGCACCAGCAGGCCGCGCAGGACGAGCTTGAACAGAAATTTAATCATAATGGAATATCCTCCGGCCTGACCTCCAGACATTCATCCTGATCCTCCCACACGACGGCGGGATACACCTCCAGCAGCTTCGGCGCGATATGGCCGCCCAGTTGCGCCAGCAGCTGCTCCGCCTCCTGCGCGGCGGTCTCGCACGCCTGATCGTAATTCCGCGCGCCCTTCCGCTGGCGGTCGTCCCAATGCGCCACCTGATGCACCGGCGCGTAGGCCGCCGCCCATGCGGTGAGTTCCGGGCGCAACGCCTCGGGAATTTCATCGAACGGCACAAGCGTCTCGCTGCAATGCATGCAGATCAGCCCCGACTCCACCACATCGCGCGTGATGAACGGCAACCCCGGCGCTCGGCAACACGGCGATTCCACGTAGGGCGAAGGCGTGTTCGCCAGCCGCTTGAGCCACACCTGACGTTCGTGCCCCGCCTGCGCTGCCAGCCGATACGCCCCGAGCAACGGATGCGAGTAGCGCCAGACCTGACCCTTGATCTGGCCGAGCGTCTGCGCCAGCCAGCGCGCGAGCGTGAGGTCATCGAAATCGTGGAATGCCTGGCCGTATTCTTTCCAGAGCCGGTCGAGGGGGTAATCAGATTCGGATTCTTCAGGCGACATCGCCGCGAGCGTGGCGGGAAAATGAATGAAAGTCGAGCCGCGAACGCCGGGGACTTATCCGCGAATTTCGCGAATTGACGCGAATTAAAATGCAGCCAGAATCAATTCGTGAAAATTAGCGTAATTCGCGGATTCACTCTCCAATGATTCTGCCCTACAAAGTCGCCACGCTGCTCTACTGCTTCAACGAGCGCGATGAAATCCTCCTGCTCGAACGCGCCCAGCAACCCAACCTCGGCTTCTGGAGTCCGTGCGGCGGCAAGCTCAAGACCGACATCGGCGAATCACCCTACGCTTGCGCCGCCCGCGAGGCGCACGAGGAAATGGGCGTGCAGTTTGCGCCAACGGACTTCCATCTCGCCGGTCTCGTGAGCGAACACGGCTTTCAGGGACAGGCGCACTGGCTCATGTTCTTGTTCGAGCTGAAACCGAAGCTCCAACAACTCCCGCCGCCAATGAGCGAAGGCCGCTTTCAATTCTTCCCGCGCGCCGCGCTGGACAGCCTGCACATCCCGCAGACCGACCGCGAACGCATCTGGCCGTGGTTCTGGCAATATCGCGGCGGCTTCTTCGCCGCGCACTGCCATTGCCATCCTGATGGACGCAACGACTGGACATTGGAGGAAAGTCGGACAGCGAAGGGTGAATGAGGAATTCCACTCGACAACAACTTTCCAGCATCCCAACGGGATTCCATCATTCAGCCTAGGGTTGCGAGGCACGAGCTACCCTGGGTAACCGTCCCCAAAAATCATCAACCCCAACGGGGTTGCATCATCGCGTTGACCGCAAGGATTCAACCCCTTCCGGGTTGAGGTCATTTTTGTGGTTCACTACCCAGCGTAGCCCCTCCTGCGTCGTGGCAACGCTGGGCTGAATGATTCAATCCCGTTGGGATTGTCTTGATGGCGTTGCCACGCCCGGAAAATTTCCCCGCTGACTTGGTTCATCGCCCCGCTTCCGCCGCCGGTCGGTTGCTGCGCGCCGTGGCGCGCGCATCCGTTTCGTCCCAGAGGGACAACCGGAAATTAACCAGACACGAAGTGTCTGAAACATCGCCACCAAATAATCCGTCCTGAAAGGACGGCGGAATCATCTGGCGTTTTCCATCGTCCCTCCGGGACGGAAAATCTTTTGCACGATCCGACCAGCCACTTCGTAGCTGGCAAATTTCCGTTGCAGCTTCGCGGCTTGTCGAAATCCAAACGCGGCTTTTCCTTGGCGGCTTTGCAGCTTTCCGAGGGCGGATGACCTTTTGGAACTTTGTTTTCAGCGCTTTGAATTCGGCGGGATTCTGTGCGCGGGTGAAGAACCCGTGAATTTTTCTCAAGAAAAGTTGGTGCGCACGGCAGGACTTGAACCTGCACACCTTTCGGCACTACCACCTCAAAGTAGCGTGTCTGCCAATTCCACCACGTGCGCGACCGCCCTTAATGAACCAGACTACGGCAAACTTGAAAAGTTATTTCGTTCTGGATTTTGATTGGAGCGACAAAAATCCAAACTTGAAAACAAAAAAGCCCGTCTGATTCGGACGGGCTTTGAAGTTGTAACGCGGAGAATTACTTCTTCGCTTCTGATTTCGTCTCCGCCTTTTCCTTATCAGTGGCGGGAGCGGCGGCCTCGGGAGTCTGCGGCACGTCCACGAATTCGAGGATGACGCGCTGTGAGGCGTCGCCTTGGCGCTGGTGCATCTGGATGATGCGGGTGTAGCCGCCCTTGCGATCCTTCTGCGTGGGGGCGATTTCGTTGAACAGCGTGCGCACGGCGTCTTCTTGGCGCAGGCGGGACGCCGCCAACCGGCGGGCGTGAATCGTGCCGGCTTTGCCGAGCGTGACCATCTTTTCCGCGACGGAGCGGGCGGCCTTGGCCTTGGCCAGGGACGTGATGATGCGTTTGTGTTTGATCAGACTGCAGACCATGTTGGCGAGCATCGCATTCCGGTGTGTCCCGGTGCGGCCCAACTTGGCGGTTCGCTTTAAGTGGCGCATAAACTTTAATTGTTGGCGGCGGCAGCCTTGGCAGCGTCGTCCTTGGGTGCATCGAGCAGTTCGGCTTCGAAGCTCATGCCCAGGTTCAAGCTGAGGCTGGTCAGTTTGTCTTTGATTTCGTTGAGTGATTTCTTGCCGAAGTTGCGATACTTCAACATTTCTTGTTCGCTCTTCATGGCCAACTGCCCGACGGTGGTGATGTTGGCGTTGTTGAGGCAGTTCGCGGCACGGACGCTCAACTCGATTTCGTTGACGCTCATGTTGAGAAGCTTCTTCATCTTGGTCTTCTCTTCGTCCTGCTTGTCGGCGACTTCTTCAAACTCGATGGCGTTCTTGTCGTAGCCCACGAACACGTCGAGGTGATGCGCGAGAATGGCGGAGGCCTGCGTGAGAGCGTCGTCGGGTGTGATGCGGCCATCGGTCCAGACTTCCAGAACTAGGCGGTCGTAGTCGGTGCGATTGCCGACGCGCGCGGACTCCACGGCATAACGCACACGGGTGACAGGCGAGAACAGCGAGTCAATGGCGATGACGCCGATGGACTGGCCGGGCTTCTTGTTTTCGTCGTTGGACAAAAATCCGCGGCCGACTTTGACGGTCAATTCCATCTCGAGCTTTTTCTTTTTGTCGAGGGTGCAGATGTGCTGGTCGGGGTTCACGAGCTCAACGTTCTGGTTGACCTCAATGTCGGCGGCAGTGACGACGCCTTCTTTGTTCGCGACGAGCTGCAACGTCTGTTCGTCGCGGCTGTGGGCTTTGAACTTGACCTTCTTGAGATTGAGAACGATGTCGGTGACATCTTCGACGACGCCTTCGATGGTGGCAAACTCGTGCATCGCGCCGTCCACCTTGATGGAGGTGATGGCCGCGCCTTCGAGCGAGCTGAGAAGCACGCGGCGGAGGGAGTTGCCGACGGTGTGGCCGTAACCGGGTTCAAACGGGTCGGCGACAAACTTGGCGTAGGTGTCGGTGGCGGTTGCGTCTTCCTTTTGCAACCGCTTGGGCATTTCAAAACGTCCTAAACGAACTGGCATAACTTTCTTTCTGGCAATTTTAATCTGACCTGGCTGGCCTTAATTATTCCCAAGGCCGGACAGATCCATGTAATTGCGTTGTGCTCCCCTCGCGGAGAGCGGGTTTGACTTAGCGGGAATAAAATTCGACGACGGCCTGCTCGTTCGCGATAGGCTGGATCTCGGCGCGAGACGGAATGCGCATCACGACGCCCTTCAGCTCTTCCTTGTTCAGCGACATCCAATCCGGCACTGCGCGGCTGGTGGAAATTTCCATGCCCTTCGTCGCCAACTGGCGCGAGGCATTGGTGTTCTTGGCCTGAATCACGTCGTTGACCTTGAGGGCGAACGAAGAAACGTCAACCTTGCGACCGTTCACAGTGATGTGGCCGTGGGAAACCATCTGACGCGCGGCAGCACGGGAGTTGGCGAAGCCAAGGTGGTAAACCACGTTGTCCAATCGCGTCTCCAAAATTTGCAGCATCGTCTCACCCGTGATACCGCGCTTGGTCTTCGCGCGTTCGTAGATGCCGCGAAATTGCTTTTCCATCAAGCCGTAGTAATAACGGAGCTTCTGCTTCTCGATCAGGCCGAGGCCGTAATCGGTGTGCTTGCGGCGGGACTTTGGACCGTGAACGCCGGGGCCGTAGTTACGGCGCTCCAGATATTTTGACGGGCCGAAAATCGGAATGCCGAAACGGCGGCTGATGCGGACGCGAGGACCTGTATAACGAGCCATGTTAGTTGATAGTTAAAAGTTGAAAGTTGACTACACGCGGCGTTTCTTTTTGGGGCGGCAACCGTTGTGCGGCACCGGCGTGACGTCCTTGATGCAATTGATTTCAAGACCGATCGCCTGCAAAGCGCGAATGGCGGATTCACGGCCCGAACCAGGGCCTTTGACGCGGATTTCGACTTCGCGCATCCCGTGGGACATCGCCTGGCGGGCGGCATCCTGCGCCACCATCTGGGCGGCGTAGGCCGTGCTCTTGCGCGAGCCTTTGAAACCGACTTTGCCAGCGGCAGACCAGCCGATCAGATTGCCCTGCATGTCCGTGATCGTGACCTGCGTGTTGTTGAACGTCGCCAGAATGTTGGCCACGCCGACGGAAATATTCTTTGAACCCTTGGCCTTGACGATCTTCTTCGCATTCGCGTCCTCGCCGAGCAACTCGGCGGCGGTCGGCGCGGCCACGGCGGCCACAATCCCCTCGACCGGCTTCGGCGCGGGAGCGACTCCGTCAGCGGCGGCCTTCTTGGCCGGTTTTTCGCCAACAGGTTTCGCGGCCTTCTTTTCGGCGGCTTCGGGTTTGGCCTCTTTGGCGGGTTTCTTTTTTAGTTCTTCAGACATAACGTCAAATTAGATTTAGCTGATGCCGGCTTTGGCGTTCGGGTTGCGCTGCACGCCGACCGTCTTGCGCGGACCTTTGCGTGTGCGGGCGTTGGTCTGGGTGCGCTGACCGCGCACGGGCAGGCTGCGCAGATGGCGGATGCCACGGTAGCACTTGATGCCCTGCAACCGCTTGAGGTTCATGCCGAGTTCGCGGCGAAGGTCGCCCTCGATGACATATTTGCCGTCCTGGATCGCGTGAACGATCTGGGACATCTGCGCCTCGGTCAGGTTCTTGGCGCGGACGCTTGGGTCGATTTTCGCGTTGGCCAAGATGACCTTCGCGTTCACCGGACCAATGCCGTAAATGTAGCGGAGCGCAATATCAATGCGCTTCTCGCCGGGGATCTCAACACCTATGATGCGTGCCATAAAATTTGATTAGCCTTGCCGTTGCTTGTGCCGCGTGTTGGTGCAGATCACGCGAATGACGCCCTTGCGTTTCACGATCTTGCAATTTTCACACAGCTTTTTGACTGATGCGCGAACCTTCATATAAATTCACTTTTCTTCCAACCGAATCCGGCCCTTCGACAAATCGAAAGGCGACATTTCCAAAATCACTTCCGCTCCGAGCGCCAGCGAAACCTCGTTCCGCCGCGCCTGCCCCGTCAGATGCCCCAGCACCTGATGCCCGTTGGCCAGCTTCACCTGATACAGGTTGTGCGGCAACGCGGCGGTGACTACACCGCCAACCGTGATGGCATTGCTTCCGGCCACGTCAATATCTCCGGCACACCTTCCGTCACCAATACCGTATGCTCAAAATGGGCAGATAGTGAACCATCCTGCGTCACCACTGTCCAGCCATCTTTCAAAATCTTCACGTTGGCCGAGCCCGCGTTCACCATCGGCTCGATGGCCAATGTCATGCCCGGCTTCAGCTTCGGCGAGGACTTCTTGCCCTCGTCGAAATTCGGAATCTGCGGCTCTTCATGCACCGACCGCCCGACTCCGTGGCCGACAAATTCCCGCACGACGCTGTAGCCGTTGCTCTCGACATACCGCTGGATCGCCCGCGAAATGTCCAGTACCCGGTTTCCCGGAACAGCCTGCGCGATTCCCTCGCTCAAGGCCTGCTGCGTCACGTCCATCAACCGCTGCGCCCCTACGCCACAGCCGCCCACAGCCACCGTCCGGGCCGTGTCACCGATAAATCCATTCACCACCACGCCGACATCCAAGCTGACGATGTCGCCGAATTCCACCCGGCGGTTGCCCGCCAGCCCGTGAACGACTTCCTCGTTCACTGAAATACAAATCTGACACGGATACTTCCGGTATCCCAAAAACGCGCTCTTCGCACCGTGGCTCTTGATGCACGCCCCGGCAAACGCATCAATCTCTTTCGTCGTCACACCCGGCCTGATGAACGCCGCCACTTCCTCGAGCACCTTCCCTGCTACCTTGCCCGCTGGCCGCATCGCAGCCAGATCCCGCTCCGTTTTCAAAATAATCGCTGCCACAACGGAATCAGAACCGCCCGCGCACCCGGCCTTTTTTCAAGAACCCGTCGTAGTGACGCATGAGCAAGTGAGACTCCATCTGGCGCATCGTGTCCAACAGCACACCGACCATAATCAGCATGCTCGTGCCGCCAAAAAACTGCGACACCGACTGCGGCACCTGCATCATGCGGGACAAAACAATCGGGATCACCGCGATGACCGTCAGGAAAACCGCTCCCGCCAACGTGAGCCGGCTCATCGAATTGTGCAGGAAACCACTGGTCGCCTGGCCCGGACGGACGCCGGGTATGTAGCCGCCGTTCTTCTTGAGATCGTCGGCAATCTGCAGTTCGTTGAACTGCGTGGCCACCCAGAAATAGGAGAAGAACAAAATCATCAGACCGTAAATCACCAGATACAACGGCGAGCCGTAATCCAATTGCCGCGCAATCCCACGGAAGAATTTCAGATTGTCATTCGCACCCATCCAAGTGAACACCATCTGCGGCAGCATGAGGATGGACGACGCAAAGATGACCGGCATCACACCCGCGTAATTCACCTTCAACGGCATGAAGGACGTGCCGCCCGAATACATCTTCCGCCCAACGGCGCGCTGCGCGTATTGCACGGGAACTTTCCGCTGAGCCTGTGTAATGGCAATCACTCCGCCAATCACCACCGCCAGCAAAATGACGAGTATCAAACCTGTGCCCATCAAATGAAACTTCTGGTCGCCGCCCGTCTTGGAAAACATATCCACCACCCCCTGCGCCGCCTGTGGAAGCCGCGCCACAATGCCGACCGTGATGACCAACGAAATGCCGTTGCCAATGCCGCGTTCGGTGATCTGCTCGCCCAGCCACATCAACAGCATCGTGCCTGTCGTCAAAATCAAAATCGTTTGGATGCGATACCACCAAATGTTGGTGTAGAGAACCAGCTTGCCGTTGAAGCCTGGAAACACGCTCGCGGGATTTTCCCAACCCATCGTCGTCGCCGCGCCCCAACCGAGGCAGAGCAGCACCGTGAGATAGCGTCCGTATTTGATGATCTGCGTGCGGCCACCTTCTTCGCGGGCGAGCTTGCTCAAGGACGGGATCACCGCCGTCAGCAGCTGGATGATGATGGTGGCGCTGATGTAGGGCATGATGCCCAACGCGCCGATGGCGCAATGTTCCAGCGCGCCGCCGGTGAACTGGCTGGCCATGCCCAGCAATCCCCCGCCGCTGTGCGCCGCCACGGAATCGAAATACAATGTCAGTGCCGCACCATCCAGACCGGGAATGCGGATGATAGCCGTCAGCCGGCAAACGATCAGAATCAACAGCGTGAACAAAATCCGGGACTTCAGCTCCGGAATCTTGAAGCAGTTGACGAACGTGTTGTAAATGTTGCCGAACATGGCGGGTTAAGTCGGAGTCTAGGCTTTGGCAACCGCGACCTTCTTGCCGATGACTTCGCAAGTGCCGCCGAGCTTTTCGATCTTCTCCTTGGCCGTCGCACTGAAAGCGTGTGCCGTCACCGTGAGTTTCTTCGTGATCTCGCCCTGGCCGAGAATCTTGACCGTGGCCTCACCGGGGCCGTTCGCGAGTCCAGCCTTGATCAAAGCTTCGATGTTCACCGTCGCGCCGTTGTCGAACTGGTTCAGCGATTCAAGATTGATCGGGATGTAAATCGTCGCATGGCGCTTGTTGTTGAAACCGCGCTTGGGGATGCGGCGGATGAGCGGCATCTGGCCGCCTTCGAAACCGATGCGGATGGAGCTGCCGGAACGAGCCGTCTGGCCCTTGCCGCCGCGACCGCTCGTCTTGCCGTGACCGCTGGATTCGCCCTGACCGAGCCGCTTGCGACGGTGCTTCGAGCCGGGACGGGGTTTGAGATTATGGAGACGCATAAAATTATTTTAGGCTACGACCGCCGCTGCAGCCGGGGCTTCAGGTGTGGTCGCGGTTTTCCGGGGGGTGTATTTCAGACCGCGCGCCGCGTAGATGTCCTCCGGCAGGCGCAGCTTCAGCAGGCCGTTGAGCGTGGCCTTGACCACGTTGGCGGCGTTCTTCGAGCCGAGCGACTTGGTCAAAATGTCCTTGATGCCGGCAGATTCCAAAATCGCGCGCACTTTTTTGCCGGCGATGATGCCCGTGCCCGGAGACGCCGGACGCAGAATGATTTTTGCACCGTCAAAGCTGCAGAAAATTTCGTGAGGAATCGTGCCGTTGCTGACGACGACCGGCACCATGTTGCGCTTGGCGAGTTCGCCGCCCTTTTTGATGGCTTCGGAAACTTCAACCGCCTTGCCGAGACCGATGCCGACACGGCCCTTCTTGTCACCGGCCACGACCAGCGCGCTGAAACTGAACCGGCGACCGCCCTTGACGACTTTCGCCGAGCGGTTGATGAAAACGACCTTCTCGACCAGTTCCTGGCCGTTGGCGTCACGCGAAACATCCGACTCGCCTGGGGGACGACGGCGGGGGCCACCGCGTCCGGGACCGCTGCCGCCGCGACCGCCTTGGCCACCACGGCCGGGGCCGCGACTACCACCGCCACCAGCGCCGCCGCTCGGCGCTTCGGGCACTACATTTTCAGTTGCTTCAGCCACAATATCCTTTTCAGTTGGTTAAAATTGCAATCCGGCTTCACGCGCAGCATCGGCCAAAGCCTTGACCTTGCCGTGATAGCGCGCCCCGGCGCGGTCAAACACAACGACCTTGATGCCCTTGCCCTGCGCTGCTTGGGCGGCGGCAAGACCGAGCTTCTTTGCGGTGACGACGTTGGCCGCGAGCTTGTCCTTATCCGGCATGGTCTTGTTCATCGTCGAGGTGGAAACAAGCGTCGCGCCTGTCACGTCGTCAATGAACTGCACGTGGATGTGCTTGTTCGTAAAGCAGACTGTCATGCGCGGGCGAGCGGCGGTGCCGGTGATTTTCTTGCGAATCCGCCAGCGGCGGCGCTCGTGCAATTCTAATTTCTTTTGCGTTCTCATTTGCTTTGTGTCACCCCGACATCGGATGTCGAGGTGAGCTTAAATTATTGGACTGTCTTGCCTTCCTTGCGCACGACGCGTTCGTCGGAGTAACGCACGCCCTTGCCCTTATACGGTTCAGGCGGATAGAAGCTGCGGATTTCCGCAGCGACGCGACCGACGACCTGTTTGTCCGGGCCTTCGATGGTGACTTTGGTGTTTTCCTCAACCGTCACCTTGATCTGGTCGGGGATGGTGTAATTCAGCGGATGGGAATAGCCGAGGCTGAGGTTCACGACCTTGCCTTGGACGGCGGCCTTGAAACCGACGCCCTGGATTTCCAGCTTCTTGACGAAGCCTTCGCTCACGCCCTTGACCATGTTGTTGACGAGTGCGCGGCTCAAGCCGTGCAACGCCTTCGCTTCGGCGTCCTCGCCGTCGCGGGTGACGAGCACGTTCGCGCCATCAACCTTGAGGCCGGTGCGCTTGGGCAGATCAAAATTCAGTTTGCCCTTCGGGCCTTCGACCAGAACCTTCTGGCCCTTGACCTCCACCTTGACTTTGGCGGGGATGGCAATCGGTTGTTTTCCAATTCGTGACATAAAAAAATCCTTACCAGACGTAGCAAAGCAGTTCGCCGCCCAGGTTCTTTTTGCGGGCCGAGGAATCCGTCATCAGACCTTCGGAGGTCGAGAGGATTGCCGTGCCGAGACCGCCGCGCACGCGGGGAATCTCCGTCGCGCCGACGTAACGGCGCAGACCGGGCGAGCTCACCCGGCGCAAACCTTCGATGACGCCCTTCTTGCCCTGATATTTGAGCGAGAGTTTGAGCTTCTTGGCGGCGGCAGTCTTGCCTTCCACAGCGACCTCGGCCACGTAGCCTTCGGTCTTGAGGATTTTTGCGATGCTCTCCTTCATTTTGGAGTACGGCATTTCCACCGTCGGCAACGTCACGCGCGAGGCGTTCCGAATCCGGGTCAACATGTCTGAAATCGTGTCCGTCATAAAAAAAATTACCAGCTTGCTTTCGTCACTCCCGGAATCAACCCGTTCAACGCCGCTTCGCGGAACGTCAGACGTGAGCAGTTGAACTTCCGCAAATATCCGTGCCGCCGACCGGTGAAGGCGCAACGGTTCACCACGCGCACAGGGCTGGCGTTCTTCGGGAGTTTCGATATCCCGGCGTAATCCTTCTTGGCCTTCAGCTCCGCGCGCAGGGCGGCGTATTTCTTGACCGTGTCGGCCTTTTTCTTATTGCGCTCCAACCATGATTTCTTGGCCATAAATTATTTCTTTTCGGCAAACGGCATGCCCATGAGCTTCAGCAGATCATACGCCTCTTCGTCCGTCGGCGCGGTGGTCACGATGGTGATGTCCATGCCCTGCTGGCGCTTGATCTTTTCCAGTTCGATTTCCGGAAAAATGGTCTGGTCGTTCACACCGACCGAGTAATTGCCGCGCCCGTCAAAGGACCGGGGCGAAACGCCGCGAAAGTCACGAATACGGGGCAGCGCCGCCGCCACGAGCCGGTCGAAAAACTCATACATCGCATCGCGGCGCAACGTGACGCGGCAACCGATGGCCTGGTTTTCGCGCAGCTTGAAGTTCGCAATGCTGTGGCGCGACATGTTGATCACCGGCTTGCGGCCGGTAATCATGGTCAAATCCTTGGCGGCATCTTCGACGGCGCCCTTTTCAAGCGAGGCACTCACGCCCATGTTCACCACGATTTTCTCCAAGCGGGGAATCTGGTGGACGTTGGTGTATTTGCGCTTTTCCTTCAGCGCCGGCGCTACTTCGCTCTTATATTTTTCGTAAAGTCTGGCTTTCATTTTTTTGGTTCACGGGTTTGGCCGTGACGGGCTGTAAATTTATTTCGTCGCCTTCGCCGTGCCGCGTTTGGCTGCGCGGGCATCAAAGGCTTCCGCCTTCGCCACATTCGAGATATGGACGGTGCCCTCGCGCTCCACGATGGCGCCGTTCGGGTTCTCCTGGCTCTTGCGCGTGTGCTTCTTGATCATCGCCACGGTCTCGATGCGCACCCGATGTTTGTCGGTGATGACTTCGAGGATCTTGCCGCGCTTGCCCTTGTGGGCACCAGCAATCACGACCACTTCCTCACCTTTTTTAACGTGAAACTTGACCATAAAATTAAATCACTTCCGGCGCCAGCGACACAATCTTCATGAACTTCTTGTCGCGCAGTTCGCGAGCAATCGGCCCGAAGATGCGCGTGCCGCGCGGGTTTTGCTCTTTGTCAATGATGACGCAGGCATTGCTGTCGAACCGCAGATATGAGCCATCGGCGCGGCGGATGGACTGGCGCGTGCGCACAATCACAGCGTCGCAGACTTCACCCTTCTTCACCGTGCCGTCCGGCGTGGCGACCTTGATGTGGACTTTGATGATTTCGCCGACGCCGCCGTAGGCCTGGTTGCGCCCCTGCACATTGATCATCCAGGCGACTTTTGCGCCCGTGTTGTCAGCCACATCTAAACTGGAACGTAATTGCAGCATAAAATCAGATTAGACCGCCACTTTTTCGGCCTCGGCATTGCGCTCAACGACTTCCACCAAGCGCCAACGCTTCATCTTGGAGAGCGGTCGTGATTCCTGAATGCGCACGCGATCGCCAACCTTGGCTTCGCTCTTCTCGTCGTGCGCGTAAAATTTTGAAAAAGCCGTGATGACTTTCTTGAATTGCGGGTGCGGAAACCGGCGTTCCACGCGGACTACAATCGTCTTGGTCATCTTGTTGGAGATGACTTCGCCGACGCGTTCTTTGCGATTGCCCCGGTCCAGATTCACAGTTGTCGTTACTTCGGCCATAAGAGATTAAGCTTTTTTCCGCAGTTCGGTGATGCGCGTCTCGACGCGCGCGATGTCGCGGCGCAGCGTGCGCAGCTGCGCCGGCTTTTCGAGCTGGGCGCTGGCCTGCTGCAGGCGCAGGTTAAAAATCTCCTGCCGCAGGTCGCGGCCTTTGGCCGACAACTCCACGAGCGTCAAATCTTTCAGTTCAGACATTTTCATGTTGCTTGATCGTCCGCCTTAGCCCACGCGATGGCGGGAAATAAATTTGGTGCGAATCGGCAGCTTCGTTGCCGCCAGCCGCATGCTCTCGCGTGCGACCACTTCAGGAACACCGTCCACTTCGAACAATATGTTCGCCGGCTTGATGACAGCCACCCAGCCTTCGAGAGGCGCTTTGCCCTTGCCCATTCGGGTTTCGAGCGGCTTCTTGGTAAATGATTTCTGCGGGAACACGCGCAGCCACATCTTGCCACGGCGCTTCATGTAACGGTTGATCGCCACGCGCGCCGCCTCAATCTGCTTGGCGTCGAGCCAGCAGCGTTCCATCGCTTGCAGACCGTATTCGCCAAACGCCACCGTGTGGCCAGCCGTCGCCATTCCGGCGCGGCTGCCGCGGTGCATCTTGCGAAACTTCACTCTTGCGGGCATCAATGGCATAACAAATTCCTAAAAAATGATTATTACTTTCCGACGAGTTCGGATGTTTGCGGCACAGCCTTCGGCTGCGGCTTGTTGTCGCCTTTGCAAATCCAGCACTTCACGCCGAGCTTGCCATACATCGTGTTCGCTTCGGCGAAACCGTAATCAATCTGCGCCCGGAGCGTGTGCAGCGGCACCCGTCCCCAGTGATACTGTTCGACACGCGCGATTTCCGCGCCGCCGAGACGGCCAGCGCAGCGAAGCTTGATGCCTTCCGCGCCGAAATCCTTGGCTGTCTGCAAAGCTTTCTTCATCGCCCGGCGGAATGAAACGCGGCGCTCCAACTGGAGGACGATGTTTTCCGCCACGAGTTGGGCGTCGGTTTCCGGCGACTTGATTTCCTGGATGTCCACATAGACTTCCTTGCCGGTCATCTTGCTCAGGTCTTCTTTGAGCTTGTCAATTTCCGCACCTTTGCGGCCGATGACGACGCCGGGGCGGGCCGTCAAAATCGTGATGCGGCAGCGGCTCGCGGCGCGCTCGATTAAAATCTTCGGCACGGAGGCTGATTCCAGCTTCTTCTTGAGCAGCGTGCGGATCTTGCGGTCTTCGGTGAGCAGCTTGCCGAATTCTTTTTTCTCGGCATACCACTTCGAGCGCCAGTCTTTGTTGACGGCGAGCCGCAGGCCTGTGGGATTGGTTTTTTGACCCATAAAAAATTATTCGTCGGTCAGAATGATCTTGATGTGGCAGTTGCGCTTCAGGATCGGGCCAGCCGAACCGCGCGCCTTGGGCGTGAACCGCTTGATAGTCGTGGCTGCACCGGCGACTGCTTCTTTCACGCGCAGTTTTTCCACCTTCACGTTGTTGTTGTTCTCCGCGTTCGCAATCGCGGAGTCCAATGTCTTCGCCACGAGCCGCGCGGACTTGCGCGATACGACCCGCAACACCGCCTGCGCTTGCAACGCGGGCAGCCCCTGAATCTGACGCACGACCTCGCGCATCTTCTGCGAGGACATCCGCACGTTTTTCATGATGGCTTGAACTTGCATAAAAATTACTATTTCGCCTCCGCCTTGGCCGTGTGCGCTCCGTGCTTCTTGAACGTGCGCGTCAGCGAAAATTCGCCGAGCTTGTGGCCGACCATGTTTTCCGTGACGAACACGGCGTTAAAAATCTTCCCGTTGTGCACGCTGAACGTCAGGCCGACAAAATCCGGCGTGATTGTTGAGCGGCGCGACCAGGTCTTGATGGGCAGCTTGGAATTCGCCGCCTTGGCCTTGACCACCTTGTCCAGTAAATGCTGATCCGCGAACGGACCTTTTTTAATCGAGCGACCCATAAATTATTTCAGTTTCATCGGACGACCATCGCGGCGAACGAGGATGAATTGGTTCGAGTATTTGTGCTTCACCCGCGTCTTGTAACCCTTGGTGATGACACCCCACGGCGTCACCGGGTGACCGCCACCAGCAGTCTTGCCCTGGCCGCCGCCCATCGGATGGTCAACGGGGTTTTTCGCTACGGCACGGCTCAACGGATGGATACCGCGATGACGATTGCGACCCGCCTTGCCGATAACGACATTTTCATGGGTCACGTTGCTGACCTGGCCGAGCGTCGCGTAACAGTCCAAATGAATCTTGCGAATTTCGCCGGAAGGCAGGCGGATTTGCGCGTAACCCTCGTCACGCGACATCAAACTCGCCGAACCGCCCGCTGTGCGCACCATCTGCGCACCGCGACCGGGAGTAAGTTCCAAGCAGTGAATCGGCACACCAATCGGCACGGTCTTCAAAGGCAGGCAATTTCCGATTTCCGGAGTAGCCGCCGGTCCGCTCATCACCTTCGTGCCCACTGCCAAGCCGACGGGAGCGATGATGTAAGTCTTTTCGCCGTCCGCGTATTGCAGCAGCGCCAGACGCGCCGTGCGGCGCGGATCGTATTCAATCGCCGTGACTGTCGCTTCGACGCCGTGCTTGCTCCGCCGGAAATCCACGTTGCGGATTTTCTGCTTGTGCCCGCCGCCGATGCCGCGGCTGGTGACGCGACCGTAATGGTTGCGCCCGCCCGTTTTCTTGCGGGTGAACACGAGGCTCTTTTCCGGCTTCGTCTTGGTGATGTCGCTGAAGTCCGCGATCGTAATGTATCGCGTGGACGGCGTCAGCGGTCTAAATGATTTGACTGGCATAAAATCAATAAATCCCCGGTCAGTAATTTGAAGCGGCAGACCATTATTCCTGTCCCTGCTGGGAATCAGTTATCGGCCCGCAACTGCGCTGACCAATTGCTTTTTAGGGCAACGGGACGGCGAAACTACCAGAAGACGAATCTCGTGCAAGAAGTTTTTTGATAAATTTTGATGCTCTCACCAAATATTGAAGCTCCCGGCAGGCCCTTTACATCGGCACCAGCCATACAGCGACCGCTGTTTGGAAGCCGCGCGGTGTAAATTTGCTTGCGGCCGCTGTGGACGCGTAGTCGCCAAGTTGCCGGCAAAAATCGGCGCGGCCAAACACTTCATCCGACACCGCTAATTCGCCACCGCGAGAAAAATCCGCCAGCCGCGCCGCGAGATTCACCGTCGTGCCGAAATAATCAAGGCGTTCATTCGCGTTCACCGCCAGACACGGGCCGACGTGCAGCCCGGCCTTCAACACCAATGGGTTCTCATCCGGAAATCTTTTGTTCGCAGCGGTGATCCCCTCAAACATTTGCTGCGCTGCCGCGCACGCGTCCGCACAATTACTGAACACCGCCATCACCGAGTCACCGATCGTCTTCACGATGCCACCGTGATGGCGGCCAATCGCCAGACTCAACACTTCAAAATGTTTCCGCACTTGGGCGTAAGCCTGTGCATCGCCAAGCCGATGATACATCGCCGTTGAGCCACGCAAATCCGTGAACAACACCGCCTGCTCGCCGACCGTCACCGATTCATCTGCAGCCATGACTTCCGCTGCAAATAAATCACGGAACACCTGCCAGTTGGTTACGGCGGCGGCAGTCAGAATGTCATTGCTCCACGCAATGCGTTCGAGCGCCACCGTCACGGCAAACGGATTCGGATTGGAAATTTTCCACCCCGCCGCCGCACCGCCCGGTTCGCAGCGAAAGCCTTCCGGCCCGCACACAAGCAAGCCGCTCACACTCCTGCCCGCCGCCTCGCACAGCCAATGCGACTTCACCTGTGGCGAACGCAGCCGCAATCCCGCGCTGTTCGGCGGCCAACTCCACACACGCGTCTCTCCCGGTTGCAAAAAAGACTGCCGCAATATATGCGGCTTGCCGCCCGGCCCGGCTAGACAGAACGTCTGCTCCGCTACTTTCCGAATCGCCGGGTGCACGGTGAATTTCAACTCCACCGACTTGTCGAACTCCGCGTCAAACCGGATGTCACACACGTCACAATGCGCCGCACGCTTCATGCCCGCGAGTGTCGTCGTGAGCGGCGTGCGCGCCGAGCGGCAGTTCGGACATAAAATTTCCCAGCGGAATCGCAGCAAGCCCGCATGCGTAGCCAGCAACATCAGCCGCAGGACTTCCCAAGGGTCTGCGCCCCATCGGCGCGCCAATTCTTTTGAGCGGATGTGCGTCATCTCCACGTCCGACGCTTGCCGCAGCCAACCGGCAAGCCGCTCGCCGAGCACGGCATCACCGCCATTGCGCCGCAATATCTCGACCCGCTCATACAAAATATTTTCGTCCACGGCGGATACGGGAAGTTTCGGCAACGGCAAGAGCGCGTCGCCTGCTAAAAATTGTTTCGCGTGCGCGACGGCACGCGTCATCTCACGCGTCGCCTTGGGCGCGATAACAACCCGCGCCAGCCAGTGGCCGAATACCGTGCGCGGTGTCAACTGGCTGTGGACTCGCAGCCGCGTGTTGCCCTTCGAGGTCTCGATAAATTCGATGCCTCCCAGAAATTCTCGGAGCGGGCCGGAAAGAAACTCACGCCGCACGACATGGAACTCCGGTTCATTCCACTCGAATGGCCATTCGCGCCAGCGCAATGTCGCGCCCGCCGCCGACGCCGTAGCCCACACCGCCGTGCCACCCTGTGGCAATGCTGCGGTTTTGTAATCCACCGCCGGCAATCCTATCGCACGGTTGAGCCAGTCGGTATTCCCAAAGACGGACCACACTGCCGCCCGCGGAAACGGCAGGTCAAAAAAAATTTCTGTTTTAACGACAGCGGGCACGCCGGAAGTCTGGCGCAACCACCACGCATTGGGAAAACAAAAAGGCGCGAAGCTTTCGCTTCGCGCCCTGAAATGTTTGGGGACTCGTTTAACTCGTCCCTCCCGGACTACGTCAGCACGATCTTATCGCCGTCCTTGAGCGTGACGATGGCTTTCTTCCAGTCCATCGCCTTGCCGGCGGCAGCGGTGCGCTTGCGGCGGGCTTTGCCCCGCACGTTCAGCGTGTTGACCTTGACGACCTTGACCTTGAACAGTTCCTGCACGGCCTGCCGGATCTGCGGCTTGGTCGCGAGGCGGTCGGCCACCACGGTGTATTGATTATACTTCTCGCTCTGCTTGGTGCCCTTTTCGGTCAGGCGCACGGTCTTGATGATTTCAAATGCGTTCATGGGAATTATTCCTTGTTCAGCCGCGCTTCAACTACTTCAAACGCGCTCTTGGTGAAAACCAGTTTGTCGCTCTTGAGCACCTGGTAGGTGTTCACCCCATCGCCGGTGGCGAGTTCCACGTGCGCCACGTTGCGTGCAGCGAGTGTGAGGTTCTTGTTCTCGCCGGTGGAGACCACCAGCGCGGTGCCGTCCACCTTCAACGCGTCCAGCACGCCGACGAATTCCTTCGTCTTGGCCGAGCCGAGCTTGAAGTCATCCACGACGAGCACATCGCCCATCGCCAACCGCGCGCTCAGCGCCTTGCGCAAAGCGAGCTTCTTGGTGGAGCCGGAAACTTTCTTGGAGAAATCCCGGGGCTTCGGTCCGAAGACCACGCCACCGCCACGCCAGAGCGGCGAGCGGACAGAACCGGCGCGGGCGCGGCCCGTGCCTTTTTGTTTCCACGGCTTCTTGTTGGAGCCTTGGACTTCGCCGGCGGTCTTGGTGCAGGCGGTGCCGCTGCGTTGCGCGGCGCGATAGGCGGTGACGGCGTCGTGCACGGCTTGGGAGCCTTTGCCGTTCTCGATGAGCGTGAACTGGACTTCGTGTTCGCCCGCGCTCTTGCCCTTGATGTCTGTGACAGTGAGTTTCATGGTTCGTTATTTCTTGGCGGCGGGTTTCGCGCCTTTTTTCTTGTCGTCGCCAGAACCGGCAGCGGCTTTCTTGCGCGCGTCATGGATCTGCTTCAGCCGGGCGGAATCCTTGGCGATTTTCTTGGCTTCGCGGATGACGACGTAATCGCCGTTCGCGCCGGGAATCGCGCCCTTGACGAGCAAGAGGTTGTCGGCTTCGCGCACTTGGATGATTTCGAGGTTCTGCACGGTGCGTTGCACGCGGCCCATGTGACCGGGCATACGCATGCCGCGCATGACGGTGCCGGGGAACAAGCGCTGTCCGATGGCGCCGGGGCGACGGCGCCAGCCTTTGGCGCCGTGTGTGGCGTCGCCGCCACGGAAGTTGTGGCGCTTCATCACGCCCTCAAACCCTTTGCCCTTGGTGACGCCAATGGCGTCCACAAAGTCGCCCACGGCGAAGAGGCCAGGCCCGACGATATCGCCGGGCTTCACGTCCTTGGTGAAATCGCGGAATTCCTGAATGCGCTTCACGGGTGCGCCGTTCTGTTTCTTGATGTGACCGAGCAGCGCCTTGGTGAGGCGATGCTCTTTCTGGTCATCGAAACCGAGTTGGACGGCGTTGTAGCCGTCTTTGCCGCCCTGCGTCTTGACTTGCAGGACGCGGTTCGGGCCGGCGAGCACGACGGTGACGGAGTGCGCCGTTCCTTGCGCGTCATAGACGCGGGTCTGGCCGAGTTTTTTTCCAATTAAGGCGAGCATAAAATCAAATTTTGATGGTGATGTCCACGCCCGCAGGCAGGTTGAGTTTCTTGAGCTCGTCCACCGTCTTGGCGGTCGGCTCGATGATGTCGAGCAGGCGCTTGTGGGTGCGTTGCTCGAAGGTTTCCTGCGACTTTTTGTCCGCGTGCGGCGAGCGCAGCACGGTGAACTTTTCGACGCGGGTGGGAAGTGGAATCGGGCCGGCGACGCGAGCGCCCGTGCGTTTCACGGTGTCGGCGATTTCGCGGGCGGACTGGTCTATGACGCGGTGGTCATAAGCCTTGAGGCGAATACGAATACGTTGTGCAGCCATACAAAGAACAATTGTCTGTTAATGGTTTCCTAAACTTTCCGCGTTCCGAATGAAAGCGGACGGGGAATCTATCAAACAAACTTTCCCGTGCAATGATTTTTTTATAAAACTTTGGAAGTCTTCGGATGTTGCACCTCTCTACAAAAGCAAGAGCCGGGATTTTTCAATCCCGGCTCTCGTGGATGGAATCTTGTTTCTAGGTGCGCGCGGCGGGCTTCTTGGCGGCGGCATCCATGATGGTGGTCAGCACGCTGTTCGGCACCTGCTCGAATGTCAGCGGCTCCATGGAGTAGGAGGCGCGGCCTTTGGAGAGCGAGCGGATGGCGGTGGCGTAGCCGAACATTTCTGCGAGGGGCACCTGCGCGTTGAGAATGGTCTGGCCGTTCTTCGCATCAATGCCGCTGATGACGCCGCGACGGCGGTTGATGTCGCCGAGGAGATCGCCCTGATATTCATCAGGCGTGGTGCACTCGACCTTCATGATGGGTTCGAGCAGGATGGGTCCGGCTTTCTTGAACGCGTCTTTCAACGCGAAGATGCCGGCCATCTTGAATGCGAGTTCGTTCGAGTCCACTTCGTGGAACGAGCCGTCCACGACTTCGACTTTGATGTCGATGACTTGGTAGCCGGCATAGACGCCGCCTTTGATGGCTTCTTCGATGCCGTCAATGACCTTCGGAATGAATTCCTTGGGAATCGCGCCGCCGACGATGGCGTTGATGACTTCCACGCCTTTGCCTTTTTCGTTCGGGGTGACGGTGATGCACGCGTGGCCGTATTGGCCGCGACCGCCGGATTGGCGGATGAATTTGCCTTCGCCTTCGGCGGGCTTGGTGATGGTTTCGCGGTAGGCGATCTGCGGGGCGCCGGTGTTGGCGTCCACTTTGAATTCGCGCTTGAGTCGGTCAATGATGATTTCCAAGTGCAACTCGCCCATGCCGGCGATGATGAGCTGGCTGGTTTCCTCGTTGGTGAAGCAGCGGAACGTGGGGTCTTCTTCGGCGAGGCGCTGCAACCCTTCGGACATCTTGTCGCGGTCGGCCTTGGTCTTGGGTTCGACGGCCATCGAAATGACGGGCTCGGGGAACGTGGGCGGTTCGAGCGTCACGTCGAAATCTTCATCGCACAGCGTGTCGCCGGTGGTGATGTTGCGGAGTCCGACGAGCGCGGCGATGTCGCCGGCGTAAACTTCGTTGATGTCTTTGCGCTCGCTGCCTTGGATGACCATGAGGCGGCTGACGCGCTCGCGTTTGCGCGTGCGGGGATTGTAGATGTTGTCGCCCTTCTTGAGCTGGCCGGAATAGACGCGGAAGAAGACGAGCTTGCCCGCGAAAGGATCGGTCCAGAGTTTGAACGCGAGCGAACAGAACTTCGCATGGTCGGTCGTCGGAACTTTCACGACGACGTCGGTGCCGACTTCGTGGCCTGTCGCACCGGGGATGTCGAGCGGGCCGGGCAGATAATCAATGACGGCGTCCACCAAGACCTGCACGCCTTTTTTCTTGAACGCGGAGCCGCAGAGAACGGGAACGAGTTCAATCTTGCAGGTGAGGCGGCGGATGGCAGCCTTGAGCGTGGGCGCATCAATCGGCTTCTCATCGAGCACCATCTCGGCGATGGAGTCGTCTTTGTTGGAAACAGCGTCAATCAATTCCGCGAGCGCAGCCTTCGCGCGTTCCTGATATTCGGCAGGAATGTCTTTGATTTCGTAGTTCAACCCTTCATTGGCCTCGGTCGGTCCCCAGAAAATCATCTTCTGATTGACGATATCAATCACGCCCTCAAAGCCGCCTTCGACGGACTTGCCTTCAGCTTCGGTCGGACCTTCGCCGAGCGGCAGGAAAATCGGGAACGCATACGCGCGCAACTTGGTGCGCATGTCATTCAGCGCGTTCGCAAAATTCGCGCCGGTGCGGTCCATCTTGTTCACGAACGCGATGCGCGGCACATGATACTTGGTGGCCTGGCGCCAGACGGTTTCGGATTGGGGCTGCACGCCTGCGACGCCGCAGAACACGGCGACCGCGCCATCGAGCACGCGCATGGAGCGCTCGACTTCGGCGGTGAAGTCCACGTGGCCGGGCGTGTCAATGATGTTGACGCGGTGCGCCACGTCCTTGAATGCCTTGTAAATCTGGTCTTCACCCGGCTTCGCGCATTTCTGCGTCCAGAAGCACGTCACGGCGGCGGAGGTGATGGTGATGCCGCGCTCCTTCTCCTGCTCCATCCAGTCGGTCACGGTGTTGCCGTCGTCCACGTCGCCAATCTTGTGGATGAGGCCGGTGTAAAAAAGAATCCGCTCGGTGGTGGTGGTCTTGCCGGCGTCAATGTGCGCGGCGATGCCGATGTTGCGGGTGCGCTCCAGCGTGTATTGCCGGCCCACTGCGTTGAGAGGTGTTGCTTCGCTCATAAATTGAAATCGTTGTCGGTTATAATTAAAAACGCCCCGATTTTTCTTCGGGGCGTTCGTGGAAATTGTTTTCTACCAGCGGAAGTGGGCGAACGCCTTGTTGGCCTGCGCCATCTTGTGAACGTCATCGCGCTTGCGAATGGCGTTCCCCTGCCCTTGATAGGCTTCGAGGATTTCGGCGGCGAGCGCCTGCTTCATCGGCACGCCTTTGCGGGCATCGGCAAAATCCACGATCCAGCGCAAGGCCAGCGCGGCCTGACGGTCGGCGGGGACTTCGAGCGGCACCTGATACGTGGCGCCGCCGACGCGGCGGGCCTTCGTCTCGATGCGCGGCTTGGCGTTATCCACGGCGCGCTGGAGGATTTCCATCGGGGTGGCGGCCGGGTTTTTGGCGGCGAGTTCGTCGAACGCACCGTAGACGATGCGTTGGGCGATGCTCTTGTTGCCACCATCCATGATGGTGTTGACCAGGCGGGAAACCAGCACGCTGCTGAACTTCGGGTCCTTGGCGATTGTTCTGCGATCTGCTTGACGGCGACGAGACATGAATTCTTAAAAGTTGATTGGTTTACTTCGCGGCGGGTTTGGCTGCCTTCGGACGCTTCACGCCGTATTTGGAGCGGCTGACACGGCGCTTCTCCACGCCGGCGGCGTCGAGGGTGCCACGGACGATGTGATAGCGCACACCGGGCAAATCCTTCACCTTGCCACCGCGCACGAGCACGATGGAGTGCTCTTGCAGGTTGTGGCCTTCATCGGGGATGTAGGCAATGATTTCGTAGCCATTCGTCAACCGGACTTTGGCGACTTTGCGCATCGCGGAGTTAGGTTTCTTGGGCGTGCGGGTCATGACCTGCAGGCAAACGCCACGACGAAACGGTGAGTTTTCCAAGGCGGGCGACTTGGACTTGTATTTGACCTTGGTGCGCCCTTGGCGGACCAGTTGATTAATAGTTGGCATCGGTTAATTTTTCCGCGCGCCCATTACGAGACAAACGGGCGCACATATTAGCAATCGAACTCTCGGTTGCAACTTGTTTTTGTCATTTCATCGGTTCTCTGACCATCTTTCACACCGCCAAAGGCTCTTCCGCCTCTTCGACTTCCGGTTCTTCGGGCAACTCGACCAGTGGTTTGAGCTGCACGTTGCGGTGATAATCGTATCCCGTGCCGGCAGGAATGATGTGACCCATGATCACGTTTTCCTTGAAGCCGCGCAGGTAGTCCACCTTGGCGCGCGTGGCCGCTTCGGTCAGCACGCGGGTGGTGTCTTGGAAGCTCGCGGCGCTCAGGAAACTTTCCGTTTCCAGCGAGGCCTTGGTGATGCCGAGCAACACCGGCGAAGCTTCGGCGGGCTTGCCGCCCTTGCCTTCGATGCGCTTGTTCTCTTCCTCGAACTCGATCTTGTCGATCTGCTCGCCCCAGAGGAACTGCGTGTCGCCGGGTTCGGTGATGCGCACTTTGCGCAACATCTGGCGGACAATAATTTCAATGTGCTTGTCGTTGATCGTCACACCTTGGAGGCGATAAACTTCCTGCACTTCGTTGACCAAGTGCTCCTGCAATTCCTGCGGGCCGCAGACGTCGAGAATTTCGTGCGGGTCCATCGGGCCTTCGGTGAGCTGCTGGCCTTTCTTCACGAAGTCGCCCTTGAAGACGATGACGTGGCGGCCGATGGGGATGAGGTGTTCCTCTTCCAACGCGGTTTGCGCGTCCTTGATGAGAATGCAGCGCTTGCCGCGCACGCTCGGACCGAAATCCACCACGCCGTCAATCTTGGAGATTTCCGAGGCATCCTTCGGGCGGCGCGCTTCGAACAATTCCGCGACACGCGGCAGACCGCCGGTGATGTCTTTGGTCTTGGATGTTTTGCGCGGCGTCTTGGCCATCAACGTGCCGGCGACGATATGGTCGCCCTGGTTGACGACGACGTGTGCGCCGGACGGGATCAAATAGTTCGCGATAGCCTCGCCCTTGCTGTCCACGATGACGATCTGCGGGTGCAAATCTTCCTTGTGCTCGATGATGACCATGGCTTCCTGGCTGGTGGTCTCGTCGGTCTCCTGCTTCATCGTCACGCCCTCGATGATGTCATGGAATTTAATCTTGCCCGCCTTCTCGGAAAGGATCGGCACGTTGTAGGGGTCCCATTGCACGAAGGCTTCGCCCTTCTTCACGTGGCCGCCGTCCGGTGTGGAAATAACCGAGCCGATGACCAGCGTATGGACTTCCAGCTCGCGGCCATCGTCGGCCAGGATGGAGGCCGTGCCGTTTTTGTTGAGCACGATGCTGTTGCCGTCCTGCAGCGTGACGACGCGCAGTTCGTTGTAGCGAATGGTGCCGTCGTGCTTGGACTTGATCTGGGGCTGTTTGAAAACCTGCGAGGCCGTACCACCGATGTGGAACGTGCGCATGGTGAGCTGTGTGCCGGGTTCGCCGATGGACTGCGCGGCGATGATGCCGGCGGCTTCGCCGAGCTTGGCAAGCATGCCGGACGCGAGGTTGCGCCCGTAGCAGATGGCGCACACGCCGTGCTTGCTTTCGCAGGTGAGCACGGAGCGGATCTTGACCTTCTCGATGCCGGAGACGTCAAGCTGTTTGCCCTTAATCTCATCAATTTCCTTGCCGGCCTTGACGATGGTTTCTTTGGGGTTGAGCGGGTTCACGACGTCGTCGGCGGAGTGGCGGCCGATGAGACGCTCGGAGAGCTTCACAACTTCGTCTTCGCCTTCGTAGATGGCCTGCACCCAGATGCCGTTGGAGGTGCCGCAATCAATTTCGCGGATGATGACGTCCTGCGCCACGTCCACGAGTTTGCGGGTCATGTAGCCGGAGTCGGCGGTCTTGAGCGCGGTATCGGCCAGACCTTTGCGCGCGCCGTGTGTGGAGATGAAATATTCCAAGACGGTGAGGCCTTCGCGGAAGTTCGAGAGAATGGGTTTCTCGATGATGTCGCCGCTGGGCTTGGCCATGAGGCCGCGCACGCCGGCGAGCTGACGCACCTGCTGCTTGTTGCCGCGGGCGCCGGAGTCCACCATCAATGAGACGGGGTTGTATTCGGCCTTGCCCTGGTTGAATTCAAGCGTCTTGAGCATGACGTTGGCGATCTGGTCGGTGCAGTGTGTCCAGATATCAACGATCTTGTTGTAGCGCTCGCCGGGTGTGATGACGCCCTTGCGGTATTGCTTCTCGACGTCAACGATCTGCTTCTGCGCTTCCTCGATGCGCTCGCCCTTTTCCTTGGGGATGATCATGTCGTCAATGCCGATGGAGACGCCGGCCTTGGTGGCGGCGCGGAAGCCCATCTCTTTGAGCTTGTCCAGCATGATGACGGTCTTTTCGTGGCCGGCGATCTTGTAGCATTTCCAGATGAGGTTGCCGAGCTCGCCTTTGCGGACGACGATGTTGGGCATGCCCATTTCCACAGGCCAGATTTCGCTGAACTGAACGCGGCCAACGGTGGTCTCGATGACTTTCTTGACGTTGTCGCCGAACTCGGTCTTCATGCCGAAATCAGGATTCGCCATGCGGATGACGTCGTGCGTCTGCACGTCGCCTTCTTCGTAGGCGAACAAGACTTCGATCTTGGAGCCGAACAGATGCGTGTGCGTCTGCTTGGTGTGAGCCTTGCGGGGTTCGGCGGTGAGATAGTAGCAACCCAGCGTGATGTCTTGCGTGGGCGTGATGATGGGCTTGCCGGAGGAGGGCGAGAAGATGTTGTTCGTCGCCATCATCAGCATGCGCGCTTCCATTTGCGCCTCGACGGAGAGCGGGACGTGGACAGCCATCTGGTCACCGTCGAAGTCCGCGTTGTAGGCGGTACAGACGAGCGGGTGGATGCGGATGGCTTCGCCTTCGATGAGCATCGGCTCGAACGCCTGCACGGACAGACGGTGCAGCGTGGGTGCGCGGTTCAGGAGAACCGGGTGTCCCTTGGTGACTTCTTCGAGAATGTCCCAGACTTCTTTGGTCTGGCGCTCGATCATTTTCTTCGCGCTGCGGACGGTGTGAACGTAGCCGAGCTCTTTCAAGCGGCGGATGATGAACGGCTCGAACAGCACGAGCGCCATCTTCTTGGGCAGGCCGCACTGGTTCAATTTCAGTTCTGGTCCGATGACGATGACGGAGCGGCCGGAGTAATCCACGCGCTTGCCGAGCAAGTTCTGGCGGAAACGTCCGCCCTTGCCCTTGAGCATGTCGCTCAAAGATTTCAACGCGCGGTTGCCCGCACCGGTGACGGCGCGACCGTGACGGCCATTGTCGTAGAGCGCGTCCACGGCTTCCTGGAGCATGCGCTTTTCGTTGCGGATGATGACTTCGGGCGTCTTGAGGGAGAGCAGGTTTTTCAACCGGTTGTTCCGGTTGATGACGCGGCGATACAAATCGTTCAAGTCGGAGGTGGCAAAGCGGCCACCTTCGAGCGGGACGAGCGGGCGCAGGTCCGGCGGGAGCACGGGCAGCACGGTGAGAATCATCCACTCGGGACGGCTCTTGGAAGAGTGCAGACCCTGGAACAGTTTGATGCGCTTGGCGACTTTCTTGCGGATCTGCTTGCTCTTGGTCTCGGTCATCGCGATCTGCAACGCGTCAATCTGCTTGAGCAGTTCAACTCGTGCGAGGGCTTCGCGCACGCCTTCCGCTCCCATCTTGGCGAGGAACGCGTCGTTGCCGTAGGTTTCGCGGGCTTCGCGGTATTCGGTTTCGCTCAGCAACTGGTGCGGCTTGAGCGGCGTCGTGCCGGGATCAATCACGAGGTAGTCTTCGTAGTAGATGACGCGTTCGAGATGGCGCGCGGTCATGTCGAGCGCGAGACCGATGCGCGACGGCATGCACTTGAAGAACCAGATGTGGCAGACGGGCACGGCGAGTTCGATGTGGCCCATGCGCTCGCGGCGCACGCGGGCCATGGTGACTTCCACGCCGCAACGGTCGCAGACCACGCCTCGGTGTTTGATGCGTTTATACTTGCCGCAGGAACACTCCCAGTCCTTGACGGGACCGAAGATGCGTTCGCAGAACAAGCCGCCTTTTTCGGGCTTGAACGTGCGGTAGTTGATGGTCTCCGGATTCTTGACTTCACCTTTGCTCCAGGAACGGATGGCTTCTGGCGCGGCGACGGTGATGCCGACGTGATCCACTTGGTTCACTTTTTCCAGACCGAGCATTTCGCGGGCGTTATCTTTGGTGCTGATCATAATATTTTTTCTTC
>JANMJO010000278.1:0-4813 GCA_031371425.1 Verrucomicrobiales bacterium | reverse complement strand
TCGGCTTCGAGGACTTCCGTGCGTTGCAAATGGCGGAACTCCACCGCCCAGCGTTCGATGCTCGCGCCGACGAGCGCCATCGCGAGTTGAAATTCCGCGTGGATGTCGCGCTGCACGACTTGCGTGGCGATGGGCGCGGGGCGGACGCCGAGCTTCTTGCAGACGTAGGCTTCGATGTGCGGCGAGAGGTGCGCGCTCGTGCCGACTGCGCCGGAGAGTTTGCCGACGCTGACGGAATATTTCACGGATTCAAGGCGGCGCAAGGCGCGCCCGAACTCATCGTGCATGAGCGCCATCTTCAAACCGAACGTCGTGGGTTCGCCGTGGATGCCGTGGCTGCGGCCCATGCAGGGCGTGAACTTGTGTTCCTTCGCGCGGCGGGCGATGACGGGCAGCAGCTTCTTGATGTCCGCAACAAGGATGTCCGCGCTCTGCATCATCTGCACGCCGTAGCAGGTGTCGCCCACGTCGCTGCTCGTCAAACCAAAATGAAACCAGCGGCTCGCGTTGTCGTTGATCTTCTCGGCGACGGCGGTGGTGAAGCCGATGACGTCGTGGTTGAGAACTTTCTCCAGCTCCTTCTGCCGCGCGACGAGGCCGGGGAGGTCGGCGAACCATTTGTCGCAACCCGCCTTGATCTTCTTGAAATCTTTCGCGGGCACGACGCCTTTCTGCACCAGCGCTTCGCTGGCGAGCAGTTCGATTTGCAGCCAGATGCGGAGCTTGTTTTCATCGGTCCAGATAGCCCGCATCTCGGGGCGGGAATAGCGCGTAATCATGCCGCGAAGTTAACGGCAAATCGCAAAAGGCAAAAGGCAAAACCCCGGTGGGTTCAGCGGCGATGCAGCAGCACATTCGCCGCAGTGATGAGCCCGCCGCCGACCAGCAGGCGGATGGTGAGTTGCTCGTTCGGATACGCGATGCCCGTCCACACTGAAATCCACGCCGGCAGGAACAGCGCCAGCACGCTGGCGAAGACCGGCTCGGCGGAATAGATCAGCCCGGCCTCGGTGGCGGTCACGGGCCGCTGCCAGCGGTTCATCAGCACATAACCGCCAAGCGTGCAGACCACGACCAGCACCGCCATGAACGCGAGCGCCGTCGCCGAACCATACGCGCGCCCGGCCGCCGCTGCGTCCGGCGCGGTCGCCAACACCAGCGGCACGCAGCAGACCGCCATGGCGAGAAACATCACGGTGGAAAACCGCATCGCGTTGTTCGCCGCATAACGCGGATGCTCCAGCGCAAGGATCTGTCCGGCGAACAGCACCGAGGCCGCGAGTGTTTCCAATTCGCCGCGTCCGATTTTGAAGGAGTTGAAATCCACGCCCGCCAGCACCGCCGCCCCGATGCACACCAGCACGATGCTGAACAACATTTTTCCGGTAGGTGCGCGGCCATGCACGAGCATGGCCCACAGCGGAATGACCACGCAGTAGCCTTGTGTGAGAAACGCCGACGTGGAAGCTGTGGTGTAGGCCAGGCCGTCCATCTGTAGCAAGATGCCGCCTGCACCGAACACCGCGAGCACGATGCCGTGTTCGATTTCACGAAGGGAAATGTTCTTGAGCGTGCGCGCCGTGAATGCTGCCAGCAGCAGCCCCGCCGAGCCGAACCGGATCAGCACGCCCAGCGAGGTCAAATACCACGAGTCCGCGCCGGGCAAAAGTTTTTGCTGCTCGAGCGACAGCGCCTTCATCACCGGAAAACTCACCGCCCAGAAGGCCGTGCACAAAACCAGCATGCGGATGGCGGTGCGGCGGACGGGGGTTTCCGTAGGATGGGCGCGGCTCACGGACGCTCCATCTTCTTGCGCGCAGCTTCGAGGGTTTTGCGCTCGCTCGCGGTCAGGCTCTGAATGCCGTGCGCGGAAATCTTGTCGAGAATCGTGTCCACCTCGCGGCTGATGAATTCCTCCGGAGGCAGGCTCTCCGGCTCGGCGGCAGCGGGCGGCGTTGTCCAAAAACCGCCCGACGCGGATGCCGTCCGCGCAAATTCCGGCTGACGCGAACGAGAGCGCGACTGACGCCCGTCCGCCAAAAATTGTTTCCGGAAAAACTCCCAGCGGATGAACGCCATACCCGCCAACAACCCGCCCAGGTGCGCCGCGTGCGCGATGCCGCCCCGCGAAGGTAGCACGATGAAAACGACCGCCACCGCCAGCGAGAAAATCAGGAAGAGCCGCGCCTTCACCGGCAGGATGAACCACAGCAGGATTTCCGCGTCCGGCTCCAGCATGGCGAACGCGGCGAAAAGCCCGATGACTCCCGCCGACGCGCCGATGACCGGCCCGCCAAAACGGTCTTCAAACGCCAGCCCCAGCAGACCTTGCAGCAACCCGCCCGCAAGCCCGGCAGCGAAGTAGAGTTTCAGGAAATTTCCAGCGCCCAGCCGCATCTCGATGAAACGGCCAAAGAACCAGATGCCCAGAAGATTTCCCGCCAGATGCCAGAAGCCCGCGTGCAGAAACTGAAACGTGAGCAACTGCCAGACGAACCCATGCCGCAAACCGTCCGCGCTCAACGCGAGCCAAGAATAAATGAAGTCCGCCGGCGGAATCTGTTGCAGCACGAACGCGACGCCAATGACGGCCATGAGCACAGCGCTCGCCGACCATTGCCAGCGGCGCGCTTCGTCTCGCATATAATCTCGATCGGCCAATCCCATGGTGCGAGGAAATTAGTCCGCGCCCCGTGAAGTATCAACGGGCAATTTAGCCGGGCGACCGCCCGCTGGACTGATAAATTGACTCATACTTGACCAATTCCGACGCGTCGCTGATTTCGACACGTTCAGGAAACGTGTCGAAATAACCCGATTTCTTCGACATATAGCGTTGACGTGTCGAATGGCCCGACATAGCCTTGCGCCATGGCGTCCGTCGGCAAAAAAACCTCCAAGCGTCCCGCTGTATGGCGTGCCGCCGAGCCGTTCAACGCGCTGCCGCTGCTGCCGCCCAATGCGGAACTGGAGAGCAAGGCTATTCTCAAACGCTGCATCGCCGCCCGCGCCGCGCTGGCGGAATTGAAACAGGCGGGGGAACTCATCCCGAACCCTGTGGTGCTTATCAACACGCTGCCGTTGCTGGAGGCGCAGGCCAGTTCGGAGATCGAGAACATCATCACCACGACGGACCGGCTGTTTCAATTCCGCGAGATGGACGCCGCGGCGGATGCGTCCACGCGGGAGGCGTTGCGTTACAGCCGGGCGTTACTGGAGGGATTTCAATCGTTGCAAAAGCGTCCACTGGCCACGCGCACCGCAGAGGAGATTTGCAGTCTCATCAAGGGGAACGAAATGCGGGTGCGGAAAATTCCCGGCACGGCACTGGCGCGGGCAAACGGCGAGATTGTCTACACGCCGCCCGTGGGCGAGGACTTGTTGCGCTCGCTGCTGGCGAACTGGGAAAAGTTTCTACACGAGGCGACGGAGATTGACCCGCTCATCCGCATGGCGGTGGGGCATTATCAGTTTGAGGCGATTCATCCATTCACGGACGGCAATGGCCGCACGGGCCGGGTGCTGAACAGTTTGTTTTTCATCAGCGAAGGTTTGCTGACGCTGCCGATTCTTTATCTGAGCCGCTACATCATCCAGCACAAGGCGGATTATTACCGGTTGCTGCGGGAGGTGACGCAGACAGACCAATGGGAGGAGTGGGTGTTGTTCATGCTCAAAGGCGTGGAAGAGACCGCGCACTGGACGGTAGCAAAAATAAGTGCCCTCCGCAGCTTGCAGCACCACACCGTGGAGCAGGTGCGGAAAGCCGCACCAAAGATTTACAGTCACGAACTGGTGAATCTGATTTTTGAGCTGCCGTATTGCCGGATTCAGAATCTGACGGAGCGGAAGATTGCCGAACGCCAGACAGCTTCGGTCTACTTGAAGGAACTGGTGCGAATCGGGGTGCTGGAGGAAAAAGCGGTCGGGCGGGAAAAGCTGTTCATCCATCCCAAGCTGATGCGCTTGCTCACCCGCGAGTCAAACGATTTCAAGCCCTACGCGTGAACGAAAGCGAAACCCGGCTGACACCATTCAATAAATACTCGGGTAGCCGGATTTCCGCGTCCGGCTCCAGCATGGCGAACGCGGCGAAAAGCCCGATGACTCCCGCCGACGCGCCGATGACCGGCCCGGCAAAACGGTTTTCAAACGCCAGCCCCGGCAGGCTTTGCAGCAACCCGCCCGCAAGCCCGGCAGCGAAGTAGAGTTTCAGGAAATTTCCCGCGCCGAGCCGTTGCTCGATGAAGCGGCCAAAGAACCAGATGCCCAGAAGATTTCCCGCCAGATGCCAGAAGCCCGCGTGCAGAAACTGAAACGTGAGCAACTGCCAGACGAACCCGTGCCGCAAACCGTCTGCACTCAACGCGAGCCAGGAATTAACGAAGTCCACCGGCGGAATCTGTTGCAGCACGAAGGCCGCGCCGATGACGGCCATGAGTACCGCGCTCGCCGACCATTGCCAGCGGCGCGCTTCGTCCCGCATATAATCTCGATCTGCCAGTCCCATCGCGGGGTGAAGCTAGTCCGGGAGCCGCCAAGTTTCAACGGGCATCTTGCGGCATCTTGCGGCGGTGGCGAGAGCACGACTCGCCTTCGTTCGGAGTTCCGCCTTCAGGCGGCTTGCCGTGAAAATTCCAGACCCGCCTGAAGGCGGAACTCCAAACCTGCTGCTCGATGACTTCCGGAACGGCGTCAGGATGCCGCTGTCTTGCGCCACCAGAACATCCGCTCCTTGCCTTCGCGGTTGGGATACGAGCGCGGCGTCCAGTCGGCAAGTAATTCAAAGTGCGGCGAAAAGCGCGCCAGCAAT
>JANMJO010000236.1:0-2255 GCA_031371425.1 Verrucomicrobiales bacterium | reverse complement strand
CCATCTCGTTGAACTTACCGAGCGCCTCGGGATTTCCGGCGAGCATCCGCGTGCGAATCTCCGAGATGGAAACCGCGTTCGTGCCGGGGCCACGCAGCAGGGTGGACAACTCCGCGTTGGTTTTCATCAGCGCGGCCAGCGTCGGAGTAGCAGGCTGATTCGTTGGAATCGAAACAGGCGCAGCGGCGTTCGTGCCGAACGCGAGGCCGGCCACGCTTGTGCGCGGCACGGTGATTTTGCCCAGCACCTCGCTGTCCAGCACCACGGCTTCGGCGGACATGGACACGACCTTGCCGAAATAGTTGTCGCCGTTCCGCATCTCCACCCGGTCCGCGAGCAGCTCGAATGCGATGGTGAAAATCAAAATCATCCCCGGCAGCACGCGTTGGAAAATGACTTTCATGGCGGGAGGCTGGCGCAATGAGACACGCCGGAAAAATTTCTCACCAAGGCCGCGGGCTTTTGAGCCGCTTCTTTTCGTGCGTGGTTTTCTCCCGCATCGTCCCGGCGCGCACCTCGAGGCGGAACGGCGGCTCGACTTCCGGCGGCAGCGGCGGCGCGGTCGGTTTGACTTCCTCCACCGCCGGGCCGGCGGCCAGCGTCGCGCCGATGATTCCGAGCAGCTCGCTGCGGCCACTACCCGTCTTTGAAGAGCACCTGCAAATCTCCGGCAGCTTCTCGAACCAACCCGCGATGCGCGCCGTGAACGCCGCGATGTTCGCCTCCACCGTTTCCGGCGTGCCGCGATCCGTCTTGGTGAATACCAGCACGAACGGGAGCGCGTGGCCGGCCAGCCATTGCACAAACTCCATGTCAATCTCCTGCGGCGGCAGTCCCGAATCAATCAGCAGAAACACGCAGCAAAGATTCCTGCGGTGCTCTAGGTATTGCGCCACCGCCTCGTTGAACTGCGACCTGTCCTCGCGCGCCACCTGCGCGAAGCCGTAGCCCGGCAAGTCCACCAGCCGCCACGTGCGGTTCATCGTGAAAATATTAATGAGCTTCGTGAACCCCGGCGTCGGCGAGACGCGCGCCAGCCGCTCCTTGTCCGCGAGCATGTTCAGCAGCGACGACTTGCCCACGTTCGAGCGGCCGATGAAGGCGAATTCCGGCAGCGACCCGTCAGGACACGAGTCCAAGTCCGGCGCGCTGCAATGAAAGATGGCGGATGAAATGTTCACAATGTAAAACCGACGCCGCAGTGTTGCAGCAAACGAGCCTCACCGAAACAACCAATTTCCGCAGGCGCGGAAAATTTCCTCCCCGTCCGCGCGCCGCTCGGTTATTTCTTTGCGCATGACAACGCGATTGCAGGACAAGTGGATTCTGATAACCGGCGCATCGAGCGGCTTCGGCGCGGCGGCGGCGGTGGCTTTTGGCGCGGTCGGCGCGAAGCTGCTGCTCGGCGCGCGGCGCGTTGACCGCTTGAAACAAGTCGCCGCCGAAGCCAGACAAGCCGGCGCTGGCGCAGCGGAGTTTCACGAACTCGACGTGAGCAGCACGCCGAGCGTCGAGAAATTTATCGCGTGGGCGAAGGAACAGATTCGGAATTCGGAATTTGAAATTCGGAATTTGCACGTTCTCATCAACAACGCTGGCGGGGCGCACGGCATTGACACCGTCGCGGAGGGCAAGGACGCGGACTGGGAGGCGATGCTCCAAAGCAACGTCCTCGGCGTGCTGCGCGTCACGCGCGGCGCGCTGCCGCTGATGCCGCACGACGCTGGTGCGAGCATCATCAACATCGGCTCGCTCGCCGGGCGCGTGGTTTACGAGGGCGGCGCGGTCTATTGCGCGGCGAAGGCGGGCGAGCTGCAGATCACGCGAGCATTGCGGCTCGAGTTGAGCGGCACGGGCATCCGCGTCTGCACGCTCGATCCCGGATTGGCGGAGACAGAATTTTCCATCGTGCGTTTCAAGGGTGACACGGCGCTGGCGAAGAAGCCCTACGAGGGCACGCACCCGCTCACCGCTGTGGACATCGCCGAGACGCTGGTGTGGATGGCCAGCCGTCCGGCGCATGTGAACATTGACGAATTGATCATCAAGCCCGTGGATCAAGCGGCGATCCACAAGGTTCACCGGCGGAAGAATTGAATTCTCGTTGGGAGGGAGGTTCTTCGCTGTTTTCGGTGGAGCCGATTTGCAGAATGAACTCCACTCTGGAACGGTCGTGCGACCAGCCCTCACCCCACCCCTCTCCCATCCGATGGGAGAGGGAGAGCTTGCGAACGCTTTCGGGAACTCGGATGCGC
>JANMJO010000222.1:0-23057 GCA_031371425.1 Verrucomicrobiales bacterium | reverse complement strand
TGCCCACTTCTTGCCCGGATAGATGGGAGCATGAACGGCGTTATGCGGCAGGTAGAGGAGGAACGGCGCGCCCTTCTTCTCTTTGATAAATTTCACCGCCTCGTCCGTGTAGATTTCGACGAGCGATTGCTGGTCATCGGGCAACACGCGCTTGACGACTTTCCCGTTGCGCAACAGCGGCAGCGGCGGCTGTTTTTTTTCTTTCTGTTCCGGGATGGGTTTGCCCAGGTCGCTCTTCACGCCGTCGGCGGCCGGCCCCATGTCGTTGGAGTAAGGCAGGCCGAAGTGCAGATCGAAGCCCTGCGCGTTCGGCAGCCACTCCGGCTGGTCGCCGAGATGCCACTTGCCGATGATGGCCGTCGCGTAACCCGCGCTTTTCAAAACTTCGGCCACGGTGATTTCCTTCGGCGAAAGCCCGATGCCGTCGGCGGGATAAAGCACGTGCGGAATCGGCAGCGCACGCTTGGCGTAACAGCCGGTCATGAGCGCCGCGCGTGAAGGCGAACACACCGGCGCGGCGTAAAACGAAGTGAGCTTGCGCCCCTCCTTCGCCATGCGATCAAGCTCCGGCGTGCGGTTGAGCTTCGAGCCGAACGGCCCGATGTCCGCGTAGCCCAGGTCATCAATGTTGATGACGACAAAGTTCGGCTTCTCCTGCGCCGACGCGACGCTGCACATCATCGCAACGAAGAAAAGCGCGACTGCCGCACAGTTTTCAAAAACAAACTTGTTTGTGGTTTTCATAACAGGGCAGACAATTCTCCTGGCTATTTCATATGGTCATACGGCTATCCGCGATTATGGCACGACAAACTGAGGCAGCGACTGCCGGAAGGAGCGCGATGAAGGCGTTTTGCATCATAGTTGACTTTAGTTCGGATGAAATCAGGGCTCGTTTTTAGTAATCGCTCGGGCAATGAAGTCTTTGAGCGCAATCAGTTTTGGTTCGTTTTTGCTGGCTTGAATGTCGGCGATGGCTTTCAGGAGGATTTTCCGTTCTTCGCTAGGCTTTTCTCCCGCTTCTTTTTTTTCGAGATCACGGACAAGTTTTTTGATGTCGGGCAGGACTGTGCGGGCGTTTTTGCCGTAGCGCTGGAGGAATTCCATGCGCTTGGCCACATCCAAGCCCCAGCGCCATTCGATGGTGGAGACGCAGAGCAACATCCCCTCGCGAATATGGTGTTTGGAAAGAACATCCAAGCCGCCTTGGCGGATGTCGTCGCCCCACATTTCGTTGCTCGGGGCGAGGGTTTCGACGGCCTTGATGATGTCCGGCAACAGCAAGGCGAGTTCGCGTTCGTCGAGCATTTCAAGGACGGGAATGATCGAGGCGCGCACGACGCTGTCCTCGTTCTCCAGGAAGGATTTTATGACCAGGAGGAGCCGTTTGCGATCCACGCCATCCAAGGAGGTGGAAAGGAGGCTGACCGGTTCACTTTCTCCGGGATAGGGTGAAAACAAAGCATGGGATACAGCGCGCTGGTGCATGCGGCGCGAATCTGCAGGTGAAGGCCGGAGCGACATGGCGATGAGATCGTCAACGCTGCCCCTGTCTCCGATGCGGGTGAGTGCCTCGGCGGCGAGGCATCGTATCCATGCATCCGGGTCGCTGAGGGCGGCGCGCAACCGGGGCAAGGCTGAAGCCGCGTCTTTGCCGAGGAGCCCGAGGGCCTCAACCGCGCCATACCGGGCGTGGCGATCCGTTCGGGAAAGCATTTCAACCAGCGTGGGAGCAAAGCTGCCACCGCGTTTGCCGATGGCTGCGGCTGAGCGGCAGCGGACGACGGGCGACCAACTCTTCAAGCCCTCGATGAGTTCCTCGTCCTTTCTTTTGAAGTAGCCGTTCCCCTCTCCTTCCGGAAATTGGTCGCGTCCGGCGACGATGACTTTGTTGAGCGCCTCGGCGCTCAGCGCGGGGGTGACGGAGGGTTTCTTGCCGAGGAGGAAGAGGCTTTTCTGGTAAAGTCCGAACGAGAGCAGATAGCCGCCGGTGAGATCCCAATCGGTGTAGCTGTCGGCTTCCTGTTCAGCATCTATTTTTTGATAAACAAAGCCGCCCTTCCAATTCCGCGCGAGGTCGTAATACCAAGCTTGCTCCTTGAGATAGGCTCCGGTGGCGAGCGGGCCGCTGCGTGACACTCCCGGCAGGGCCCAGAGTATGTTCCAGAAATTTCCGCAATGGCCTTGCTCCCGACTGTCGTAAGCGGCGGTGGCCATGCAGGAGTTGAACGCGGCAGCCTCGTGATCGCCGAGGATGTCGAACAAGACGGCGGCACACGAGGATTTGCCATTGTCGTCATGGGTGCCAACCCACGCAGGATGGTCACCGTAGGGGATGGACCCCTTGTCCACATAGTAGCGGAGGAATCTCGCGGACTTATCAATGGCCTTGTCCAAGGCGGGATCGCTGACCCCGGCTCGGCGGGCCAGCGCGAGTGAGATCGTCATCGGCAAGCCGATCACATTCATACCGCCGTAGCCTTCGGAATGGCCGCTGACCAAGGCGGGTGCGTGACCCCACATGCCATTCAGGCACTGGTTTTTCACGCCGCGCAGGGTGACCTGTTTCAACTCGGGAAAAACCGTCTGGTTGCCGGTGGCGAGGGCGTATTCACCGAGGAAGAGGTTTCCGTAGGCGATATACCAGTTCCATGTGTCTTCGGGTTGCAGGGACTCCGCGACCTGCTTCGCATACTTGCCGAGCACGGAGTGATACTGCGGGTCGCCAGTGGCAAGCAGCGCGAGCGCATTCAGGTGATCGGGAATGTCTGTATTTTCGAAACCCTTTTCGGCAATCAAGCGGCAGCCTTGCTCGAAGATCCTGCGGGACTTGGGGCAATCGTAGGGAGCGGTGGGGCTGTAAGCTCCGAGGACTTGCAATTTGAGTTCGACGGTCGAGTTTTTTCCGGCGCGCCAGATTATCAGGGGAAGCTTCCCGGTTTTCTCCTCGGCGGTGGTGATGGCGCGGCCGAAACTCCGGCGGGCATCATCCGCGAAGAGCCTGCCGAAGACGCCAAGGATCACATCGTTGACCCGCAGGACTCCATCTGCGGGTGAACCTTTGTCCACCGCCGTAATGAGAATCTGTCGTGATGCTGCGGTGAGGTCTTCATGACGGAAATACATCCATCCGCGAAGTCCAGTGGGTCCTAGCAACCAGTCGTGTGATTCGTCCGGCTTTCCACCTGTAGTAAAATCAGGAATTGAAGGCTTAGCATCCGCGTGGCCGCCGCCATCAATGCTGATGCCGGGGAGATTCGGTTTCTCCTGCGCGGACGCAACAAAAGACATGGCTGCAACAAAGATAAACGCTGCAGTCGCGCAGCCTGTAAAACAGGATGGGGGTTTTGTTTTCATAACGGCACGGATAATTCTCACGGCAATTCCTTCCGCCACGCAAGCGCCTGCTGCTTGAGGCGGGCAGTGATCTTCGGATTGGCTTCCGCCGCCATGCGATCCAGATTCGGCGTCGGCACAATTTTGCCGCCGTAACTGCCGAGGTCGCCCCAGCCGAAGTCATCGGTGAAAACAAATATGATGTTGGGCCGCTCCGCCGCGTGCGTGACGAGAGCCAACGCACAAAGCACCAGCACCGCGATTCGAGTCAACAGGGATTTCACTTTGTTAATTCAGGCCAATCACAACCAGCGGTTCAACTCATTTCACCGCGGTGAGGGTAAAATCGCTGATGGTCACGCCGCGGCTGCCTTCTTTGAGTTCAAAGCTGAGGACGTTCTGACCCTTGACCAGGGTGAGTTTGACCGGCGGAGTCTGCGCCCACATGCCCTTGGAGTAAGGCACGGCGACCTCGGCGAGCATGCCGGAGGCGTTGGCGGCGAAGATGAACTGCTGCCCTTTCTGCACCGTCGCCACGCGGGCGGTCAACGCATACTGGCCGGCCTGCGGCGCTTCAAACGCATACTGGGTTTTGAACCCGCCCAGACCGTGCAACAACATGCCGCCGGAGGGGCTTTTCATCGCGGCGCTGTTCCCCGCCGATTTGCCGTGCGCCACGGCCGGAATGATGATGGTGCCGTTCTTCACGGCCGCCTGCTGGTCGCCGGCGGAAACCGCCGCCGACTCGACCTTCTGCTCGCGGTCATTCGCCTCGGCTAACTCCTGCCCCAGCGGTCCCAGGGAAACCGCCTTGGCCGCCAGCATGACGGTTTGGAAATTTCCCAGGCTGCTCCAGAAACCGCCGACGACCTTCCTGCGTTCATTGTATGCCGGCTCGCCCAAAATGAGGCTGACCCACTGCGCTCGGAGCACTTTCAAGAAGTCCTGCGCGTGTTCGCGCGCCTGAGCCTCCCGCAGAAACTGCGTCCCGCTCATCGGCACCTCATCCTTGTCCCACCAACTGGCGTTGAAGCCGGCCCCGAGATTGACCACCCATCCTTTCGGTGTCCAATGACTCAATGCGGCATGAGCGTGCTGGGTCACGCCCCAGACGGGAATGCCGAAACTGCGCAGGATGAAACGCCCAAAGAACGCGCGCCGCCCGCACACGCCGCCGTTCATGATGATGTTCTGGTGTTGTTGCAACGCGGAATCGTCGAATTTCACATTTTGCAAGCCATACGGAACTTCCGTTCGGACGGCGGAAACGTAGCGCCAGCCATAGTCCGGATTGGAAATGTGGTCGGGCCGGTAGTTGCGGAGCATTTCACGTCCCCACGCCAGAGTTTCATCCGGAGCATCGCAGTCCACGACCCTGCGATATTCCCAGGTGTTCAAATCCTTGAACGCGGGGTCAAGCTCGCCGGCAAGATAAGCTTTTTCGTAATGCAGATAGCGTTTCACGGGGTCAACGGCGGCGGACGAATTCTTCTCCTCTGCGGCGTCGGATTGCTGGATTGGCAGGGCATGCTCCAGACTGGTGGCGAGCGCCAGCCGCTGGAAGAGTCCTTCGCCCGCCTTCGCGCTGGCCTTCTGAATGGCCGCGTAAATCGCCATCGCCGGGCCATACTTGCCGAACTTGGCGCCGCCAGCGACGAGCATCTCCTTCATCAACTTTTCGTCCGCGAGCAGCTTCTCCACCAGCGCCGCCTGCTCCGCCCCCCGCGCGGCGAACTCCGCCAGACCGCGCGGGGTCGCCGCCGTCAAG
Organism: Verrucomicrobiales bacterium; assembly: GCA_031371425.1. Taxonomy (GTDB): domain Bacteria; phylum Verrucomicrobiota; class Verrucomicrobiia; order Limisphaerales; family JAFMIX01; genus JAFMIX01. The sequence continues at coordinate 17,953 of JANMJO010000222.1, read as the reverse complement.
ACTGCGGCCTGGACGAGCTTCGCGTCCAGTTGGTCGCTGCCGCAAACCGGCTCGACGTCTGCCAGCACCGCCTTGACGGCGTTCATTTCGTCGGCCTGGGCCTGGGCTAGGGCCGCTTGCGCTGCTTCATGGGCTTGCTTCAATTTCGTCCCCTCGATTTTCAACCGGTCGTAATCCGCCTGACGCTCCGCGAGCGCCTTGACCCCGTCAGCCCGGTTGGCCTGCCACTTGGCGAGATGCTTTTGCGCCGCTTCACGCTGGGCGTCCGAGGTCGCATTCTTCAAGTCCGCCTGTGCCTGTGCAATGGCCTTGTCCGCACCGCCGATCCATTTGCCCTTGGCGTGATCCACCAGACCTTTGGCGCCGCTGAGTTTGCCCAAGGCCTGATGCGCCGTGTCCGCCGCGGCGGTTGCCCGCCTAGTCTTTTCAGAGGCCGCCTGTAGCGCGGCTTTCTTGCGTTCGTCCACGGCGGGCAGGGCTTTGGTGATGTCCGCCTTCAACTTGGAGAGCGTGGCGGCATATCTGACTTCGAGCTGTTTGCCGGCCTCGGAGAGTTGAACGGCTGGCTCACCCTTCGTCGCGGCTGCCGAGGTGGAGGTCAGTCCGATGGCCAGCACGGCCAGCAGGGCGACGGCGGTAATACTCTTGGTGCAGATCATGATTGGTAAGTTCGGTTGGGATGAGTTGCGGGGTGATGAGGAAAGCGCGGCAGCCGGGTCGGTTACTTGTTCTTGAGCAGTTCGACCATCGCTTCGCCCATGGTGAGGCCGACATCCATGTAGACCTTGGCGTTGCCGCCATAATGGCCGTTGCCGCTGCCGCCCCGGGCCATCGGATTGGAAAAGACCGTGGCCACGCTGCCCTTGAATTCAGGATGCTTGCCGCTGTTGCTGTCCAAGGCGAGCATGGCGTCCATTACTTTTTCGGTGTTACCGCCCACGCCTTTCTTCGCTTCGCCGATTGTGGCCATCACGAACTTCGCTTTTGGGGCGTCGAATTCCTTGCGCAGCGCCTTGATGAGGTTCACGAGGTTCTCCTCATACTTGGCGGACAATCCTTCGTCGCCAGAATCCTTTTCGCCCTGCCACCAGAAGAATCCGGCGACCTCATATTTCTTCGCACCAGGATAATACTTGTCGAGTTCAGACAACACCTTCTTGGCGTTGGCGATGTCGTCGTCCCATTGCTTGCCAGCATACCAGCCAACCGTCTTCTCCGGCTGAGTGCCTTTCTCCCATTTCATCGGGGACTCCTTGTAGCCGGCGTATGTATAAGTCACATCCTTGCTGGTCTTCTTGTCTTTGCCGGTGAACTCAAACCCCTTGCTGCCCGGGGGCAGGAGATCCCAACCGAGGCTGCGGTTGCCGATGCAACTCTTGAGAATCATCACCGGCTCGTCGAAGTAATTTCCCAACTGGTGGCCGACTGCAAACTCAACGCCGATCTTGCCGCCTGCCTTGCCGCCCTTGCCGGCGACCGACATCCACTCGTTATTGAAAAGCCGCATGCCTCCGCCCCGGCCGACCATCACGCGGACATTCCGGACGTCATTTCTGACACTCCAGTTGCCGGCGTCATCAAGCAGGAACGGATAGAGCCCCTCGTTCTTGACGGCATTTTCCAACGCCCCTTCCTTGTCGCCCGTGGCATTGCCCATGCCCACCATGTTGGACTGGCCCAAGAGGATGAACACCTTGACGGGCTTCTTCATGTCCGCAGGCTTGCCGTCCGGTCGGGGGAGCTTCTGGGTGTAGAACGAGCCGTCGCCCGCGCTGGCCAAGGTTACGGCCATAACAGCCAACAGTGAGGTAAGTGTCTTGATTCGTTTCATGGTTTGATTGTTTGTGCGCTGAGATCCTTCTGTTCCATCGCCAGCCGATTACGGCTTCGGCAAAATATTCGTGCGGCGGGCTTCTTCCAGAAACTTCCGCGACAACCGCTCCACCAACTCCGGCTTTTCGGCGACAAGGTTGCGCTGCTCGAACGGGTCGGCAGCAATATCGTAAAGCTCCCATTGCACGTCCGCTTGCAGGCCATCGCGAGCGAGAGCTTTTTGGGCGAGCAGCTTCCAGTTGCCCTCGCGGATGGCGACATTGTTTTCGTGTTCGAATACGAGCGTGCGCGGCGTCTCCGTTTCGTTGCGGAACGCGGGCAGGAGACTCCGTCCGCTCGTCGGCAAAATGTCGTGACCTGCAAACGCGCTCGGATACTTGGCGTCAGCGGCCTCAACACACGTCGCCATGATGTCCATGATGTGCGCGACCTGTTGCCGCCACTCGCCATTCCCAGCAATGCCTGCGGGCCAATGCACGACCATCGGCGTGCGAATGCCGCCTTCGTGGGTGAAATGTTTGTATAACCGGAGCGGCGTGTTGCAGAAATTCGCCCAAGCCGAACCGTAGCTGAACAGGCTCTCCGCATTGCCCATTGCCGCCAGTGCCACGCCTTCGTGCAGAACATTCGTTGTCATGGTTGTGTTGACATCAATGCCCTGACCGGCGCGCGAGTTCCGAAATTTCTCCGGGTCGAGATCGAAGCCGAACGACTCCCACTCGGCACACGCGCCGTTGTCGCTCAAGAACAAGATCAACGTGTTGTCGAGTTCGCCCTGCTCCCGCAGCGAAGCGACGAGCCGTCCGATGTTCGCATCCATGACCTCCACCATCGCCGCGTAAGCCGCCATGCGCCGCGCGAGATCGGCGCGGCGTTTTGCATCGAGCGAATCCCACGGCGGATTGCAACCATCGCTCGTCATCGAGCCGATGCGTTTGGCGGCTTCGACGTTGTCAATCGGCGAGCGCGGCGGCAACGGCTGGTTCGCGGGCGCGAGGCCGAGTTTCTTCATCCGTTCCAGCCGCTCGGCGCGCAACACATCCCAGCCGCGCTCGTAAGTCGCGATGTATTTTTCAATCTCCCGCGCCGGAGCTTGCAGCGGAAAGTGAGGAGCTTGATACGCGAGATACAACAACCACGGCTTGCGTTGCTGTCGCGCGGTGCTGATGAAATCCAGCGCGTGATCCGTGATGGCGGTGGTGGCGTAAAACTCACCCGGCGCATAGCTGCGTTGCGGACGGCCCTGCGGCAGCCGAATCATCATGTTCGAGTCCCATGAATTGACACCATAGCCCTGGACGAAGCCGTAGAACTCATCGAAGCCGCGCTCGATCGGCCCGGGTTTGTTGACGTGCCATTTGCCGCAAGCCATCGTCGCGTAGCCAGCCGGGCGCAGCACCTCCGCGAGCGTCACGCATTGATCGTTCAAGCGGCCGCGATAGCCGGGCAAGCCTTGATCGCGTCCGGTCATGAGTCCGATGCCCGCCTGATGCGGATAAAGTCCCGTGAGCAAACTGGCGCGCGATGGGCAGCAGCGGCTGGAATTATAGCTCTGTGTGAACCGCAATCCATTCGCGGCAAGTGCATCAATGTTCGGCGTTCGGATTTCGCCGCCATAACAGCCGAGGTCGGAATACCCCAAGTCATCCGCGAGAATGACCATGATGTTGGGTTTGTTCGTTCCGGCGGCCGGCGCAAGTTGAGACGACAGCAGCACCATGAGCAATAAACAGAGAAGATGGGAGAATGATCTGCCAGTCATTCTTGGTTTAACTTTCATAGCTCCAAAAAACGGCCGCTCACGGATAAACAAGCCGGAAAAACACGGACGAATTGGCCAGGCTGTTGGTGATGAGCACCGAAGTCACATTGGTTGAACCGGGCCACGTTGACCAGTTGCCGGCAATCAGCGTGTTCGTCTGCACCTGCAACCGCCAGCCCAGCCGATCCGCCGGCCACGAGAGCGTGATCGCTCCGCCGCCATAGCTGCCCGTCATCGCGGGCGGGTTGGTGTTGACGACCGCCTGAACTCCGAGACGCACGGCTGAACCAGTGTTGAGCAACCTCGCCGTCACCCCAAAAGGCACCGAGCCCAGCTTGAAGCCGGCGAATCCGCTCCCGCCAATCGAGCCGCCGCCGTAGGTGAATAGCGTGTTCGTCCCGACCACCAGGCTGCTGTCGAGGATGCTGACAATGTTGGTGCCGGCGACACTCAGCGAGTTGACGGAAACTTTCCCGCCCGCCGCCACAAGAAATTGGCTGTAAGTCACCGCGTTGGTGGTGTCGCCCAAGCTCAAGGAATTGGCGACGGTCAAAGTGTTGGAGCCGTTCGCATCGCCGCCCTTAATGTTGCCGCCGGACTGCACGGCGGTCAGCCCGCTGATAGTTCCAGAGCCACCCAGCACCGCAGTGTTGCTCACCGTCACCGCGCCGGCGGCGATCGAGCCACTCACCAGCAACGTGCCGCCGCCGATGATGGTGCTGCCGGAATAGGTGTTCGAGCCACCGACCGTGAGCGTGCCGGCGCCGGTCTTTATGAGCGGATTACTCACGTTGATGCCGCTGACGTTCGATAGCGTGCCGGATTGGAAGTTAAGCGTATTGATGTTGGTCGCCGAGCCGAGCTTGCGACCGAACAGGTTCAGCGTGCCGCCGTTCAGCGTGAAGGTGGAGGTGTTCGCACCACCGCCGTCCAGGATGTCCACCTGCGAATTCAAAGTGCCGCCGGTGAGGTTCACCGTCGCGCTGGCGGTGCCGGCGCCGGCCTGTGAGCCGAGCGTGAACTGTCCGCCGGATTGAACCGAGAACGTGCCGCCGCTGATGTTCAGCGAGCCGTTCGCCTGCCCCGTGCTGGTGTTGCTCTTGTCGCCGATGATGAGGTTTGTCACGGTGAACGTGCCGCCATCGAAGTAAAGCGAACTGGTCATGCTGCCCGAGCCCGTCCCGTCCTCGACGGCGATGAACACGCTGCTCGCCGTGACCGTGGCGTTGTGCCCGCGCAAATCCAGCGTGCTGATGGGAGCGGTGGCTGTGCCGGTGCCGTTCTTGTCGCCGATCCGGATTTCCGCCGCAGTCCCGCTCTTGCCGCGGAAGGTCACGGTGCCGGGACTGCCGGGTGTCTGCAATGCGAACTTCACCGTGCCGTTCACTTTGGACAGGCCGATGTTGAAGACATCCGCCGAGAGCACGTTGCTTCCCGTGCCGAGAAACAGGTTTCCGGAGACACCGTTGGCGGCGCGGGAATTGCCGATCTGAAACGTCGTCGCGGTGATGCTGTTGTTCGTATCCGAGAGCGTCAGGGTGCTGAACGTTGCCCCGTTGCCACTGCCATAGCCGTAACCAACCTGGAGTTCCCCCAACGGCGAAGCGGTTGTGCCGAGCGTGACCTTGCCCAGCTTGGAAAGATCGAGCGACGCGCTGGTGCCGTAGGAATTGGCGACCGCCACGTCGCAGCCGACGGAGAAATTCTGCGCGGCGTTCGTGACGAATAGCTCACCGCCGCCGGTCATCCGCACCCGCGCAACACTGGTAGTTCCGGTGTCCACTCCGACCGCGACGCTGCCGGTGAGTTTCAACGTCTGGCCGACGCCCACGGTGACGACGTTGGTCAGCACGCTGTTGGTGCTGGCGGCGGTGAGGTCGCCGAGGGTCTGGCTGGCGGCGGAAAAATCGAGCGCGCCCACCGTGGCAATCGAACCGACGGTCAGCGAAGCGGTGGGCGGCAGCGCGTTGCTGGACGTGATGCGGAGCGTGCCGTCCGGCACGAAGACATCTCCGGAAAAACTCGCCGCCGCGCCGAGAGTCAACCGCCCCGCCCCGAGCTTGCTGAAATCGGTGTCGGCCACGAGCGGTGAATTTAATGTCGTGTCGGCCTGGGCGGTGATCGTCATTGGCCCGCTGGGATGATTCAACGCACCGCCGGTGAAAGTCCACGTGCCATTCGTCGTGGAAATCTGATTCACCTTTTGCGTGCTGTTGATCGTGACGGTGTAAGTGCCGCCCGCGCCGATGAACACCGCATCGTTGCCCGTCGGCGGCCAGGCCAGCAAGGGATTCGAGCCAGCAGAGGTGGAAGACCATGCGGCCGTCGCGCCATCCCAGGTGCCGCTGGCGGGCTGCAAGCCCGCTGTGGTCGCGGTGTCCCAATACCACGTCGCCGGCAAAACCGTCACCACCACTCCGGCAGTCGAAGTGTTGGTGTCCTCGTCCGTGACGGTGTAAAGAAATTGCCCAGTGCCGAAGAAATTCGTCGCGGGCGTGAAGCGCGCAGTGCGGCCATCCGGCAACAGCGTGACCGTGCCGTTGGTCGGACTCGTGACCGCGAAAACCAGATTGCTCGCGAGCGTGACGGTGTCGCTGGCGAGCGTCGTGAGGTTCACGTCAACCGGAGTGTTCTGCGGCGTGGTGACGCTGCCATCTGCCGCGAGCGGCGGATCGCTCTCGGGAATCTGCCATTGCGCCAGCGTCGTGAGCGTGGGCGGAACGATGGGCGGATTCTGGCCGGGCGCAAGCGGCACGAACCACACGGCGATGGTGGTGTTGCTGACGCCGGTGAGATGGATCGCGAGCTTCGAGTAAGTCGCGTTCGCATTTTGTCCGGCCGGATTTGGCGACGTCGGCAGAGGCAGCGCGCTCATGACCTGAAACATGCCGCCGCTGCTGAGAATTTTTCCCCAGAGCCGGGTGCTGCCCTGCGTCATCGTCACGCTCGTGCCGTCGGGCGAGAGCGCGACGGAAGTGCTGTTGTTCTGATAATGCATGAACCACCAGACGTTGGCGTTCGTGCCGCCGGTGATTTCATCCTGTATCAACACCTGCTTGCGCTGCGGGCCGAACAGTTGCACACCGCGCCAGGCGCGAACCACATTGGTTTCCACCGGTGTGAGATCCATCACCGCCAGGGCGCGCACAGAGTTTTTACTTTGGAAAGTGATCACGGGCGCAACCGGGCCGAGCTTTGTGTCCGGGCCGTTGCCGGGATTGATGACGAGCGTGTTCTGGCCTTCGGCGCGCGTGCGGTAGTAGTCCCAACGGTTCGTCGCGGAGGCCGGGTTCAAATCAAAATAGCCCGGAAGCGCATAGTCATCCGCGCCCAGTTCCCAAGCCCAGCGTTTGCCGAGTGCTTCGAGAACAAAAGTTCCGGCATCAAGATTGCCGTGGTCAGCACCCATTTCGCCGCCCTTGAACGACAGCATGGTTTCATTTGTGTCGCCCCACGCGGAACGGAACACACCGATGTGTTGCGCTTGGAATGGCGTGACGCCAGTTGGCCCAAGAAACATAAAGTCGCTGCCGATGTCCTCGCTCGCCGGAAGACCGCCACGCCCGTCCCACCACAGCGCGCCCAAGGCGCTGGCAGAACCATTCGTGCGCTCGTGGTAACTGTAGGCAGGCGCGTCGAAACGCCCGGCCCACCAGAACATTTGCGGGCCGGTGGAAATGCCCGTGCCGCCGCCATCCCCGTAGTTGAAGGTGCGCTTGCTGGCACTGGCGAGCAACATCGTGAAGAGACCGGCGTTGTCGAGGCCGTTGGTGCTGCTCAAACAAAAATCCGTGCCGAGCGCGGACTGCAATCCGGCGAGCATCCGAACATTGTATTCGCTGGCGTAATCCCAATATTGCGCGCCCTCATACCACCCGCCGCTGTCGGTGTTCCAATGCGGCATCACCGACATCGCGGCGGGAACGGCCTTCGCCAGCATCTGCTCCGCCGTCGTTTCCGCGTCCATGCCCACGGCCAGAGCGCCCACGGTCAGGCCGCCGTTGCAAACCAGATTCCAGTTGCCGCTGTCGGAGCGCGTCCAAAAAATATTGTTCGTGAAATCTTTCAGTCCCTCGGTCAAACCCTTCGTGGTGATGTTGGTGAGGATGAACGTCCGCCGCGTCGGCGTCCAATACTCGTAGAACCAGTCGTAACCCACGCCGAAGCCGTGGGTCATCTCGGCGGTGTCGAGGAAATGATCCGAGTGCCAGTCGGGGAAATTTCCCGCCGCATTTAACTCCGTCCAGGCGCGCTCGGGGAAATTCGTGTTGCCGGAAATTTTCCACGCGATGCCGAGTTGATACATCCGGTCTTTCACCGTGCGGCTCTGGTCCAAAATCGTTCCGCGATTGTCCTGCGCGTAAGTGACGGGCGGGTTGTTGGTGAGATTAAACAGATTCGTGGCTTGCGCATAAATCGTGGCATACCACTGCGCGGGTTGACCGGCGGCGTTGGTGGCGACCTGCTGCTTCAACCAGTTGAAACGCTCCGCCGTGGCGAAGAGGCGCGGATGCGCGGTCGCGAGTGTGTTGAGGATGTTGGCCTGCGTCGGCAGTGCGTTGGTCAGCCCGAGCGGAATGAGATAGCTGCCATCAATGACCGAGAACTGCGCCGCGCCGGGCGGCTGCCACGCGACGGAATAATGGTTGTTGTTCGTGCCCGCCTTGTGGAGGAGTTCGACGTAATACTTCTGCCACGCCACGAGCGTCCGGCCCGTGGACACTTGCGAGACGTGATTCGACCAGTTGCGGAACGCGGTGGCGTTGGTGACGGAAGCGATGAGCTGCTTGTTCGCGGAATTCGCGTCGGTGCTAATCCACAATTCCGCCCGGTCGCTGGCGGCCACCGCAAAAGTATAAACGCCATTGGTGCGCGGCATGACGTAGCCGACCATTCGCGTGCCGACGTTCGTGGCCCAATTCTGCTGGAGACACTCGAAGCTCAAGAATGTTTCCCGGCCATCCGGCTTGCTGGGAAAGTTGGTGCTGCCCGTCAGGTTCGTGATCGCCGTGCCCGGCAGATTCGCCCAATGCTCGCGCAGAATCGTGCCACGCTCGGCAGGCAATGTCGTCGGGTAAAGCTGCGACTGCGGAATCACCTCGCGCGCCTGGCTGGTGCTGGTCCATTCGAGCCGGACGCTGGCGTTGTTGGTTCGCTCAAAAAATTCGAGCCGGAGATTCACGCGCTCATTCGCGCGGAGCGAAATCTGGCCGCCCATCTGCGCCGTTGTTGCGGACAACAAGCGCGAGACGATCAGGCGGTCGTTGACCCACAATGCCGCGCCGTCGTCTGCCGTGACGTAGAAGGTGTAAAGCCCGTCGTAACGCGGCTCGACCTGGCCCGACCAGCGGATGGAGAAATTATTCGTGCCCAGCCCGCCGAAGCCGGGCGAACTTGCGCCCCAATCGAAGTCCACCGTGGCATCCACGCGACTCGTCTTCGTGCCGGTGAAATTGGTGGCGGTGTAGTAATCCCCCGTGAGCCCCGTGCCCGCTGCTTCGACGGCCAGCGCGGAAAAAAACGCCGCCAAAATCAGGAGCGGTTTCATCATAAGCTCGACGACGGGCGGGGCGTGACCGCAGCGTCACCGGATGACTTTGACTGCGTCATCCCCACCGGAGAACAGCGAAGAATGATGGCGGAAGCGGGAGAGACTTGAACCGTCATTTTTTTATCAGACGCGGCCACGATGTCCTTCCATTGGCCCGCCCAGTTTCCCTGCGAATCAACCGCCACGCCACCGAGCATGACGTCTGTTTTCGCGGCGACATTCTGATTTTTTTGCGACAACTCCATCCGCTGATATTTTACCTTACCCATGCTGATTGGCAACTGAAGCGACACCGACGCCGGCTGCGCGTGCTCATCGTAGCTCTTGTTGATCAGCGTCAGATAAACAACCCCGGCGCGATCGCGATACGCGTAAGCATTGAAATCCAACTTGAAGTCAGCCTTCACCTTGACGCCGAGCGAGCGGCCTTGCGCGCCTTGATTAAACGCAAGCAGACCGTAGGCAAGCGGCCGCATCGAAAATCCAACCCCGCTCTCCTGCCGGAGAAACGAGGCGTAATTCGGAGCGCCAAACTTGCCGTCGCGCCCCACGGATTCGCCGGTGTGAAAATTGAATCCCACGATGTGACGCGCCGCCCACCAATGCGTGAAGTCCAGCACCCACAGCGTGGAAGCGTAGGTGTCGCTCGAATCTTTTGCGCCGCCGTTGTAGCAACTGTTCAGTTCATCCATCCGCAACGGCACGCCCTGCACGGCCAGCGGCCCGGCGACGCGGGCGTATTTCGTTTCGTATTCGGTAAGCCGCTTGTTGGAAAGAAAACGGGCGCGCGTCGCGGGAGGATTCGTTTCACCCACGCGGCCCGATCCGAGAAAATAGTGATGGTTGCCCAGCATCAGCAGATTGCCGGTGGGAAACATCTCCTTCGCAAACTCCAACTCGTAATGACCCAGCGTCGTGCTCGGCCCGACGAACTTCGCGCCGGGCACAGCTTTCAGGATGGCTTCGTAGTGGGGCTTCCATTGCGCCATGTATTCGGCGTAGGTCTTGATGTAAAAATCCGGCTCGTTGCCGATGGAGAAACATTCGAGCAAGTCCGAATAGCGCGCCGCGATGTAGCTGGCGAGGCGGGCGGAATCAGCGGGGTTGCCATCCTTTAAGCGGAACGAATAAATCACTTTCACTCCCGCCGCGCGCGCAAAGCTGAAGAACACATCAATGTCCTTCTCCTGCGGAATCTCGATGCGCGGATCGTCCACGGCATTTGCCCCGACGCGCAGGCTTTTTACGTTCAGCGTCTTGAAGGTGTTCAACAGTGCCTGATCTTTGGAATCAAAATAGTAACGTCCCTCCTTGGGCAGCAGCATGGACATCTCGTAACTCAACCCGATGAAGCGCGGCGCAAGTTCCGGGCTTTTGCCATCGTCGGTCACCGTGACGGTCACCGGCTGGGTTTCAGCAAACGCGGACGAAGCCGCCAGCAGCGCAGCGGTCAGAAGCGTGGAGAGAAAATTTGTTTTCAGTTTCGTTTTCAAGTTGGAATTAAAATTTGGAATTATTTTTCCCGGTTCGGAAATTCATACGGCGCGGTGCTGATGTCGCCGGTGTCAGCGCCAAACAAATAGAGCGCGCCGTAGCTCCAGTTCTTCCCTTTCACACCGGGAAAATTGGGACGGTCCATCGTCAGCATCATGTAGCGATACGGAAAACCGGCGGGCAGCGGAAATACGTTGGGCCAGGTGCGAAGCGGACCTTGCGGCCAATGCGCGGGCAAATCCAATTTCAGTTCGCCCAGCGATTTCAAATCGGGATAGGAATAGACGAGCATTGGCCCGGCCTTGTTGCCGCTGAAAACGTAGCGCGTGTCGCCGATCTTCTGGATGAGCACGCCGGTGGAGTCATCCTTGGTCGGCCCGGCGATCTTGGTGAACGGGCCATCCCAGTTGTCCGCCTCGAACAACTCGGTGTGGAAACCATTCAGGCAGCACGTCGCCAGCCGCCACTTTTTCGCACCCGCATCGAAGATGAGGCAAGGATCTTCGTGCATCTCCGCGAAGCCGGCCAACTGACGCGCATGGCCCATCACCGAAAAGCCGCGACGCGGATCATGCTTGGATCGCGCGACAACCAACCCGCTCGCGCCGCGACCTTCGCGCCCCGCGACACCGCCGAAGTCGCATCCGATGGCGAGCCATTCCTTCGTGTCATCCTCGTAGATGATTTGCGACGCGTAATCATTTCGCAGCAGACCGTCGCCGTGGTCATAGACAATCATCCCTTCAAACTTGGGATCGAACACCGAGGGGTCGAGGCTCAACACGCCCTGGGCTGACTGATGAATGCCCAATCCGCGCGCGCTGAATGTGAACCACAGCCGGTTGTTCTCCCAGAACGGTGCGCCGTCTTTGTGCGTGATCATGCGGATGTCCGCCTGCCCGACGCCGGCCGAGAAAAAAGACCGCGCGCCACCCAGTGTCACGCTCGCGCCAGCCGGCAGACGCGCGGCAACATTGAATGTGCATTGACTGGCGAATTTGCGGTCGCGGAAATCGGCAAACTTCGAGAACTCCTCTTCAGGTTGCGTGTGGCTGAGGTAACGGGTTTCGCCGTCCTTGGTGACGAACGCCGCGATGGTCGTCCCGGAAAGTTGCACGCGCAACAGATACGGCGCGACCAGCGACTCCTTGGCGAATAATTGTTCGCGCTCCACTTTGCCATCCTTAATCAGACGCAACACAACTCCCTGCGTGCCCGCCGCCACCTGCACGCGGCGACCCAGCCCAAGCGTCGCCAAATCCACGGCGACTTCGGCATTGCCCTGCACGGCGCGCACATCGAGTTCGTAAGTGGCGTAAGGATTCACGCCGCCGACGTAGAGCGCGGTGTCCTTGCCCGACAACACGAGCTGACCGCCGGTCAATACAGGTTTGGCCTCGGTGTCCGGGACGGCGTTCGTTCCCGCCATGAACGCCGGATGCATCGAAGGCTGGGCCACGATCTCCGACGGCACGAGTTGCGCGAGCGGAAGGTTGTTGCTGAAAATAAACCGTCGCACGGCGAGGCGATGGAATTGCAGTTGGGTGGGATCGAGGCGGGGTGACGTCACGGGGGCGGACGACGTATCCGCTGCCACGGATGACTGCGCCGAAGTCATCACGAGGCTCGCGACCACAAAAAATATGTGCTGTAATTTTCTCATTGAGGGCCAGAGTTCAACGATAGCCTGTGACCACTTATGCGTGGCGGGGTGTCCGTCCGGGAACATATTGTGTTTCAATTCCAAGGTCTTGTGCTCGGTGACGAGATCCCGCCAGCGAGAATGTTTTGAAGGGTTGGCTTACGGGACTCGCTTTAAGCTCGCTCGCTGCGGCTCCAGTGCCCCCAAATCGTCTTGGTAAAAGTATAGCTCCCGGCCGCCGCTCAAATTCCAAGTGTGGATGAACATCATTTGCTTGGCTTTGATCCAGCGGGCCGAGCCATCAATGAAAACCTCATTGCCGCCGACAGGCAACTTGGAACCGGTACTCTTATGCGCCGGCAGCGTCGGCTTGACCGTCCCGCCATCCCAGGTAAGCCCACCATCCGATGAATACACCGGATCTGCCGCCAGCATCCACGACGGCTTGGACGAAACGGTTTTGACCGGGCTGGCCGAAGCTATCCCGCTGGCGGCTTGATTGTTCACCCAATTGGTGATTCCGCCGTAATACTGATAACCGATCTGATACTCGTCGAACGCGCTACTGTATCTGGGATACTCCGGGCGATTGGGGCAAGTCCAAGGACTGTTCCCATTGGTTTTCGTCACATCCATCCCCACTGATTGCCAGGCGGAGATGGACAAATCATTTACTCTGAGTTGGACGGGGAAAAGCGGACTGCCGCCACTGCCGGAACTTGCAGGGGGGACCTTGTCGTTGTTGTCGCCCGAGTAAATCAGGCAGAACAAGCCCAGTTGTTTCAAGTTGTTCAAACACTGGATACGTTTGGCTTTCTCCTTGGCCGAGGCGAGGGCGGGCAACAACAGCCCGGCCAGAATGGCAATGATGGCGATGACCACGAGGAGTTCGATCAGCGTGAACGCTGGATACCGGCGCCGATAAGTGATGCTTGATTTCATAAATTTTTCTTTTGGTTTGCTGCGCTTACTGGGTTCTCCATCCGGCGACAACAGTTACTGTGACCATGCCGCACCGGCGGAACAACCAACCCCAATCTGTTTACGGATAAATCAGCCGGTAGAACACGGTCGGCTTGGTCGGGTCAATCGGATAATTCGTGCTGCTCACGGAGCTGCCCGCTGCTTCCACCCAGTTCGTGCTGAGACCGACCGTCAACGCGTTGGTCTGGGATTGCAACCGCCAACCCTGCCCCGTCGGCCACGAGAGACTGAGCACGCCGCCGGTTACACTGTTCGTCAACGTGGCCGGGCTCGGGCTGGTGCTGACTACCTCCAAGCTGCCTGAGCCGGTGATGAAGGGAGAGCTGTTGCTGTTTTTGTAAATGCCGTTTGGCTTCGAAACGCCGTTCAAGACGAGCCCGCCCACGCGGTTGGTGGTGGCAAAGCCTAATTGCAGCACCGCTCCACTGGTGACGGTCACTGTGGAATTGGTGGCCAGCGAAGCCACCGCGATGACGAGCATGCCGTTGCTCACGGTGGTGTTGCCGGTGTAGGTGTTCGTGCCATTCAAAGTGAGCGTGCCTGCGCCGGTCTTGACGAGGCCCACACCCGAGCCGTCAACGACGCCCTGGATGACGCCCGAGATCGAAGCGCCCTGGTCGAAGACGCGCGCGCCCGTCCCGGCCAGGGTCAGGCCGGTGTTGACGACGCCCAAGTTCTTGAGGGTGCCGTTCGTGTAGGTGATGCTGTCCAAGCTGGTGATGTTACTGCCTTTCATGTCCAGCGTGCCGCCGTTGATTCCCAGCGCCGAGAGAATCGTTCCAGCCCCGAGGTTGCCCTCCTTGAGGTCGCCGAAGACATTGAGCGTGCCGCCGGTCAAACTCACGGCGACGGTGTTCGTGCCGGGGTTGCCCGCGTTGACGTGATTGCCGAGGATCAAGTTCACCGGAGTTCCCGCGGAGCCGATGGTGGCCGTGCCGCCCGCAACGGTGAAGGTAGCGAACAGGTTCTGCGTGCCGTTGAGAGTGGCGGACGAGTCAATGTCATTGGCGAGGGTCGCCGCCGTGTTCACCTGCAACACGCCGTTGGCCACGGTGAAAGTTCCGATGCTGGACGTGCCGGAGTTGGTTGAAGCGTTGTCCACATCCTGCGCAATCACCAGGGTGTTGATATCCACAATGCTCGACGCCCCATCCATGGTGAAGTTGCCGTTGCCTTGAGGATGAGTGGCACCGCTTCCTGCACCCAGACCCAGCATGAGGCTCTCGATCCTGGCATCCACCGAACCGCCGGTAAAATTCATCGTGCCCGTGACAGACGAACTGCCACCCGCGTTTTGGGAGACGCCTTTGAGGTTGGTTTGATCACCCATGAAGATGTCCGTCCGGGCGCTCCCGCCCGCCGCCCCACGGAGAGTGACACTGCCGTTCGCCGCCGCAAACTCCATCGTGCCGGAAGCGCGGCTGCTGCCGATGACGAACGAGGCGCCATTCAAGACGCTCGTCGTGCCCAGTCTCAACTTGGCCAATGTCGAGCCGGATTGTTGGGCTGCCCCCACGACGATGCGGTTGGTGGCAGTGATGGTATTCGTGGCTGCCAGGGTCATGAAATCGTTTTTCACTGTGCCAGGTGACGACGCATTTCCGTTGGCGGCGGTCGGACGCCCGACGTAAAGGTTCGCAATCGTCGCGTTGAAGTTGCCCAGACCGGAGAGATCCAGCGTCTGGTTGGTCGCGCCGCTATTCAAGCTGGCGACGACGATATTGCGGGAGGTGTCGTTGACCGTGAGGGTGCCGTTCGCTCCCGTGACCTGCAGTTTCGCCGCCGAGTTGTTAGTCATCAGAGTTCCCACGGCGACCACGTTGGCCACCGTGCTGGCGGTGAACGTGAGCGTTCTACCGCTGCCGATGATGATGAGGTTGGTCGCGGCGGCATTGGTGCTCTGCACCACCAAGTTGGGAAACGTCGCGCTGGCGGCGGACAAATCCAACGCGCCGACAGTCGCGATGTTGGTTGTGGCCCCGAAGCTGAGGCCGCCGGTGAACGCAGGGTCCGTGGTGGTGATGGCTAGGGTGCCCTGGTTGATGGCGGTGGTGCCGGTATAGTTGTTCGCGGCGGTCGCGCTAAGTCCGGAAAGAGTCCAGGTGCCCGCACCGGCTTTGGTCAGCGATAAGGGTGTGGCACTGCCGTTGAGGATGGCGCCTGAGACGAGGCCATCTCCGGCTCCTTGCAGTGTGGCCGTCCGTGCGCCGGTGGCACTAGAGGTCAGGGCGGTGCCGCCGCCGCTGGTGCCAGTCAGTTGCAACAGTCCGGCATCAGACTGGATGGCGCAGAATCCGCCGCCGGCCAATACGGAGAGGGTTCCGCTGAGCGTGCTGGTGCCAGCCAGATTCTGGATGTTGATATTGTTAGTGGTGCGCCCGCCCAGCGTGATCGCATTGTTGAGGCTGGCCCCGCCGGTCAGCGCGAGGAGACTGCCGTTCAGATTCCCGGTCGGCCCGATTATAATAGTTCCACTACCCAGCGTGCCCGCTCCGCTGACGGTGATGGACGCGGCATCTTGCGAGCCAGAGGAGTTGCCGATGGTGGTGTTGCCGCCGTAGCTGTTGATAGCCGATACCGTCAATATGCCGCCGACGCCAGTGCCAGCCCCGGTGACTTGGAGTCCTGCGCTGCTTGAGTTGTCGATGCTGCCGGCATAGGTGACGCTCTGGCCGTTGAGCCTCAGAACGATGTTCGAAACACTGTTCTTGATCCTGCTGGAGAGATCAATGCCCGCCGAGTTTGCATTGTAGGATACTGTGCCGCCCGAGAAGGTGACGTTGCCCGCTCCACCCAGAGCACTGGCGTGGTTCAGGGCGAGAAGCCCTTCGGATATGGCAGTCGTGCCGGTGAAGGTGTTGTTGCCCGAGAGGGTAAGGGTGCCGGCGCCAGCCTTGGTCAAATTGACGGCCGCCCCTGCCAAAGCGGACGCGATGGTGGTGCTGTTGCTGACGGTGATGGTGGTGGTGTCGGCTAAATAGATGGTGCCGTTGGTGAGCACGATGGCCCCGCCCGAGTTGGTCGGGAAGGTCATATTGGCGTTTGAAACGCTGCCGCTCACGGTGATGTTGCCCGCAGCCAAGCCGTTCGGGAAATTGCCAAAGAAAACATCATCGGAGGTCGTGGTGGTGACGTTCCCGGGAACAGACAGCCCGGTTGCGTCCGTGCTCCAGCCTTGCGTGGCATCACCGATTGTGGGATCGGCCCAAGTGCCAGCGGCGGTGCCGAAGCCGTTGGTCGAGCCATTATTGTCCCAGTAATACGTCGCGGCGAAGGCAGCAGGTGCGGCGAAAAGCGTGAGTAGTGCCACAAGCTCGGCGTAAGGGAAACAGCGGCCAGTGACTAACCGCCACGGTTTGATGGAATCGAGGTTGGCAATTTTCATGTTTTATGATTATGAACTCGTATTTCGGTGGATGCTTAAAAATTTGACCGCTGCCTCCGTGCGGCCCTGGACATGCAGTTTGTCGTAAATACGCTGGAGGTGCCAGCGCACGGTGTCCGAGGACAGGGAAAGCTGCTGGGCAATCTTCTTGTTGGAATCGCCCCGCGAGAGACATTCTAGAATCTCCAACTCGCGGCGGGACAGATCTGCTTCGGCGGGCAAGCCGGCGGGCTTGACGAGAAACGATTCCACCACCCGGCGCGCGATGGCGCTGGTCATCGGCGCCCCGCCCCGGCGCAATTCTTCAATCGCTTCCACGATCTCCTCCGGGCCGCTGCGTTTGAGGATATAACCGCTGGCACCCGCCTTGAGCGCGCTGAAAATTTTCTCCTCATCCTCATAGACGGTCACCATCAGGATGCGCACCCCGGGCAACAGCGCCTTGAGCCGGGCGGTGCACTCAATGCCGGAAAGATTCGGCAGATGTATGTCCATGATCACGATGTCCGGCTGCAACGGTGGCAGCAAACGCAAGGCTTCTTCGGCGGTGGCAAAAGTGCCCACACAAACGCAGCCGTCCAATTCGCCGACCAGCCGCTCAAAGCCGGCGCGGATCACATTCTTGTCCTCAACGATGGCAATCCGGTTCATTGTGCTCATTTGCGGCAGGCTACCACAAACCTCCGCTTCAACCGAGCGAATCGTCCGGGCGGGGGCTAATAACTCTGAAACGGGAATCATATGATCAGCCAAAATATTATCTGCTTTTCGTCGCCCGCCTAGCCATCCAAAAGGATGGTTTTTGGGTGGCCTTGCCTTGATTTGGTGGAGAAGCGTTGGGTGATTCAACGGCTCAGAAAATCATCTCTCCGAAGGAACGTGTTCAGAATGCGCACGGTGGCCTTGCCCGGTCAGAGGGTCGGCGGCGGACCAGGGCGAACGCATCTAAATTCTTGATTAACACCGTGGCTTTAGCCAGGTGACTGGAGGGAGGAGCGAAGTTTCCAGCCGTTTCAACGGCTTTCGTGAGCGGGGAGGGAAACCGTTGAAACGGTTCTCCCAGTGATCCGCGATCTGTTCCACCGGGCTAAAGTCACGGTATTAATAAAAGCCTCCCTAAAGCCAAACGAATTTAGATGCGTTCGCCCTGGTTTATTAGTCGGGTGTGACTGGAAGTGCCGCGCAACTCGCATTGGGAGCGCGGCTGTGGCGCAGCCCAGCCGCAGCGGCTTCGCATTACAGTGCGCGTAGGAAATTACAGGACGCACCCAACCTTCCAACTTGCTGCGGCTGGTCGAGGAC
>JANMJO010000205.1:0-1581 GCA_031371425.1 Verrucomicrobiales bacterium | reverse complement strand
GGTGATTTTCGGCGTCCCGCCGAAAATCTCGTCCACAAAATTTCCCCCACCTCCAAAATTTTGATTGGTGTGTTGAAAGTTCAGGCGGGACGCTGGAACTTGCCCGCTAGGAAGCGGGCGCTCCCATTCTTATTTCGGAGTGCGGGTTAATTCATAGGCTGGCTGGCGCGGAGGTGGGTCGAGGACGCCCCGCCTGACTGTTATTTCCAGCCGAAGAGCCGGTCGCGCTTCACAATCTCCACGATCTGCGCCGGGACCATTTTCTCCCACGCCGGATCGCCCGTTTGGATGAGCGCCAGAGCATCGCGCGGGTTGATGGACAGGTAACGCTCGTTGTGGTTGCGGATGGTTTCGATGTTGCGGTTCTCCAGCAGGTGCGCGTAGAGATGGCGCAAGTGCGGCGCGACTTGCAATGTTTCGGCGGTGATGAGTTCGCCCGTCTGCGGGTCGCGGTAGGGATAGACGTAGAGCTTCGTCGCGCCTTTGAAAAGGCGGCCCAGCGATTCGAGCAAGCCGCCTTCGAGGTCGGTGTAGAACTTCTCGTCGAAAATCGCCCGCAGACTCGGAACGCCCAGCGCGATGCCCTGCATCTTGTTCGTGTAGTGCGAGAGATACCCGACCAGCCGATAGTAGCGCAGAAAATTAGAGACCAACACCGTCTTGCCCAGAGCGCCGAGCGTGTCCACACGGTCGAGGAAATCGCGGTGAGCCGTCTCACTGTCCGGTAGCAGGCTGCGCAGCGTCATCTCCATCAGCACCACGGGAGTCTCGCCCTGCATCTGCGGCTCGGCGAGAAATTGCTCCTGCGCCCGCTCCAGCATATCCAACGTCGTCTTGGTAATCGGCCGGAAACTGCCGCGTTCCACCAGCACCGGCTTTTTGTAGAGCATCTCGCGGGGAATCACCACCTCGCCCTCGGCGGTGAACATCGCCGCGTCCGTGAGCCCTTGCTGCACGAGTTGCAAACTCATCAGGCGGTTGTCCACCTTGGCAAAGCGCGGCCCATCGAACGCGATCATGTCCACCTCGATGCGTTGGCGCGTGAGGTTGTCCATCAGCGCGCCGATCAGTTTCGGCGGGTCGGCGTGGTGATAAAACGCGCCGTGGATGAGGTTCACGCCGATAAGCCCGAGCGCCTCCTGCTCGCGGATATTTTCCTGATCGCGCAGCCGGACGTGAATCAGGATTTCCGAAGGTGCGCCGTGCGGTTCGGCTTGGAACTTCACGCCCAGCCAGCCGTGGCCCTCCGCCTTCTTGTCGAAACTGTGCGTCGCCACCGTGTCCGCGAACACAAAGAACGCGCTCTGGTCGCCGCGCGTCTTGTTGAGCCGCTGCAACAGCAGATCGAACTCGTGATCCAGCATCGCCTGCAACCGCTGCCGGCTCACATAGCGCTCCGTCGGCCCGTAGATCGCGTCGCTCACCGCCATGTCGTAGGCCGACATCGTCTTCGCGACCGTGCCAGACGCGCCGCCCGCGCGGAAAAACCACCGCGCCACTTCCTGACCCGCGCCAATCTCGGCGAACGTGCCGTAGCGTCGCGCGTCGAGATTGATCTGCAGCGCCTTTTGATGCGCGCTC
>JANMJO010000180.1:0-13561 GCA_031371425.1 Verrucomicrobiales bacterium | reverse complement strand
GCGCTTCTGTCAGGTCGCTGGCGCTGCCGTTTTCGATGTGGCCGCGTCGTGATGCCCGGCGCGTTCCATTTCCACGAATTGATGGCTCAATTCATCCCAGCGTTTGCGCGGCGGGCGCGGGCCGGGAATCCATTTCACCTGTCGTCCGCGCCAGAGCGAATAAATCGCCGGCACGATTTCGAGCGTGAGTATCGTGGAGGTGATGAGGCCGCCGATCATCGGCGCGGCGATGCGTTGGATGGCTTCCGCGCCCGCGCCGTGCGCCCAGAGCGCGGGCACAAGGCCGAAGGTGATCATGCAAACGGTCATCAGCTTGGGGCGCACGCGCTGCACCGCGCCGTAGGTGATGGCCTCGAATAGATCGTGTTGCGTGTTCATACGTCCGGCGCGTTGGTAGGCGTGGAAGGCTTCGTCGAGGTAGATAATCATCACCGTGCCGGTCTGCGCGGCGAGGCCTGCGAGCGCGATGATGCCGACCCAAACGGCGATGCTCAAATTGTAGCCCATGATCCAGAGAAACCAGATGCTGCCCGTCATCGCGAACGGAATCGAAAGCAGGATGATGAGCGTCTCCGGCACGCTCTTGAAGTTCATGAAGAGCAGCACGAAGATCAGCGCGAGCGTCAGCGGCACGACGACTTTGAGCCGTTCCTTCACGCGCAGCATGTATTCGTATTGGCCGGTCCATTCGAGACGATAGCCGGAGGGCAGCAAGCCTGCGCCCACGATTTTCCCATCCACTGCGCGCTTGGCGTCCTTCACGTAGCTGCCGATGTCACGGCCCGTGACGTCCACATAGACCCAGCCGGTGAGTGCGCCGTCCTCGTTCTTGATGAGCGGCGGGCCGGTGGTGATGTGGATGTCTGCGAGCTGGCCGAGGGGGATTTGCGTGACCGTTGAATCGGGGAAACGGCGAGCCGGAGAACCGGCGACGCTGCTCATCGCCGTTTCTCCGCCTCCCCGATTCGCCGTTTCATTCATCGTCACTGGCACGAGCACGCGCTTGAGCTTCTCCGGGTCGTCGCGCAGTTCGCGGGAGTAGCGGACGTTGATGGTGAAACGCTCGCGGCCTTCAATCGTTTTCGCCACGGGCATCCCGCCGATTGCGGTTTCGACGACCATGAGCACGTCCTCGACGTTCAAGCCGTAGCGCGCAATCTCGCGGCGGTTCGGGATGATGTCGAGATAGTAGCCGCCGGTGGTGCGCTCGGAATAAACACTGCGCGTGCCCGGCACATCGCGCAGCACGGACTCCAGATGTTCACCGAGCTTGCTGATCTCGGCGAGGTCGTTGCCAAAAATCTTGATGCCCACGGGCGTGCGGATGCCGGTGGAAAGCATGTCAATGCGCGCCTTGATGGGCATGGTCCACGCGTTGACCTGGCCGGGGATTTGCAGGGCGGTGTCCATTTCAGCGACGAGTTCGTCCCATGAAATTTTCCGCGCGTCGGGCCAGAGTTTGCGGAGCGGTTTCTGCAACCACTCGGGCGACCAGCTCGAATACCAGCGCGGCCGCGGCACGGTGCGCCAGTCCTGCTCCGGCTTGAGCTGAATCACGGTCTCGAACATCTCCATCGGCGCGGGGTCGGTGGCGGTTTCGCTGCGGCCAGCCTTGCCGTGGACGGTGAGGACTTCCGGGAATTGCTTGATGATGCGGTCTTGAATCTGCATCAGCCGCGTGGCCTCGGTGATGGACATCGTCGGCAGCGAGGTGGGCATGTAGAGCAGCGTGCCTTCGTTGAGCGGCGGCATGAATTCCGAGCCGAGCTTGAGATAGACCGGAATCGCCGACGCGACCGCGACGAGCGCGATGGCGATGGACAACCGCCGCCGCCGCATCAGCGCGCTGACCCACGGATAATACAGCCGATGCAGCAGCCGGCTGATGGGATGCTTGTGTTCGGGAATCACCTTCGCGCCGGTCATCAACACGATGAGCGCCGGGCCGATGGTCACGGAGAGAAACGCCGCCCATGCCATCGTGAAGGTCTTGGTGAACGCGAGCGGTTTGAAGAGCCGGCCTTCCTGCGCTTCGAGCGTGAACACGGGCATGAAGCTCACCGTGATGACGAGCAGCGCGAAGAACAACGGTTTGCCGAGCTGCTTGCAGGCGGCGATGATGATTTCCTGACGCTGTGCGCGAGAGAGTCCGGGCGGCGCGTGTTCGAGCCGCTTGTGGACGTTCTCGACCATGACCACCGCTTCGTCGCACAAGACGCCGATGCTGATGGCGATGCCGGCGAGTGACATGATGTTCGCCGAGAGTCCCAAGAAATAAATCGGGATGAACGCGAGCACGACGGCGATGGGCAGCGTGATGATGGCGCGCATGGCGCCGCCGAAATCCAGCAGGAAGATGATGACGACGAGGCAGACGATGATGGATTCCTCGACGATGGTGCGCGTGAGCGTGTGGATGGAATCGCGGATGAGGCCGGAGCGGTCATAGGTGGTGACGATCTCCACGCCGTCGGGCAGGGAGGGCTTGATCTCGGCGAGCTTGGCTTTGATGTGGTCAATGACCTGCAAGACATTCTGGCCGTAGCGCACGACGACGATGCCGCCGACGGTTTCGCCCTCGCCGTTCAAGTCGCCCGCGCCGCGCCGCATTTCCGGGCCGATGGCGATGTTGCGGGCGACGTCTTTCAGCAGGACGGGCGTGCCTTTGTTGTCCGCACCGACGACGACGAGGCGGAGGTCATCGGTGGATTGGATGTAGCCTTTGCCGCGCACGAGGTAGGTCGTGCCGTTGCGTTCGAGTTCGCGCCCGCCGATATCGTTGTTCGCGCTGCGGATGGCGGAGACGATGCGCGTGAGCGGGATGTTGTAAACGACGAGTTTGTCGGGATCAATTTCGACCTGATACTGCTTCTCGAAGCCACCGAACGTGGCGACTTCTGCCACGCCTTCGATGCTTTGCAGCCAGTAGCGGAGATGCCAGTCCTGGAAGGTGCGCAGTTGGGCGAGGTCGTTTTTGCCGGACTTGTCCACGAGCGCGTATTGGAAACCCCAGCCCACGCCGGAAGCGTCCGGGCCGAGCGTGGGTGTGACGCCTTGAGGCAGCGTGCCGGTCAATCCCTGCAAATACTCCATCACCCGCGAGCGCGCCCAATAGACATCCGTGCCGTCCTCAAAAATCGCATACACGAACGAGTAGCCGAAGAACGAGTAACCGCGTGCGACGCGGACTTTCGGCGCGCTGACGAGCTTGGTGACGATGGGGTAGGTGATCTGGTCTTCGACGAGGTTGGGGCTGCGGCCTTCCCATTGCGTGAAGATGATGACCTGCACGTCGGAGAGGTCGGGGATGGCATCGAGCGGCGTGCGCTTGAGGCAGTAGATGCCGCCGACGAACAGCGCGCCGACGAGCATGAAGACCATGAACTTGTTCCGCGCGCTCCATTCGATGAGGCGCTCGATGAGCGACTCTTGAGACGGCGAACCGGCGAATGGGCGAGACGGCGATGGGGCGCTCGCCGTTTCTCCGGCTCGCCGTTTCTCCGTTTCATCTTTTTCAGGGATTGGGTTCATAAATCAAGCGCGTGGCCGTATCAGCCACTTTTCCGGTTGGTCGGTCATTTTGACAATCTGGCCGAGTATGTGGTCGTAAGCCTCGTCAATCTCCTTGAACTGCGGTTCGCTGATGTAGCCGCAGCGCCACGCGACCTCGGCGTGAACCTGGGTTTCGGCGGCTTCGGTTTCCGCGTCGCTGAGTTTGGCGACGAACGCGGCCTGATAACGCCGCTTGCGCCACGCTTCGGCTAGATTGGCGCAAACTGACCGGGAAGAACGACGAATCTGATCTGTGAGCGAGAATCGTTCGTCCGGTGGAAACGTCTTGGTGATTTCAAACAGTTTCACAATCCAGTGCATTCCGTTCTGATACACGTTCAGTTCGCGGTAGTGCTTTATGGTGCTCATATCCTTGTTCTGTTGTTGTTGAGGTTTGCTTCTATCTTGCGCATTCAAATTCAAAATCGCCGTCTCACCGGCTCTCCGTTTCCCCGTCTCAATGTTTATGTTCACCCGCCGCGCCCATGCCGGAGATGGCGGCTTTGAGCTGGCTCTCGGAATCCACGAGGAACAGGGCGCGGGTCACGACGCGTTCATCGGCCTTGAGGCCGTCGAGCACCTGCCAGTAATCGTCGGTCTTCGCGCCGATCTTCACGTCGCGCGGTTCGAGGTGGCCGTCGTCGCGGTCCACGAAGGCGACGTTGCGCGTGCCGGTATCAATGACCGCGCTGGCGGGAACGGTGAGCATCTCGCCGAGGGCGATTTCGATTTCCACGTTCGCCCACATATCGGGTTTTAGAGCGTGGTCGGCGTTGTCGAGTTCGATGCGGACTTCGCCACGACGGGTCTGGGGATCAATGTGCGGGCTGATGAAGGCGACTTTGCTCTCGTAGGTTTTGTTGTCGAGGTAGGGGAAGATTACGCGGGCGGTTTCGCCTTCGTGGAGTTCGCTCAAGTCGGATTCAAAGACGTTGGCGCGGACCCAGAGTTTGGTGAGCGGGGCGATTTCGTAGAGGGATTCGCCGGGCATGAAGGCTTTGCCGGCGACGGCGTTCTTGCTGATGACGTGGCCGGTGACGGGCGCGCGGATGAGCAGTTCGTCGGCGGGGAGGTTGCGAGTTTCGAGTTCGCGGATTTCTTCATCGCCGATCTGGAGCAACTCGAGCCGCCGCCGGGCGAATTGCAGGAGGCGGCTGGCTTCGGGGTTGTTGGTCTCGCTGCGGCTGCGGCGGGCGACGATGAGGTAATCGTTTTCCGAGCTGAACAGTTCCGGGCTGTAAACGGTGAACAGCGGGTCGCCTTTCTCGACGTGCTGGCCGGTGTAGTTGGCGTGGAGTTTGCGCACCCAGCCGCCGAAGCGCGGGGCGACGCGGGCGAGTGTGGTTTCATCGTGCGAAAGCGTCGCGCTGGCGCGGAGGGCGCGGGTGAGTTTGCGCGTCTGCACGAGCGCGGTGGTGAGGCCGATGAGTTGGCGTTTTTCGGGATTGAGCTGGATGGTGGCGCGACCGGGCAGGGCGGGGGCATTGGTGTCTGACGAGTCGTCATCGCCGATGGGCGTGAGCTTCATGCCGCAGATGGGGCAATCGCCGGGGCGGTCGCTGACGTAGGTCGGGTGCATGGGGCAATGATATTTGGCCACGCCCGCAGCGGCGGGGGCGTCGGATTTTCCGCAGCCGGTGAGCAGCGCGAGCGGCAGGAGCAGGGCGGCGAGGGCGAGGAGGATTTTGGTTTTCATGAAATTATTTTCCTTTCTGGGATTCGGTCTGGGTTTCCAACATTTGCAGCGCCTCGAAATCGCCGAGGCCGCAGCAGAGGACGAGGTCGGAAAGCCATTCGTATTGATCAGCCACGGCGTGGGCATACATGAGGCGGGCTTCGAGCAGCATGCGGTGGGCATCGAGAATATCGCGGACGGAGACTTCGCCGGATTCCCACATGGCTTGCGCGCTGGCGAGCGTCTGTTCGGAGCGCGGGATGATCTGGTCACGGTAGGCAATGCCTTCGCGGCGGACGGAGTCGAGTTTCACGGTCAGATCATGAACTTCTTCGCGCAGTGATTGAGCGTAGTCGGCGGCGTCGAATTCCACCGCCTTGAGCTTGGCTTCTTCGCGCTTGATGGCGGCGCGATATTTGGAGGCGTTGAAGAGCGGGAGGTTGAAGCTCACGATGAATTCGGCCTGCCGGAAATTTCCGTTGCCGGAGAAGTTCCGGCTTTGCGCGCCGAGGCTGACATCGGGCAGACGTTCGCGGCTGGTGACGGCTACGGCGGCGCGGGCGGTCTCAATCTTGCGCTGCATCATGCGGAGCTTGGGTTCGTATTTGATGGCAAAGCCGACGAGGGCGTCGCTGTAACTGATCTTCGGGCCGACCTCGGGTAATCGCATCGAAGGCCAAGGCGTCAGCAGTCCGCGATTAAGGAGGCGGTTTAACCTGGCTCGCTCGTGGATGAGTTGTTGTTGATACGTCTCCAACTTGGTGGTGAGCCGGGTGCGCTCGTTCTGGAGTTGCAGCAGATTCATCAGGCGATTTTGGCCAGACTGGTAATTGCCTTCTGCGGTCTCGACGACGGTATCGAACCAGCGGAGGTCGTGTTCGAATATGTCAGTGATGGTTTCCGAGAGCGCGGTGTGAAAGAGTTGCTTGGCGAGATCGCTGCGGAGGGTTTGAAACTGGTAGTCCGCGCCGGCGGTTTCCACGGACAACTCGGCGCGGGCGAGGTTGCGGGCGAGGCGGGGCTTGCCGAAGAGTGGGAGTTTCTGCTCGATGCCGTAGATGAGGTCGCCGTCGTTGGCGCGCATGGTTTTCTCCGCAGCTACCACGCCGCCGCGCAGCATGGGGTCATCCCACGTGCGGACGGTGGCTATGGAAAAGCCGGCGGCGTTGGTGCGGGCGTAGGCCGCCTGCAACGCGGGGTGGTTGGCGCGCATCTCCTCGGCGAGCTGGCTGATGAACACCGGCGTGATGAGCTGCGATTCAGCGGCGCGGGTGTCTGTCGTCGCGGCGGCTGCGATTGCAACAGCAAGCAGCGTGAGGATGGCGTGTTGGTTAAATTTCATAAAATGGTTCTGCCTGGAACTGGGGTTTTGTTTTGGAACGGACGGGTGCGGTCCAAGGCAGAAAGACACACCGCTACCGTTCAGGTGTGCGCCGGATGCGGGCACACTGCGTGCGGGGGTGGGTCAAAGGAGATAGGCGCAGTCCCGCGTGAAGAGCGGGACGGTGCGCACGGAAGCGGAGGAGGAATCGGTCGCGGCGACGCGGTCGCCGTTGGAGGCGACCGGTGTGGGGGTGTGGACGACGGGCCAGAGTGCGGCTTGCAAATTTTTCTGGGTGACGGTGGAGGCGGGAGCGGCGGGGTTTTCTTGGGAGGTGTTGCTGGATTGGGCGACGCAGCATTTCATTTTGCCGCCACAGTTGCAGCAGGGCGCGGGAAAACCGGCGCAGGTGGCGGCGCTTGTAGCCAGCGGCTGGCCCAAGGCCAGCGCGAGGATGAACAATATGGCGAATGCCTGTTTCACGATTTCAGCCTATCATGGGTTCGGGGTTGAGCCAAACCGAATCGGGATTCTTAGGTTACTACTTGGCGGCTTTTTCGGCGGCGTCGAGTTTCTTCAGATACTTGGTGGGGTCTTTTTTGAAGTCCTTGAGGCAGCTCTTGCAGCAGAGGCGCACCTCGCGGCCTTCGTGGGTGTAGATGAAGGGCTTGCCCATCTCACCGAGTTTTTCGCCGGAGACGATGCAGGTTTTGAGCGGGTAGGGTTTGGCGGCATCCGCCGGCTTGGCGTCCTCGGCGAAGGTGGCGAGGGGGATGCAGACACCGGCAAGCAGGGCGACCGCGACGAATGATTTTAATGTTTTCATAATTTTGTTGGTTGACGTTGACACAGGTTATACAGCGTTGGCGGCAAATTCACTCAATTTATTCCGGCGTTTGTTTTCGAGCGAGTCCGTGTCCGCCGCAGCAGTGGGCGCGAGGTGGGTTGATCATTCCGCTCAGGGCATGGCAAACTTGAGTGCGGGGCGGGGATGGGGTCTTTCTCTTTCCAACGGAAGCCGGTATGTTGGTGTGCGCACTGGAAGGTGCCGGGCAATGAAATGAACGCGATTACGAATCATCTGAGCGGGCAGGTATGGGGCTGGGTGCGTTCGAGGATTCCGCTGCTTCAGGAGCTGAGGCTGTATTCGAGGGGGAAATTCCGGCGCGATTTGATTGCGGGGGCGACGCTGACGCTTGTCTCGATTCCGCAGGCTATTGGTTTTGCGCTGATCCTCGGCGTGCCGGCGACGCCGGTGATTATTGCGGTAGTGGTCGGGGGTTTTGTCGGCGCGCTGTTCTTCTCTTCGCATCACCACGTTTTCGGGCCGACGACTTCGGTGTGTCTCATCACGGCGGGGGCGGTTTCGGTGTATCCAAATCTGGGTTTGCATCCACTGCAACTGGCGGCGTATCTCGCGTTTTTGATCGGGGTGACGCAGTTTATCGCGGGGTTGTGCAGTCTGGGGATGGTGTCCAAGTTTATTTCGCGTTCCGTGGTGGTGGGCTACACGACGGCGATCAGCGTGCTGCTTATCACGAGCCAGCTGCATCATTGGCTGGGGTTCTCGAGTCCGGCGGGGGAGACGTTTGTGGCGGCGCTCCGGAATCTGGCGGTGGCCATTGCTGTGAATGATGTTTCTTGGTGGGCGGTGGGGGTCGGGTTGTTCACGCTGCTGGCTTTTGAGGGGATCAAACGGTGGCGGCCGGCGTGGCCAGAGACGTTGATTGGTCTGGCGATTCTCGGCTGCGCGGTGCGTGTGGTTGCGAGTTTTCATCCGGACATTCCGTTTCATCTGGTGAAAGACGAAGGCGCGTTGTCAGCGCTGCTGCCGGGCTTGAACCGCTTACCGCCTTGGCGGGATCAATGGATGATCATGCAACACCTCGCCGGCAGCGCGATCGCCATCGGAATCATCGGCATGCTGGAGGCGGCGGCGGTGACCAAGTCGCTGGCGTCGCGGAGCGGGCAGCGGATAAATCCCAATCAGGAACTTCTGGGGATGGGGGCGGCAAACATGGCGGGGAGTTTCTTTGGCGCGCCGCCTGGTTCGTCTTCGTTCACGCGGTCGGTGGTCAATTATCATAGCGGTGCGGCCACGCAGCTTTCGGCGGTGTTTTGTAGCGCGGGGGTGTTGCTGGTGATGCTGTTTGTGACGCCGATTATCAATTATATTCCGGTGGCGGCGCTGGCTGTATTGCTGATGCGTGTGGGCTGGCAGTTGATGAACCGGGCGCAAATCCGTGTCGCCACACACTCGACGAAGTCGGACGCGATTGTTTTTTTTGTCACGCTTCTGGCCGCTCTGCTGCTGCGGCTCGACACAGCCATCTATGTGGGCATTGGCGTGGCGCTGGCGCTCTTCCTACGAAAGACCAGCACGCCCACACTGACGGAATACACGTTCAACGAGAGCGGGCAACTGGCCGCGCTGCCGGACAAGGTCGGGCGGACCAATCCGCAGATATCCATCATCCATGTTGAAGGAGAACTGTTTTTTGGCGCGGCGGACCTCTTTCAAGATGAGGTGCGACGGCTGGCGGAGGATTCGAACATCAGCGTGTTCATTCTGCGCATGAAGAATGCGCGGCATCTGGACGCTTCCACCGTCATGGCTCTTGAATATCTGCACGACTACCTGCGGCAGACACAGCGACACCTGCTCATCAGCGGATGCAATCCGGATGTCAGCCGTGTGTTGCGCAACAGTGGATTGTTGCAGCGGATCGGGGAGGAAAATATTTTCCCCGCCGAAGCAAACCCCACCACTTCGACTAAGCGGGCATTACAACGCGCGCGCCTCCTTCTGCAAGGGAAGGCGGACATTCGTATTTTTTATGACCGGGGACATGGTGAATATCAGCGCGTTTTATACAAAGCGCGCGATTACTCCATTTGATTTGTAGTGCGGAAAAATGAAACGAGGGGCGGCTTTACCTTTATTTTGAGGACAGATGCACGCGCTCTATACCTCAATTGAGGCAATAACGACGCTGTTCTTAAGCGGGTTTTGGCTATGATGAATTACAGTGTTGAACAATTACTTAAAAAGCGTTTGACATTTTTTAAAACTTTGTGATATTTACAGCCATATATCACCCAAGATGATTAAAGAGCAGGCAATAAACATAGTCACAGTAGTGAGAGCCTGTCTTTTAAAGCATTTGAAGTGAAAATTTGGAAACACTGAAACACCAAACTGCGCGCAATATGAAAGAGAACACCACAAACATCATGAGCAGAACAACGAAATGGTTTACGCTTGCCGTAGCCGTCCTGCTGGTCAGTCAAAGCGCTCGCGCCTTGATTGTATATAACAACTCAACAACCCGCGAAACGAATGCTCTTGGCAATTCGCTGTATTTCGCTCAAAGCGGATATCAATTTGGCGACGAGGTGGTTTTGTTTCCAGCAACAAACGCATACCTCACAAACTTCTCGTTTGAGTATTATGGAACAGGATTGGCTGGTGCGACGGTGACATTGCGCATTTACGGAAACGATGCCGTGTATGGCACAAACTTTTCCGCACCAGGATCAGTGCTATACGCCAGCGGAGCCATAGCGCTACCAAACGGCCCGAGTGGTGGGTTTGGCACAGTGCAATTTAGCAAGGCAAATTCTGGTTTTGCTGTTCCGGTTCTGGGTAGCTTCACTTGGACGGTGGAATTTGGTGGTGTCGGAGCTGGCACAGCTGGTCTTGCTTTGTATAATCCTCCTTCAGTTGGAAGTGACTACAATGAGTATTGGGAATTGTCTGGTGCTGGCAGTACTTGGGTCTACCGCGCTGCTACGCCAGGTTCGGGTTTGACGAATATCAATTTCGGTGCAGTTGCTGAAGCTCAAAAGGGTGAAACGATGGCTCCGACGATTGCTATCGCCTCGCCTGCTGATAAGCTTTCCACATACGCTGGCGTTATCAGTGTGACGGGGACAGCCAAAGATACCTCCGGGATTGCTCAGGTCTGGTATCGGGTGAACACAGGCGCCTATCGTCCAGCTATGCTGGCGTCAGGGCTGCTTGACAATACAAACTGGACTGCTTCCGCAACTTTGAAAATTGGTGCAAATACGTTCAATGTGATGGCAATGGACAAGAACGGGAATACTAAGAGTGCATCAAGAGCGTTCACCTACATTGTCACCAATACGTTAACTATAGTATTATCTGAGGGTGCCGGGAGTGCGACGATTAAACCGGCTTGGACCACTACTAATCTGATGATTGGACGGAGGTATTCGCTGGAAGTAATTCCGACAAAGTCTGGATTGATAAATACATTCTGGTATTCAAATACAGTTGGCACGTCGCTGACTTCAACTCAAACATATTCGAGCCCCAAGTTCACTTTCACCATGGAAACGAACCTGATTTTGGTTGTCAATTCTGTGACAAACCGCTTTATCGGTGCGGCTGGTGAGTATAACGGGTTGTTTGATGCAGGCGGGATTTCGCAGGGTAGTGCGGGATTCGTAACAGTTAAGACTGATGCAAAGAGAGCGTTCAGCGGAAAAATCTCAGTGGCTGGCGAAATCTTGGGCATTAGTGGCTTGTTTGATTTAGCCGGTAACGCAAATGGAGTTGCTGGTGCAATCGCCGTATCTGGTTCTTCCAAGTTGGTAATCAGCAAGAAGCAAGTTTTGACCAATACTGTTAGACTGACAATGCTGTTTGATGGCAGCAAGACTGTCACAGGAACAGTGAGCAATAATCTTAACGGTGTTGTTTCCTCGCTAGTAGCCGATAAATATGTCTGGAAAACAAACAACCCTGCCACAAATTACTCTGGCATATACACACTGGCTCTTCCTTCAACTCTGTCGAACCCAAATGGTCCGAGCGGGTATGGTTGTGCATCGGTGATAATTGACACAAACGGAAATATTGTAATGAAGGGCTTCACAGGTGAAGGCCAAAAAATGGAACAAAAGGTGAAGCTGTCAAAGGACGGTATGTGGCCGTTCTTCGTGGCAAATGCTGCTGATGGTAACGCAAACAAGCTGCTAAAAGGTTCTGTTTATGGCTGGCTTACAGTCGCCGAGAACACTGATCCGACTTCAGACAGGGTGGGTGGTAGTCTGACATGGATTAGGACATCGTTCCCGACTAATGCGTATTATGCTGCTGGCTTTACAAATGTGAGTTCGCCGGTTGTAAATAAATATGTGAACGGAAAAAATGGCAGAGGAAAATGGACCAACGCAGTGGTGGCGCTTGGTGGATCGCTTCAGCCTGGTGGTGCCGGTAGCCCTGGGTCTCTCGTATTGACTGGCAACAGTGTTCCGTTGGTCGTCCCAGTCGCTGTCACTTCGTATACAAATCAATCGATGAAAGCAAATATACTTTCCGGCACAAAGCCGCCGTATGAAACAGGTTTCATGCTCATGGCAGGACTTGGAAATGTGAATGGTTCGTTTATAAATCCAAGCGGTAGTGCTAAGACTGTATTCTTCGGTGTTGCATTACAGGATGAAAACCGTGTGTATGGTTTCTTCAACAGCACCAATGGTTATCAGTCGGGCAAGTATATAATTCAGCCTTGAGTTGATATATTTCATAGACACCCGCTGGATTATTCCAGCGGGTGTTTTTTTGTTAAAACTCTTTAGAAATGTCCCCATCTTAACTCACGAGAGAATGACCCCTTCTATGCACCAGCATCAGTTCCTCCTGCTGGACACCCGTTATGATCGTCATACTATTCCGTTCTTTCCGACTCATTGTTAGTGTCTCCGTGTTGGGGCAGGAGTTGCACCGCAACCCGGCCAATGGAAACATTCCCATGGCTTTCCGACACGGGTGTTTTTTTGTAGAAGATATGCGTTAGGTGGACTATAGTGTGCGCATGCAAGCCCAAATTAAGCTTCAATTGATTGCTCGCCGACTTGTTGCATTGCTTGTAATGCTTGGCGTCATTTTGGACGCTTGCTGTGCTTATGCGGGAACGTACTCATCTGCCACC
Organism: Verrucomicrobiales bacterium; assembly: GCA_031371425.1. Classification (GTDB taxonomy): domain Bacteria; phylum Verrucomicrobiota; class Verrucomicrobiia; order Limisphaerales; family JAFMIX01; genus JAFMIX01. Next base: position 1,050 of record JANMJO010000180.1, on the reverse strand, counting down.
AATTATTCAGTCGGTAGTAATCCCGTATCCGTTTGCCTTGGGAATCTGCGTGGGAACAATCTGTTCCGGGATTTGGCAGTGGCTAATTTCAATGACAACAGTGTCGGCATTCGACTTTGTCTGGATGATGGGACTTTCGGGCGGCTTGACACCTATGTGGTCGGACTTAATCCGGCGTCGGTCCGGTATGGGGATTTTAATAAGGACGGGCAGGATGACTTGGTGACCGCAAACTCCGGATCTAATTCAGTCAGCGTATTGATGAATGCGGGTGTTGGCGCCAATTTTCGCACTGCCACTAATTATGTCGTAGGAAACAATGCGCTCTCCGGACCAACAGACGCTTATCCGGCAGACATTAATGATGATGGTCGGATAGATCTTGTGACGGCCAATTTTAATGAGAACAGCATCAGTGTTTTGACCAATGCAGGAAATGGAGTCTTTTCAGGTTTGACGAATTATGCAGTTCCTAGCGGCCCGGTATCGCTGGCTGTTACTGACATTGATCTGGATGGTCTTCCGGATATTGTGACTGCCAACAAGACCGCCGGTTCGTTTTCGATATTAATTGCACGCAAAGATGTTCAACCCGCCCGGACAAACCGCTACTTCGAATTAATTCAAACAACAAGTCTGGGAGCTGGTTCGCAGCCTGTATACTTGGTGGCAAGAGATATCAATGGCGATGGGGCGGTGGATTTGGTGGTGGCGAATCGCGGTTCTAATTCTATTAGCGTGCTCATTGGAACGAATGCTCTTGATGGGACGTGGGGGGTTGATTATCAGGACGATTATATTATTCCAGTTGCCAACGCAGATCCATCTTGTCTATCGGTGCGAGATTTGAACCGTGATGGTGTGAGAGATATCGCGGTTGCCTGTGCCGGGGATACCAACGTATGGGTTTATTTGGGGCGAGGTGATGGCAGGTTTGACCTTCAAGGTGCATTTCCAACAGACGGAGGTGGTTCAGTGGCGATAGCTGGGAGTAATTTTAACGGCGATGATGCAACAGACTTGGCAGTGGCGAATTTTTCTAGCAATACG
>JANMJO010000172.1:0-15715 GCA_031371425.1 Verrucomicrobiales bacterium | reverse complement strand
GCGGCTACATCTCGCAACCGTCCCAAACCAGTGTCACCACCGGCGGACGCGCCGCTTATACCTTTACCGTCACGAACGCGGGGAACTACGTGATTCAAGCGCTGGTCAATGCGCCCGGCGATGCCGCGAATTCATTCTTTGTGAACATGGACGCAGAACCCCAAGACCCGGCCATGGTTTGGCAGATTCCTGTGACCGCTGGTTTCGAGAACCGGATTGTGAACTGGCAGGGAGGCGGCACCTACGACAACCCGCAGTATGTTCCGAAGGTGTTCAATCTGACGCTGGGTAGCCATCAGCTCATCATCCGAGGCAGGGAAGCGGGCGCGCAATTGAACAGGATATCCATCCTGATGCTGCCGACTCCTCCTCTAGATTTCAGGATTTTGCCGTAGAGCCTTGCCGTCATCCGAAAGCAGTGGCGTGCCACAGCCCATGACCTATGCAACTCGCGGAGGAAAATACAAATTGGGACGAAGTCTGCCGTTGCGCCACTGCCGGTTTTGACTGGTGCGTTTCGCGGGGGGAGCAGAGCCGAGAGCGGGGAGAGCTTGATGCCGCTCTGGGCTGGCTTTCGCTCGCGGCGTGGTCGGCGGGGGGGTGTGCGTTTTTTGGAGCAGTCGCCTCCCTGAAAATCGAGAGTGAACTGGCCCGGTGTCACGCGCAGATTTCGCAGCCACTTTTCCAGTCGCCCCCCACCGGGCTGCGGCGCTTCTTGCACGTGATGGATGAGGCCTATGTCATCGGCGGACACACCGCGTTGTGCTCGCGGTGGATTGAGACCCGCAGCGGGATCGAAAGGCACAGCGTCCTGCTCTTGAACCAGCGGGAGGTGCTTTCAGACAAACTCAAGACTGCGGTTGAAGCCGCCGGTGGAAACATACGCATGCTGTCTCCGGGTTTGGGTTTGGCCGAGCGTGCGCGGCAGTTGCGGCTGGCCGCTTGTGAACAGGCCGACGTGGTGGTGTTGCACACCCATCCTGACAGCGTTGTGCCGGCGGCGGCTTTCAGTCAACCCGGTGGGCCGCCGGTCATTGTTCTCAATCACGCGGATCATCTGTTCCAAGCCACCGGAGCCATCGCCGATCTGGTGTTGGAAATCCGCGATTCCGGTGAGGAGTGGACCAGGGAATGTCGTGGAATTGGCGCGACGACCATTGTCCCAATACCACTGATTGATCCGTTGGATGAGAAGGCGGTGGAGAACATTGAATCCGAAAAACGCGCGGCACGGGAGCAACTGGGGCTGCCCCAAGATGCGGTGATTTTGTTGACGGTGGCATCGGCCTTCAAATATACCCCCACACGGAATCTAAGTTTTTGCAGAAGCATTCAGCCCGTGCTGCTCGCGAATCCGGGGGCGCTGCTGGTGGCGGTCGGCCCGGAAGACGACGGGGAATGGCGTTGGCTTTGGAAAACGACCGGCGGGCGAGTTCGTGCTTTGGGTCGGCGGGAAAACTTATCGCCGTTCCACCGCAGCGCGGACATCTACATCGAAGGATTTCCCATCGGCTCGCTCACGGCGATGCTGGAAGCCGGACTGGCCTCATTGCCGTGCGTGCGCGCGCCGCGCGTTGTTCCCCCGCCGTTTTGCTCCGACGGAATCGCTTTTGAGGCCAACCCGCAGCCGGTCAGTGTGGAGGAATTTGCGGAGCAAATCTCCCGCTTGATCCGCGACGGTGAGGAGCGGCGGCGACAGGGCCGGCTCATGCGGGAGAGCATCAAGCAGCACCACTGCCTGCCCGGCTGGGTGAAATATCTGGAGCAAGCGCTGAAAAAAATTCCCCGGACTCACTGCACGAATGCTGCGCGGATAATCAATACCGTCCCCGTTGCGCCGCGCAATTACTGGCTCTCGCGGCTCCATGGGATTGCAGGCAACCCGGGTTGGGAAGATATCGGGGCCACAATTCTCGCGGAGGCCGTGTCGCGGGGACTTCCAGTTCGGAATGAAGACTACGCCGGACTGGGCCGGGTTATGCGACGCCGGTCAGTTGAGGCAGGCATTGGATCAATGGCGGAGGGTTTATCACCTCACAGGATTTCAAGTGAAGGAAACGGAAATCGCTCGGCGGCTCGCCGGTTGGAGTGGCGCACACAGATGAAACTCCGCCGGCGACGGCTGCTCCGGTTGTGGGAGAAAGGCAAGGAAGGGTTGCTCCGTCGGATGGGGGTGGTCGGTCTGGCTAGAAAAATCGGCCGCACCCTCGTCGGCGACCTGCGGCGTTAACTACAATATGAAACTTTCGATTGTTGTCATCTGCTGGAACGATGGGCGTGTCATCGGCCAGTGTCTCCGTTCGATCTACGCTGAAACGAGCTCCATTGATTTCGAGGTCATCGTGGCGGACAACGGCTCCACCGACGGTTCGGCAGCTTGCGTTCGTGAGCATTTCCCGAAGGTTCAACTGGTGGAAAATGGCTGCAATCTCGGATTTGGGCCGGGAAACAACGCGGGATTCCACGTCGCACGAGGTGACTATGTCCTCATCCTGAACCCGGACACCATCATCCATGACCGCGCCTTGGAAAAATTGGTCGCCTACGCAGACTGTCATCTCGAGGCCGGAGCCTTCGGATGTCGCGTTCTCAATTTGGACGGCTCCTTCCAGCGCACCGCACAACCGAGACCGACTGCAGGGCGCTATTTGACCGCAGCCTTGTGCGTCCGCTGGTTGTCGCGTTTGCTGGGATTAAACCTTTCGGACACATACGATGGTTGGGAGGGACGGACGGAACGGGAGATCGGATTCCAAGCCGGATGCTGCCTTCTCGTGCGCGGAGAACTTCTGCGCGATCTGGGAGGGTTTGACGAACGGTTTTTCCACCAGTTCGAGGACGCGGACCTGTGTCATCGCATCTGGAATTCCGGAAGTTCAGTTCTCTTTTGTCCTGCGGCGGAGATAACGCACATCGGTGGCCAGAACCGAGGCGGGTATCCAATCCGGGTCGTCATCGAGACGGAACGCAGCAAATACAGGTATTTCCACAAGCATTACGGAAAAGCAGGCGCGCTGCAGATTCACCGCATTTCACTCCTTGCCTATGGATTGCGCGCCGCTGGATATGGGCTGCTCCATTGCTTGAGACCGTCCGAAGCTCTGGCCAATCGTCTGGCGACTTATCGTGCATTGATCAGGTGGAGCCGGTGCTTGAACCCATCTCGCTTCATCGAAACCGGCGAAGAACCCGACCTCGGCTTCCAGTCATTGGCCACAGCGCGAAGCCCCGGAAAATTTGCTCCCACATGATTTTCAATTGGCGGTGACAGAAATATGGACTCCTTCTTCCAGCATCCCCAGGCAGTCGTTGACGATGTCGTCTCCATCGGCAAGGGGACACGCGTGTGGGCCTTTGTGCATGTGTTGAGCGGTGCCGTCATTGGCGAGGACTGCAACATCTGCGATTACTGCTTTATCGAGGGGAAGGTTCGGATTGGCAACCGCGTGACGGTCAAGTGCGGGGTCTGGCTGTGGGATGGGCTATTGGTGGAGGACGATGTTCACATCGGGCCGAATGCCACATTCACGAATGACAAGCGTCCCCGAAGCCGGTCATATCCGCCTGAATTTCTGCAAACCTTGCTGCGGGAAGGATGCTCTCTCGGTGCCAACTGCACCATCCTGCCGGGGCTGAAAATCGGCTGCTGGGCGATGGTCGCCGCAGGGGCTGTGGTCACCCATGATGTTCCGGATCATGCATTGGTCATTGGCAACCCCGCCCGGTTTGCCGGATGGGTCTGCCGTTGCGGTGAAAAACTCACGTCTCCTTCCGAGTCACGCCTCGTCTGCCGCTGCGGGTTGGCCTACGAACAACTCGCTGTGAATACAGTGCGAGAAATCTCCAGCGCAGCTCACCAAATCCAACAGGACAAATCAAAATGAAAACGCTATCTCTCCTGATGCTAGCTCTCATGTTGGGCAAAACTTTCGCTCCAGTTTATGCCGCCACCAACAGCATTTATTTCAATTACCCCGACCGGTCGGCGCTACTGGCGGCTGGTTGGAGTTTCATGGCGCAGACTGCTGGCGGCGGCGCGCGGAATACTGAAACCTCCAACGGCACGACGCCGCCTGATGTGTCATACGATCAAACGGCGCATCCGGGAGTGCTTTTGATTCCGCCGTCGAACGGTGACTTATGGGCTGCCGGAAACGACACGAAGAACAGCATCTTCACTGCTTTGTCATCGAACTGGTTGAGTGCGATGCTGACATTGGAGTTTTCGCCAACGGATAATGTTCAGCAGGCGAACCTGGTGCTATACCAGGATGACGACAATTACATCGAGATTGGTCGGGGCTATACCGGCGGCGGGTTGGTGGGATTCGTTCGGGAGAGCAACGGCGCGGCGGCCATCGTAAATTATCTCTATACCACAGCCACGAACGTGCAGTTGAGGTTGGATCGGGATCTGTTCGCTGGGGATATTCTAGCTTCCTACTCGGAGAACGGAGCAGCTTGGATATCAGTGGGGCAAATCAGTCAGGCGTTGGTGAATCCGCGACTCGGAATCTGGGTGGGCGGATCATCCAATGACGTCACAAACTTTCCCAACGCCGGTTTGCGGCGACTTGATATTGTGACGAACGACACGCCGGTCACCACAATGCTCGTCGTGCAACCGACGGCCCTCGTTTTCAACTCTGTGGCGGGTCAGCCGTGCCCGACGATTCAAAATGTGAATGTGATTAACCGCGGCCCGAACGCCTTGAACTGGACGCTGGCGAATCCGCCGTCGTGGTTGCTGGTTTCTTCCACCAACGGCCCCGCCAGCGGCGTAGCCTCAGGAAGCTTTGACGTGGCTATTGACCCGACGGGTCTGGTTGCCGGCATCTACCAAACCAACCTAGTGTTTACAGCTCCCGGAGCGGCCAACAGTCCGCTCGTGTTGCCGACGACGTTGATCGTCAACCCAGCTGCCCGCGCCGGCGTTTCCGTCTGGAAGGGTGGAAAAAACGGGGCTTTGAGCGTGTCGGTGGATGATGGGCAGCCGAGCATGTTCGAGATTCTGGTCACGAACGGGTTTGCTGGCACCTATGTGATGAACGGAACGACTGCCCCGGCATTCTTTAACACCTATCATCAGGCGGGCATGGAGTTGGGGATGCACCTTGTTGACCATAGTTGCGCCATCTTCGATGAGCCGACTTTGCGCACGCAAATCGAGCCCAATCGCGCCGGGGTCTGCGCTACCATGCAGCCGTGTGCCGATGTCATCTCACTGGCGTGGACGTGCGGCATTGTGGACAAGCGGATGGAGTCGGTGGCGGCGGACTACGTGCTCTCCGCCCGCGGGTTCAATTTGAATATGCTGGAAGATCCGACACCGCATGATTTCATGAATCTGAATAGCTTCAGTTCGCACGGGTCCAATCCGTTGCCGCCTGCCGATTTCAAGACCGTGGTGAACAACGCCATCGCGCAGGGCAAATGGGCTAATCTGGTATTTCACGGCGTGAGCGATGACGATGGCGCTGTCGCCTACTCGGTGGGCAAGGATATCTGGGTGGCTCCAATCGGCACGGTGGTGAAATACATTCTCCAGCGGGATCGCACCGTGATCTCCAACTACGTGGAGACAGTGAGCCTCGTTGCTTTTGACTGTTACCGCCTGCCCCTGACGCCATCCAGCCTGCGGAGTTTTGAGACCGCCATCCGCACCAACGACCTGGTGACATTGCAGGTGGACGTGTCTGGAATTCAGGCCGTGCTGGGGCTGTCGGTGGACGGGGTGGCAACCACCAATTACGTCATTCGCACCGTTGGTGTCGCGACGATGCTTTTCGTTGAAGTGCCGATGACGCCATCCGCGCAACGGGTGGCGGTGGCGATTTCGACAATCACAAATCACCCGCCGTTGCTCGCGACCAACGCCAACGTGACACTGGGCGAAGGCCAGACGCTAGTGATTACCAACACAGCGTCCGACCCGGAGACCAACGCGTTGACGTTCGTCTTGGGCGCGGGCGCACCGGCGGGGATGACGATGGCGACCAATGGCGTGTTGAGTTGGACTCCAGGGGAGACGGATGGTGGCTTGAACTTCACGGTGATGGTGGAGGTGAGGGACAACGGATTTCCGACGTTAAGCGCAAGCAACAGTTTCACGGTGATGGTCAATGAAATCAACGTGGCCCCGGTGCTGCCCGCGTTGCCTGACCGGACAATTATCGGCCAGACATTGCTAGTGGTGGCCAACGCAGCGACGGATGTGGACATTCCGGCCAATCCATTGGGCTACACGCTGCTGTCCAATCCGACCAATGCCGTGATCAGCGCGAGTGCCGTCATCACATGGATGCCGTCGGCGGCGCAGGTGCCAGGCGTTTACACCTTCACGACGGTGGTGACAGACACAAATTCATCGGCGGTCAACGCACAACATTTGAGCGCGACCAACAGCTTCACCGTGACCGTGGTCGCCAGCCCGCTGCTCCTGCCGGCGCAGACCAACAGGACGATTGCGGAGTTCGCAACTTTGGTTGTGACGAACACAGGAACGGACTTTGAAATCACGGACGTGGGCAACGTGGGGCAGTTGACCACGAACACCATCAGTTTTGCCTACACAAACCGGGCGTCGCTGCTGGCCGACGGCTGGGATTTTATTGCCCGGACCACCAACGGCGTGCCGCGCAATACCGAGACCACGAACGGGCTGGTGGTTTCTTACGATCAAGCGGCGCACCCGGGAGTGCTGCGGATACCTTGCGATGACGGTGACTTGTGGGGTGTCGCCTACAACAGCACGCGCAATCAGCTATTGCGGAATCTGTCATCGAATTGGGTGAGCCTGCGGCTGGAACTCTTCTTTGCCCCGACCCAGAACGTTCAGCAAGCCCACCTCCTGCTGTATCAGGACGATGACAATTATGTGCAGGCAGGGCTGGCATATAACACCGGTCTCGGCGGCGAGGCGGCGGCGATGGTTGCAGAATTAAACGGGATGCCATCTCATTTTATCGACGGCTTAAGTTCCGTCACCAATATGCATCAGCGATTGGATCGCGATCCCGTCACCGGAAACGTCAGCGTGCTTTACTCGATCGATGGGACGAATTGGGCGTTGCTGGGGCAGGCGAGCCAGTCATTCTTGAATCCCCGGTTAGCGATCTGGACGGGCGGCGGGAATCCGGTCTCTCCTGCCAATTTTGACCTAGTCCGACTCGACATCGTGGTGACGAACGCGCCCAAACATCTGACCTACCAACTCCTGAATCCGCCGGCCGGAGCGGTGATTAACAGCACCAACGGCGTGATCACCTGGACGCCCGCCGAAGCCCAAGGTCCGAGCACCAACGTGTTCACGACCATTGTGACCGACAATGGGATGTCGCCTCTGTTCACGACAAACTCCTTCACCGTGGTCGTCACGGAAGTGAACACAGCGCCAGTGCTGTCAGCGCAGACAAACCAGATTATCGCGGAGCACAGCTTGCTGACGGTGACGAACGCGGCGACGGATGCGGACATCCCGGCGCAGGTGTTGGGCTACACGCTGACCGGGCCAGCGGGGGCGAGCATTGATACGAACGGTGTGATCACGTGGACGCCGGGCGAGGGACAAGGTCCGGGGACGAACGTTTTGAAGACGGTGGTGAGCGACGGGACGTTGCAGACGACGAACGTGTTCACGGTGGTGGTGACGGAAGTGAACGTGGCGCCGGTGCTGGGATTGCAGCCGAACCGGACGCTGGTGGGCCAGGTTGCGTTGGTGGTGACAAACCGGGCGACGGACGCGGATGAGCCTGTGCAGGCGTTGAGCTACACGTTGAGCGGGCCTGCGGGGGCGGTGATTGACACGAACGGTGTGATCACATGGACGCCGGGGTTGGGCGATGTGCCGGGGACGAATGACTTTGTGACGGTGGCGAGCGACGGGGCGTTGACGGCGACGAATGTGTTCACGGTGACGGTGCTGACGCCAGAGCCGCCGCCGGTGATAATATCCATCAGCGTATCCACTGGTATCGCTGTCGTGACGTGGAGTTCCATCTCCAATCATGCGTATCGGCTGGAATATATCGAGGAATTGGGAGCTACAAATTGGATCGCCGTGCCTCCTGATGTGTTGGCCACCGGGATGACAACCACCGCGACCAATGCCTTGGGTGGTTCAAGCGCACAGCGGTTCTATCGGATACAGGTGGTGCCGTAAGACAAATTAATTTCGATATGAAATTCAATGGCCAGAATGTTTGCATCAGTCCGAAGTCCAAGATCGGCAGGAATGTGAAGATCGGGGATAACTCCACCATTTATGACAACGTGGAGATTGGGGATGATTCGGTCATTTGCAACGATTGCGTAATCGGTGAGCCGCTGGATGCGTATTATCGTGATGCCGGATATGGTAACCCGCCGACGGTAATCGGGGCAGGTTCGCTGGTGCGAAGTCACGCGATTATTTATGCCGGATGCGTCATTGGCCCACGGTTTTCATCGGGTCACAGGGTGACGATACGGGAGCATTCCGGCATCGGTGAGGGATGTTGCATCGGAACTCTGTCCGACATTCAGGGGAACGTGACTATCGGCAACTATTGTCGGCTGCACAGCAACGTGCATCTTGCACAGAGCTGTTCGTTGGGGAATTGCGTTTTCATGTATCCGTTTTCGGTGATGACGAATGATTCGTATCCGCCCTCGACGGACATCAAGGGTGGGCATATCGGCGATTATTCTCTGGTGGGGGTGCACGCGGTGATTCTTCCGGGGATTCAAGTGGGGGGAAATTGCCTGATTGGGGCCAATTCAGTGGTCAATAGGCGGCTGCCAGATTTTTCGCTGGCGATGGGCGACCCCGCCAAAGTTGTGATGGACATCCGTAAGTATGCGGTGATGGGAAAGGGGAATCCTTATCCGTGGCAATACCGGTATGATCGGGGGATGCCGTGGGAGGGATTGGGGTTTGAGGCGTGGGTCGGCCAGACTGCGGCAAAGTAAAAAGCTTATGGTCATTGATCACATTGGGGTTGTTGTCCGGTCGTTGGAGGAGGGGATTGCGCAGTGGGCGGAGATGTTCGGGTATCGGAGGCATTCCGACATCGTCATCAACACTAGGCAGCGGGTGCGGGTGGTTTTCCTTTCCAAGGAGGGTTCGCTGCCGGTCAAGCTGGTGGAGCCCACCGCGCTGGATTCGCCGGTGTTCGGGTTTGCCCGCAGGGGCGGCGGACTGCATCACCTGTGTTTCAGGTGCGAGAATCTGAAGGTGCAGATCCCGTTGCTGGAAGCGGGCGGGGCCAAATTTCTTGTGCCACCCGAACCCGGTGAGGCTTTTCAGAATCACGACATCGCCTTCTTCCTGGCAAAAAATAATCTGAATGTGGAATTGATTGATACACGAGAAAAAGCGGGGTGGAGGGAAGCGGATTAAAGTCAGATTAACCATCAACCTAATCAAAATTATGTCACTGAACGAATCCAATGTCAGATCGCAGGTCAAAAAATACATCGCCCAGAATATGCTGTTCAGCGGTGACGCGTTTGATCATGCCGATGACGCGTCGCTGCTGGATGCGGGGGTCATCGATTCAATCGGGGTGATGGAACTGGTCGCATTCGTCAGCAAGAGCTACGGCATCGAGGTGCCGCCATCCGACATTTTGCCCGAGAATTTTGATTCAGTCAGCAAGCTGGCGGGTTACATCGGGCGGAAGCAGGGAGCTTGCCTGGCTTGAATGGGGAAGACTTCACCGCGCTATTCCATGTGTGCCATTGCCGGAATCTTGAGTGTGGCCGATACGTTGCCGCCGCTGGAGGTGGCGATGCGCCGGATGTTGGGAATGATGCGGCATCGCGGACCGGATGAGTTTGGGATTTATATGGCGGATCAGGTTGCCTTGGGCAGTGCGCGGTTGAGCATTATTGATTTGTCCGGTGGTCAGCAGCCGATTGCGAATGAAGACGCGAGCCTGTGGATTGTCTTCAACGGCGAGATTTTCAATTACATGGAACTGAGGGTGGATTTGGAGGCTCAAGGCCACCGCTTCGCCACCAACACAGACACGGAAGTTGTCCTGCATTTGTATGAGGAACACGGGCCAGAATGTCTGCGGCTGCTCAATGGCCAATTTGCCATCGCCATCTGGAACGAAAATGACCGCTCCCTTTTTCTGGCGCGCGATCGCGTGGGAGTCCGGCCGTTGTTCTACACGCAAACGGGCGGACGGCTGATTTTTGCATCCGAGATCAAATCCATACTGACCGATCCGCAGGTGAAGGCCGAGATGGACCCGGTGGCGGTGGATCAGATTTTCACCTACTGGAGCTGTCTTTCGCCCCGGTCTTGTTTTCGAGGGATAGTTGAGGTGCCACCGGGTCATTATCTTATGGCGCAAGCCGGGCAGGTGACGGTGAAGGCATATTGGAAGCTGGAGTTTCCGGATGTTGGTGGCGAACGGTCGCAGGCGGATTATCAGGAAGAGTTCCATGACCTGTTGACCGATGCCACGCGCGTCCGGCTGCGGGCGGACGTGCCGGTGGGGGCTTATCTGAGCGGCGGGCTGGATTCTTCCACTATTGCGGCAATCATCAGGAGGTTGGGGGTGAGCCGTCTGGATACATTTTCAATCGCCTTCAGCGACGAGCAGTTTGATGAGAGCAAATTTCAGCGAGAGATGGCGGCGCGTCTGGGCACGGAGCATCATGTGGTGCGGGCAACTCATGAGGATATCGCGCGTGTTTTCCCGGAGGTGATGTGGCACACGGAAGTGCCGGTGATGCGAACGTCACCGGCGCCGATGTTTCTGCTTTCGAAGTTGGTCCACGACCATGGATTCAAGGTGGTGCTCACAGGCGAGGGCGCGGATGAGTTTCTGGCGGGCTACGACATATTCAAAGAGGCCAAGATACGCCGCTTTTGGGCGCAGAATCCGGGCTCGAAATGGCGGCGTCTCCTTTTGAAGCGATTGTATCCAGATATCGCAAAGCTCAATGACGCCGGGACGGAGTATCTGGCCGCGTTTTTTGGGGCCGGGTTGAGCGAAACTGGCACGAACGATTATTCGCATACCGTTCGCTGGCGCAACAACCGGCGCACCCGCCGGTTCTTCTCGCGGGATTTCACGGCGAGGGTTGCAGAACAGCGCGATCAGGAGGATGCGGAGGTCAGTTATCCCGATGGCTTTGAAACATGGAGCGCGCTGGGCAAGGCGCAGTTTCTGGAAGCATCAATCTTCCTCGCGCAATATCTCCTGTCTTCCCAGGGAGACCGCGTGGCGATGGCGCATTCGGTGGAGGGGCGTTATCCGTTCCTCGACTTTCGAGTGGTGGAATTTTGCAACCGTCTGCCGGCGCGGATGAAGTTGCGCGGGTTGAATGACAAGTATCTGTTGCGCCAGATGGCTCGGAAGTATTTGCCCAAGGAAATCTCGGGTCGCCGGAAGCGCCCATATCGGGCACCAATCCACAAGAGCTTTTTCCACGCCGCCGCTCCCGGTTATGTGCGGGAAATGCTGTCCGAACAGGCTGTAAATGCAGCAGGCATATTCAACCCGGTGGCGGTGCGCCAACTGGTGGCCAAGCTGGATCAAGATAGCCCCATCGGAGAGACTGACGACATGGCTTTGGCGGGAATTCTTTCCACGCAGTTGATCCAATATCAATTTGCATCCCACTTCCGCCCGGTTGTCGCCCTGTCTAGTCGTGACAATGTGAAAGTGATCAATCGGCGGCGGCAAAACATAAACCTTCTGCAACCCTGCTGAACTCATGTTAGTGCAAGCGATATTGGAACAAGCTGCCCGCGCTTATCCTGACAAGCCGGCGGTGTGGTTCGAAAATGCCTGGAAGACTTATGGCGAAATCAACCGTGAGGCCGACCTGCTTGCCGCTTATCTCATCCGCCTGGGCGTGAAAAGGGGCGATCGCGTGGCGCTGCTGCTGGAAAATTCGTTCGCCTATCTCGCCGCGCATTTCGGTGTCCTGAAGGCAGGAGCGGTGGATGTCTCGCTCAACACCGAACTGACCGGCGCAGGACTGAAACACCTGCTGCTGGACTGCGAGGCGGGCGTGCTGATCGCGGGGGCGAAGTTTCATCTGCAATGGGCCGGCATTCTTGATGAGTTGCCAGCGTTGAAGTATGTGCTGGTGGATCAGAAGCAACAGGAAGTTTCACCGGACTGTTCAGGCGTGTGGCGGCATTTTCTGACCGATGTGTTCCGGGGTGAACTCCAGCCGTTTTCGGTGGCAGCGCAAAGCGACCTTGATCTGGCTTCAATAATCTACACGTCCGGTTCTACCGGGGAGCCGAAAGGCGTGATGCTTTCGCACCGCAACCTGACCAGTAACACGCAATCCATCGTCGAATACCTCGCGCTCCGCGATAGCGATCGGATGCTGGTGGTGCTTCCCTTTTATTACATTTACGGGCGTTCGCTGATCTACAGTCACTTTTTGAGCGGCGGATCACTGGTCATAGACAACCGCTTTGCTTTTCCGTGCACGGTGCTGAACACGATGCGGGACTTGGAGGTGACGGGTTTTGCGGGTGTGCCATCCACTTTTTCAATCCTGCTGAACAAGTCCGATTTGAAGGCGCGCAAGTTTTTGAAGCTGCGGTTTGTGACTCAAGCCGGCGGCGGCATGTCCCCGGCATTGCAGAAGGCGGTCGTGGAAGTCTTCCAACCCGCCCGGCTGTTTGTGATGTATGGCAGCACCGAGGCCAGCCCGCGGCTGACTTATGTCGAGCCGGAAGTCTTGCCGAGGAAGTGGGGAGCCATCGGTCGGGCCATTCCCAACGTGGAGGTCATCATCGCCGACGCGAGTGGCAACCGGCTTCCGGTCGGAGTGCAGGGGGAGATTGCGGCGCGCGGTCCGAATATCATGATGGGCTATTGGAAGTCTCCGGCGGCGACGGCGGAAGTGTTGCGGAACGGCTATTATTACACCGGCGATTTGGGCTATGAGGATCGGGATGGCTACATTTTCCTGACCGGACGGGCGCGCGACATCATCAAGGTGGGCGGAAACCGGGTCAGCAGCAAAGAGATTGAAGATGCGGTGCTGGAAATCCCCGGTGTGCTGGAGACGGCGGTGGTGGGTGTGGCGGATGAGATTTTGGGAGAAGCCATCAAGGTGTTCGTGGTGGTCTGCGATTCGGCACTGACGGCGGAAGGCGTGAAGGGACATCTCCGGCGGCGGCTGCCAGCTTTCAAACAGCCCAAGTGGGTGCAATTCTGCGATCAACTGCCCAAGAATCAGTCCGGTAAAGTTCTCAAAGCAGCTCTCCGGCGAATGGACGGCGAGTCGCAGCACGTTCCAGTTCAGCAATGCGCCATCTAACCGCAGCAAAACGCTCTAGACTTATGACTACACCAGCTTTTTCAAAAGAATCATTGCGGATTGATTGCCCCGAGCAAGTGCGGTTGATCACCCTGGAAATTCAGCGGTTGCTGGCCGTGTTCAAGCGCCGGGGATTGGTTGTGGGGCTTTCAGGCGGCATAGACAGTTCCGTCACTGCGGCGCTGTGTGTGCAAGCTGTGGGGAAGGCGCGCGTGTTTGGTATTCACATGCCAGACCGCCATTCGGCGGCGGACACGTTGCACTTCAGTCAGGCGGTTTCCAGCCATTACGGGTTTGATTCGGCGGTGGAAGAGATCACGGAAATCTTGGGGGCGGCGGGATGCTACGCGCGGCAGGATCAGGCCATCCAGTTGGCCATACCGGAATATGGCGCAGGCTGGAAAAGCAAACTGGTGCTTGAGAATATTCTGGCCAACCAAGGTTTCAACTACTTCAGCATCGTCGCGCAAGCGCCTGACGGGACGCTCCAAAAAAAGCGGCTTTCATTGGAGGCGTATCTGGGGGTTTTGGCGGCGACCAACTTCAAGCAGCGCGTGCGGAAGATGATGGAATACTACTATGCCGACCGCCTGAACTACGCGGTGGCCGGCACGCCGAACCGTTTGGAATACGACCAGGGATTTTTTGTGAAGCTGGGCGATGGCGCAGCGGACCTGAAGCCGATTGCGCATCTCTACAAGACACAAGTTTACCAACTGGCGGAGTTTCTCGGAGTTCCGGATAGCATCCGGCAACGCCCACCGACGACGGACACCTACAGTCTGGAGCAGGGACAGGATGAATTCTATTTCTCCCTGCCGCATGAGAAACTCGATCTTTGTCTTTACGCGAAAAACCATGCCGTTCCCCCCGCCGTGGTGTCGCCGGTGGTCGAACTGACCGTGGCGCAGGTGGAGCGGGTTTATGCGGACATTGATGTGAAAAGGGCGGCCACTCGCTACCTGCATTTGAAACCGCAATTGGTCGTGCCGGTGCCAGAGCTGGCAGTCTGACCCGGAGCGGCAAAGGCTGCGAATGATTTTCAGATTAACCCCGTCCACATGACCCGCTGGAAATTTATCCGGTTAAAACTGTAGTGAACGTCCGTTTCAACCTCATTAAATTATGGCACTCATCGATTGCAAGATTATCAACCTGCCAAAGATTCACGAGCCCCGTGGAAATCTCACGTTCATCGAGGGCGAGCGGCACGTCCCATTCAAGATTCAGCGCGTCTATTATCTCTACGACGTGCCTGGCGGCAGCGAGCGCGGCGGGCACGCGCACAAGGGACTGCACCAGCTGATCGTCGCGATGGCTGGCAGCTTTGATGTGGTCATTGACGACGGGAAAGAGAAGCAACGTTTCCATTTGAACCGGTCGTAT
Organism: Verrucomicrobiales bacterium; assembly: GCA_031371425.1. Lineage (GTDB taxonomy): Bacteria > Verrucomicrobiota > Verrucomicrobiia > Limisphaerales > JAFMIX01 > JAFMIX01. The sequence goes on along the minus strand of JANMJO010000172.1, from coordinate 1,042 downwards.
TACGGACTCTATCTGTGTCCGATGATCTGGCGCGAGCTGGACAACTTCTCATCCGGATCGGTCTGCATTGTTCTGGCCTCGAATCATTATGACGAGTCCGATTATTACCGCGACTATCAGGAATTCCTCAAATCCCTCCGCTGAAATGAATGTGCCATTCCTTGAACTGAAGCCTGCTTACGACGAGCTGCGCGCCGAGTTCGATGCCGCCTACCATCGCGTCATGGACTCCGGTTGGTATTTGATGGGGAGCGAACTGGAGTCGTTCGAGGCCGAATACGCGACCTATAGCGAGGCGAAACACTGCGTCGCGGTCGGCAACGGGCTCGATGCGCTGCATCTAATTCTCAAGGCATACGACATCGGCAAGGGCGATGAAGTCATTGTCCCGACGAACACTTTCATCGCAACCTGGCTGGCGGTTTCCTACGCCGGCGCGACGCCGGTGCCGGTCGAGCCGAATCCGCAAACTTACAATCTGAATGTCGCATTGCTGGAAGCAGCCATCACCCCCCGCACCAGAGCCATCATGCCAGTCCATCTTTATGGTCAGCCTGCGGACATGGATGCAATCATGGTGATTGCCCGGCGGCACGGGTTGAAGGTCATTGAGGACAATGCCCAAGCCCAAGGGGCGCGCTACAAAGGGCGGCGCACTGGCGCACTCGGAGATGCGGCGGGCAACAGCTTTTATCCCGGAAAAAACCTTGGTGCTTTTGGCGAGGCCGGCGCGGTCGTGACCAACAGCGACGACCTGCACGAGAAGATCAAGGTGCTGCGCGATCACGGCCAGACCCGAAAGTATCATCACACGATGGTGGGTTGGAATTGCCGGATGGATGGCATCCAAGGGGCAGTCTTGCGAATCAAGCTGAAGTATCCCGATATCGAGACCTTCATCCAGAAGTATTCGGTGAACATCTCGCGCGGGGGGATCTTCATCTCGACCCGGCTCGAGCCTCCCTACGCAGTTGTCCGGATCAGCGACGACGGCGGAGGAATTCCGGACGCGATTCAGGACCGCGTCTACGACCCGTTCTTC
>JANMJO010000153.1:0-5597 GCA_031371425.1 Verrucomicrobiales bacterium | reverse complement strand
GGTGACCAATCCGAAACTTCGTTGGATCGCTGTCGGCACGGTGGTGGATTCCTTTCTTTCAAACTCCCGTAGCAGCCGACTTGAGGAGGCTCAAATCAATCGCAAATCAGAGCCTCCTCACGTCGGCTGCTACGGGAGTTTGAAAGAAAGGAATACACCACCGTGCTGACAGCGATCCAACGAAGTTTCGGATTGGTCACCAACCTCGCCAGCAGTGTCCGGTTTGTCTTTTCAATAGGCACGGCAAACCCATGCGTAAAGGCTTCTTGACCAGAAAAAAAGTCCGAAATAGAGTCGCCCTATGAACATCGAGATAGGCGATAATGGGTCCTCGACTTAGATGTTAGGGCACATCACACCATGAGCATTTTCTTCGGACTTTTAGCTGTCGTATTCGGAGTTGGAGCATTTGCGTTTGCGAATCCGGCAGGTGTGCCAATTTTCGGATTAGCTTTTGCTGCCGCTGGTTTATTGAGAGAGTTTCGCGGAAGCAAGCGCATGGCGGTTTTTATTTTACTTGGCACGGGCAGTTTGATTTGCGCCGTTGGTGTGTTGCGTTCGTTCCACATTTTTTGAGTTATGACGCTTGTGTGGCCTAACCATGCGCTGCAGCGAATCCGGCGGGAGCGTCGCGGTTGCAATCGTGGCGTCCCGTGCGCCGGGTCGCTGAGCTTGGGTCGTTAGGCGTATCGAGCATCGCCAATGCAAATCACTATCGGAAAGATACTCGGACTGCTGATTGCACTCGGCTACGCCATCGCCATGATCGTCCATGCAGGCGGCATCACCTTGCAGGTCTTCAAAGGCTGCGCGGTATTGCTGCTGCCGCTGGCTCTCATTTGGTTTCCCCATGAGTTGGGTAGTTTGACTGGCTACGTTGGCCGAGGCGGCAATATCAATACCGAGACACCACCAATTCTAGTTTCCATCGCGGGTTGGTTTTTTCTCGTTGGTTTGCCCGTGCTCATGTATTTCTTGCGTTGATATGGATACGCCTAACCATGCGCTGCAGCGAAACCAGCCATTGCATCGCGGTTGCAATCGTTGCGTCCCGTGGGCCGGGTCGCTGAGCCTTAGTCGTTAACCCGGAATTTGCCTACCACCACCCGCTTTGTTTTCCCGCCCAGAATCCCAACGGGATTTAATCATCCAGCCCTGGGTTGGCCCGCCCTGCGGGACTACCCTGGGAACAGCCCGCAAAACCATTCCAACCCCAACGGGGTTGCATCATCCGCAACCGCCGCATCCCCGCGACCAGTTCAACCCTTTCAGGGTTGATGAATTCAATCGGCTGCGGACCCAGGGTAGCTCGTTCCTCGCAACCCTAGGCTGAATGATTCAATCCCTTTGGGATTTTGGAACGCGAAAAATTCCGCCCGCAATGATTCACCCCGCGTTGTGCAGCCGCAGCAGGCAGTGGCCGAAGTCCACAATGGGTTCGCCGGTCGGAAGGATTTGGAGTGCGCGGGCATGACCGCGCACTCCAAATCAGGGCACTGCCGGAAGGAAGACCCGGACGCACCGAAGACGCTCCCCAGCTTCGGAAGTTAGGTTGGGTTTGGATCAGCAGCCACGAGGAATACAACACGTTCCGCGGATAGAAGTTTTCTCCAACGCTCCGGCAGGGCAGAGCTGCTGCTCCGCCAAAAAAAGCCGCGTGGCAACGCAGCCCTACCTCTTCACTCACTCCACCGTCACGCTCTTGGCTAGGTTGCGGGGCTTGTCCACATCGCAGCCGCGAGCGACGGCGATGTGATACGCGAGCAGTTGCAACGGCACGACGGCCAGCAGCGGGAACAGACAATCCAACGTGTCGGGCAAATAGAGGACGTCATCGCATTGCTTGCCGATGGCGGTGTTGCCCTCCGTGGCGAGTGCGATGATGGGGCCGCCGCGCGCCTTGATTTCCTGGAGGTTGCTCAACGTCTTTTCATACATCGCGTCGCTCGGCGCGATGACGACGGTGGGCGTCTCCTCGTCAATGAGGGCGATTGGTCCGTGCTTCATCTCGGCGGCGGGATAACCCTCGGCGTGGATGTAGGAAATTTCCTTGAGCTTGAGCGCGCCTTCGAGGGCGACGGGGAAATTGTATTGGCGACCGATGAAGAAGAAGTTCTGCGCCTTGATGTATTTCTGCGCGAGTTTGGCGATGGCGGCGTCTTGCCGGAGCATCTGTTCGATCTGTGTGGGCAAGGCTTCCAGCGCCTCGAGAATCTGCCGGCCGCGGATGGAGGATAACATCCGTAGCCGTCCCATGAGCAGGGCGAGCAGGGTCAGCACGGTGACTTGGGAGGTGAAGGCTTTGGTGGAGGCGACGCCGATCTCCGGGCCGGCGTGCAGGTAGATGCCGCCATCGGCTTCGCGGGCGATGCTGCTGCCGACGACGTTGCAGATGGCGAGAACTTTGTGGCCTCGGCGCTTGGCTTCGCGCAGGCCGGCGAGGGTGTCGGCGGTTTCGCCGGATTGGGTGATGGCGAGGATGAGAGTGTTCTTTTCCACCGGCGCGTTGCGGTAGCGAAATTCGCTGGCGTATTCCACCTCGACGGGGATGTGCGCCAGCTCCTCGAACAAGTATTCGCCCAGCAACGCCGAGTGCCAGCTCGTGCCGCAGGCGGTGATGATGATGCGGTCAATGCTGCGCAGTTCCGCACTGGAAAGGTTCAGCCCGCCGAACTTGGCCGTGGCCTCATTCAAATCCACGCGCCCGCGCAGGGCGGCGGCGACGGTGCGGGGTTGCTCGAAGATTTCCTTGAGCATGAAGTGCGCGTATTTCCCGCGCTCGGCGGCCTCGGCGTCGTGCTCCAGCTTGGTGATCTGCACGGTGGCGGTGTCCGCGCCGAGGTTGACGACGTTGAAGCGGTCGGCGGTGAGGGTGACGACATCGTAGTCGTTCAGGTAGATCACCTGTCGCGTGTGCGGGGCGATGGCGGTGGCGTCGCTGGCGAGAAAATTTTCTCCCTCGCCGACGCCGACGATGAGCGGCGAGCCGCGTCGTGCGCCGACGATGACGTCGGGGTGGTCTTTGCAAAGGACGGCGATGCCGTAGGCGCCGATGGTTTCGCGGAGGGCGTTCATGACGGCTTGAGTGAGCGGGTGGTTCGCACCGGTGGGCTGGCCTTGAAGCTTCGCGTAATGTTCGCCGATGAGGTGAGCGAGGACTTCGGTGTCGGTGGCGGAATGGAATTGGTGGCCGGCGGCGAGGAAGCGTTTCTTGAGCGGCTCGTAATTTTCGATGACTCCGTTGTGGACGATGGCGATGCGGCCGGACTGGTCGAGGTGCGGGTGGGAGTTTGCGTCCGAGGGCGGGCCGTGCGTGGCCCAGCGCGTGTGGCCGATGCCGATGTGGCCGGTGGGGGAATGGAGCGCGAGAATTTTGCCGAGGCCTTCATCAATCTTGCCCTTGTGCTTGACGATCTGGAGGTCGCCGGCGCGGAGCACGGCGATGCCCGCGCTATCGTAGCCGCGGTATTCAAGGCGGCGCAACGCTTCGAGCAGGATGGGGGTGGCCTGTTGTTTGCCGACGTATCCGATGATGCCGCACATAGTGGGATTGAGTTGGGTAGTTGATTAAGGTTGGCGACGGAGATTCATAGCGTCGCCGGCGAAATTATTCCGCTCCTTTTCGTTTTCACGGTTGAACGCGAGATTATAGCTGGCATAGTGGTTCGCAAGAACGGAATCAATATGGCGACTACACGACAATCCCCCAACACCAGCAACGTCCTCTCCGTCATCATGGGCGGCGGCCAAGGCAAACGGCTCTTCCCCCTCACGCAGGAGCGCGCCAAACCCGCCGTGCCGCTCGCCGGCAAATACCGGCTCGTGGACATCCCCATTTCCAACTGCATCAACTCCGGCCTGCGCCGCGTCTATCTCCTCACGCAGTTCAACTCCGCCTCGCTGCACCGCCACATCGCGCAGAGCTACAAGTTCGATCACTTCACCGGCGGCTTCGTGGAAATCCTCGCCGCCGAACAGACCGCCACCGACACCTCGTGGTATCAAGGCACCGCCGACGCCGTGCGCAAGAACATGATTCACTTCATGAATCATCCGTTCGAATACATGCTCATCCTCTCCGGCGACCAGCTCTACCGCATGGATTTCCGCGCCGTCATCGCGCAACACGCCGAGTCCGGCGCGGACATCACCATCGCCACCATCCCCGTGGCGCGCAACGACGCGCAGTCGCTCGGCATCATGCACATTGACGAGACCCGGCGCATCACCCGCTTCGTGGAAAAACCCAAAGACCCCGCCGTGCTCGACACCCTCCGGCTCGACCGCAACTCGTATTCCGAATTCGGCATCAAGGAGGACAAGGAATTGTTCCTCGCCTCCATGGGCATCTACGTCTTCAACCGCGCCGTCATCAAAGAACTCCTCGACAACGACCTCATTGACTTCGGCAAGCACATCATCCCCGGCGCCATCAAGACCCACAAAGTTTGTTCCTACGTCTATCAAGGCTATTGGGAAGACATCGGCACCATCCGCTCCTTCTTCGAGGCCAACCTCGATGTCGCCAGCGAACTCCCGCGCTTCAACTTTTTCGACATGAGCGCGCCCATCTTCTCGCGCCCGCGCTTTCTGCCCGGCTCCAAGATCAACGGCGCGCAGATTGACCACGCCATCATCTCCGACGGCTGCATCATCAACCACGCCACCATCGAGCACAGCATCGTCGGACTGCGCAGCATCGTGGGCGAGGGCAGCAAACTCCGCCGCGTCGTCATGCTCGGCTGCGACTACTACGAATCCAACGAATCCATCCTGAAACAAAACAGCCTCGGCCTGCCGCACGTCGGCATCGGCAACAACACGCGCATCGAGAACGCCATCATTGATAAGAACGCGCGGATCGGCAACAACGTCACCATCACGCCCGCTGGCAAGCCCGATAACGTGGACCACCCGCTCTACTTCATCCGCGACGGCGTCGTCATCATCCCCAAGGGCGGCGTCATCCCGCATGGCACGGTCATTTAAAGTTGGAGTTCACGCTTCAGCGTGTCCCCGATCAAGCTAAAGCTTGGACTCCAACCGCAATCTGCGTCAATCGGCGCAATCTGTGGATAAAGCCGCTTGCCCGCAAAGGTGTCAGTCAATGGTATTGACACATTTTTGAAGGTGGGCGCATGATGCCGACATGGTGTGCAAGCTTCCGGGAGGAGTTGCTGGCGGAAACGACGATGCCCCTGAAGTGGATCGCGGAGCGGTTGCAGATGGGCACGCGCGGACACCTGACACACCTGCTGTATCATCACCAACGGGACGCCAACTCTGACACAACGCAACCTCAACTCTGGCAGCAAACATGACAATACCATTGACTGACACCTTTTTGTTCAGAAGCAGTTGGAAACGTTAGGGGTGGACGTTGGCAATATGAATAAAACGCCTGTAAAAGTGTTTACTGACGAGGCACGCTTCGGTGCAGGACAGGATAGTTTGCACAACAAAATGAATTCTTGGGGAACAGGAGGGTTAAGCCCGACAGGAGTCGGCAAATACACAAGTCAATCCGCGTTGATTGACGACCTGATAAGGTTTTATAAAGATCCAAGTGTAAATCATGGGGACATGGTTAAAGTAGT
>JANMJO010000122.1:0-37158 GCA_031371425.1 Verrucomicrobiales bacterium | reverse complement strand
ATCCGAGTTCCCGAAAGCGTTCGCAAGCTCTCCCTCTCCCATCGGATGGGAGAGGGGTGGGGTGAGGGCTGGTCGCACGATCGTTCCAGAGTGGAGTTCATTCTGCAAATCGGCTCCACCGAAAACAGCGAAGAACCGTTCGCGCGGCATGACAGTCACGAAGCGTTTGGACTGCGCCCGGCTTCAGCGGCGCTTTGGGGCGGCGGGAAGCGGTTTGCGTTTTCAACGGATTAAAATATCGTAGCCGCGATTGAAACCGCCCGCCGCCAGCACCAGCCCGCAACTCATCGCCGCCGCCCGCGAGCTTTCCAGCGCGGTCGGGCGGCTGCAGTTCGCTCCGCCCGTCACGCATGTTTACAACCCGCTCGACTACGCATGGGCGGCGCATGAGGAATATCTGCGGCGCTTCGGCGGCAGCAGGAAGCGCGTGGTGTTTCTGGGCATGAACCCCGGCCCGTTCGGCATGGCGCAGACCGGCATTCCTTTCGGCGAAGTCGCCGCCGCGCGGGATTGGATGGGCATCCGCGCCGCCGTCGCGAAGCCGGCCCATGAACATCCCAAGCGCCCGGTGGAAGGTTTTGATTGCCCGCGCTCGGAAGTGAGCGGGCGTCGGCTCTGGCAACTTTTCGCCGAACGTTTCGGCGCGCCGGAGAAATTCTTCGCCGACCATTTCGTGGTGAATTATTGCCCGCTGGCGTTTCTCTCGGCCACCGGCAGCAACCTCACGCCGGATAAACTGCCGGCAGCGGAGCAGGAAAAACTTTTCGCCATCTGCGACTCACACTTGCGGCGCGTGCTGGAAATTCTCGAACCGGAATGGCTCATCGGCGTGGGCGCATTCGCGCTGGCGCGCGGCGCGGCAATTTCCGCAAACGTGAAGCTGGGAAAGATTCTGCATCCCAGCCCCGCGAGTCCGGCGGCGAATCGCGGCTGGTCGGCGGCGGCGACCCAGCAGCTCGTCGAGCTGGGGATTTGGTGATTGCGCCGCCAGAAAAAAGCTTGCGCCATCCCCGCGTCCCGACAAGATTTGCCTCCGCCAAACATTAACCAACCTCGTTAAAATTTATGAGCCGCATCTACAACAACATCGTCGAAACCGTGGGCCGCACGCCGCTGGTCAAGTTGAACAAAGTCACCGCCGGCTTGGACGCGACCATCGCGCTCAAGTGCGAATTCTTCAACCCGCTCGGCAGCGTCAAAGACCGCATCGGCATGGCGATGATTGAGGACGCGGAGAAGCGCGGCATCCTCAAGCCCGGCACGACCATCGTCGAGCCGACCAGCGGCAACACGGGCATCGCGCTCGCGTTCGTCGCGGCGGCGAAAGGCTACAAGATTATCCTCACCATGCCGGAAACCATGTCGCTGGAACGCCGCACGTTGCTGGCGATGCTCGGCGCGAAATTGGTTTTGACGCCCGGAGCGGAAGGCATGAAGGGCGCGATCGCCCGCGCGGAACTGATTGCCAAGGAGACACCGAACTCCTGGATTCCGCAGCAGTTCGAGAATCCCGCCAATCCGGCCATTCATGCGAAGACCACGGCGGTCGAGTTGTGGGACGACACGGACGGGAAGATTGACATCTTCATCGCCGCGGTCGGCACGGGCGGGACGATCACCGGCGTGACGGAAGCCATCAAGCCGAAGAAGGCCTCGTTCCAAGCCATCGCCGTCGAGCCGAAAGATTCGCCTGTGATTTCGCAGACGCTCGCCGGGCAGCCCATCAAACCCGGCCCGCACAAGATTCAAGGCACGGGCGCGGGCTTCGTCCCGAAGAACCTTCACCTCAAGGACAGCGCCGGCAACCCGCAGATCGTCGAGTGCGTGCAGGTCTCCAACGACGACGCGTTCGCGATGGCGCGGCGGCTCGCGAAGGAGGAAGGCATTCTGGTCGGCATCTCCACCGGCGCGAACGTCGTGGCAGCCATCGAAGTGGCCAAGCGTCCGGAGAACAAGGGCAAGCTCATCGTCACCGTGGCTTGCTCCACGGGCGAACGCTACCTGAGCACCGCGCTCGCCGCCGAAGCCCGTGCGGAAGTCGGGGGCTGATTTTCCCCGCCGTCAATTCCAAGCGCGCCGGCGACGGCGCGCTTTTTTTGTCCGCAGAGCTCGCGGATTCGCACAGATGATTCAGCCGGTTTTACTGCGGCAATCGGCGTCATCTGCGGAAAATAACAGTTGCTCTTCAGGCCGGTTCGCGTAGATTTCGCCCCGTCAACAGTCTCGTTGGTCGCAGCGGAAAGCCGCTCTTCGACCTGTCGGTTTTCCAAAGATTCAAAATTCAAATTCGTCTTCGGGGAAAACGAGGCCATCCAAAATGTCAGGGCAAGTCAGTTATTTTATGAGCAACACGAACAATGAGCCAGCCGTTCCCACGGTGGCCAATTACGGCGCCGGTTATCTCGAAATCTCCGAAAAAGGTTTCGGCTTTCTGCGCACGCCGCCAAATCATTTCAGCCCCAAGCCGGCGGATGTCTTTGTCACGCCCGACACCATCAAGCGCCATTTCCTCCGCGAGGGCAGCCTCGTGGCCGGGCCGACGCAGCCGCCGCACCGTGGCAACAGCCCGCAGCTCAAGTCGGTGGACACCGTGAACCAAATCCCCTTCGCCGACTACACCAAGGTCGTGCGCTTCGAGAACCTGACCACGATTGATCCCATCGAGAAGTTCAACCTCGAAACCTCGCCCGACCTCATCGAGACGCGGGTCATTGACCTCGTCACGCCCATCGGCAAAGGCACGCGCGGCCTCATCGTCGCCCCGCCGCGCACCGGCAAGACCACCATCCTCAAACAGATCGCCAACGCCGTCCACATCAACCACCCCGAAGTCCACTGCATCGTGCTGCTCATTGACGAGCGCCCCGAGGAAGTTACCGACTTCCAACGCTCGGTGAAGGCGGAGGTCATCGCCTCCTCGAACGACCAGGACTTGGACACGCACGTCCGCCTTTCGCGCTTCGTCATCGAGCGCTGCCGCCGCATCGTGGAGGCGGGCAAGGATGTATTCGTGCTGCTCGACTCCATCACCCGCGTGGCCCGCGCCTACAACAGCGTCCACAGCGGCAGCGGCCGCACGATGTCCGGCGGCGTGGATGCCCGTGCGCTGGAAATCCCGCGCAAGATGTTCGCCTCCGCGCGCAAAATCGAGGAAGGCGGCTCGCTGACCATCCTCGCCACGGCGCTGGTGGACACCGGTTCGCGCATGGACGAGCTGATTTTCCAGGAGTTCAAAGACACGGGCAACATGGAGTTGATCCTCGACCGCAAGCTCTCGGATCGCCGGCTCTATCCGGCCATTGACATCCCCAAGAGCGGCACGCGCAAGGAGGAGAAACTTTTCCCCGCGAAGAACCTCGAAGCCATCCGCAAGCTGCGCCGCACGATGGTGGACCTGAATCCCATCGAAGCGATGGAGACGCTCACCGCCGCGCTCAAGAAGCACAAGACCAACGACGAACTGCTGGCCAAGCTCGACAAGGGCAGTTGATTTCAGACTCACACTGGACGGCGGGACTTCATCGTCCCGCCGTTTTTTTATTTGCGGTGAAGCACGGGTGTGACTGGAAGTGCCGCGCCGCAGAGCCCCGCCCCGAGTTGGAGTTCAAGCTTTTGCTTGTCCCCGTCACTCTGGAAATCGCCCCGACACGCTGAAGCGTGAACTCCAACAATCTCTGCCCGGCAGTTTCAGTCACACCCGGCGAAGCACTGGCGGATTGCCGCCCCGGTGCGATTCCGCTATGGCTATGCGCGATGAGCAAACCTGAAATCGCCACCCCGCAATCGCGCCCGCCGCTGGAGCGGATGCTCCGCATCCATCAGGCAATCCAATCCGGCAAATTCCCCAACGCCACGCAGCTCGCGGCGGAACTCGAAGTCAGCACCAAATCCATCCAGCGCGATCTGGAATTCATGCGCGACCGCATGGATCTGCCCATCGCCTACGATGCGCTCCGCCACGGCTACCGCTACGATGGCGAGGTCAACGCCTTTCCCACCATGCAGATTACCGAGGGCGAAATCTTCGCGCTCGTCCTCGCCGAAAAGGCGCTCCAGCAATATCGCGGCACGAACTTCGAGAAGCCGCTCCTCTCCGCCATCCGCAAAATGGAGCAGGCGTTGCCCGACACCATCTCGCTCACCCTCGCCGACCTGGAGCACACCATTTCCTTCCGCACCCGCGCCGAGCAGATTTTGAATCTGGAAATTTTCGACGCGCTCGCCAAGGCCGCCGCGCAGCGCCAGCAGATCGAGATCGCCTACCGCAAGCCCGGCCAGCGCGCGCCCGAGCTGCGCCGCGTGGACCCGTATCACCTCGCGAACATCAACGGCGAATGGTATCTCTTCGCCTACGACCACGCGCGGGCGGACATCCGCACCTTTGTGCCAGCGCGCATGGAGTCCGTGAAGCGCACCGGCAAGACCTTTCCTCGCCCGCAAAAGTTTTCCCTCGAACAACGCCTGCGCGGCAGCTTCGGCGTCCACTCCGGCCAAGGCGAATTTGTAGTCGTCCTCCGCTTCAACGCCCGCGCTGCAGATTATGTCCGCGAAAAGAAATGGCACGCGTCGCAGCAGCTCCGCGACCTGAAGAACGGCGGCGTGGAACTGACGCTCAAGCTATCCAGCCTTGCGGAAATCGAGCGCTGGGTCTTGAGCTGGGGCGGCGATGCCGTGGTGCTCAAACCTCGCGCGCTGGTGGAAAACATCCGCCGCGCCGCGCAAAGGATTCTGGGGGATTGACGGAAACGGTGTTCACTGCTGTGCGCGGGGCGGCGGGCTGAAGTGGTCCGCCTGTTTCTGTCCTTCCGCAAGCTGCGCGGGCGCGAGCCATATCCGCAATTCGCTCATCTGGATTTTCGCCTTCGGATTGCCCTGCGCCGTGGAGAGCGTGTTCCACTTGACCGCGGCCACGGGGTCCTTGGCCACGCCGTTGCCGTTGGCGTAGCAGAGGCCGAGATTGTATTGAGCTTCGGCGTCGTTCTGCTCGGCGGCTTTGCGATACCACTTCACCGCTTGCTTCTCATCTGTCGCGACGCCTTGGCCGGTGGCGAGGCAAACGCCGAGGTTGTATTGAGCGAGAGGGTCGTTCTGTTCGGCGGCCTTGCGCCACCACTTGGCCGCCTCGACCATGTCCTCCCCTACGCCTTGGCCGGTGGCGTAGCAATCGCCGAGGTTGTATTGAGCGAGGGCAAGTTCCTGCTCGGCGGCTTTGCGATACCAGTTCACGGCTTCCGCAACATCCCTTTTCGCACCGGCACCGTTGGCATACCAAAGCCCGATGTTGTATTGGGCGAGGGCGTCGTTCTGCGCGGCGGCCTTGCGATACCATCGCAGCGCCTCGATCTCGTCCTTCGCCACACCCGAACCGTTGGCATAGGCGTGGCCGAGCTGGTATTGGGCTGCGGGGAAATCCTGACTGGCGGCCTTGCGATACCATATGACGGCTTTCGCGGCATCCTTGTCCAGACCCGAACCATTGGAGTAGCAGAGGCCGAGGTTGTATTGCGCCTCGGCGTCGTTCTGCGCGGCGGCTTTGATCCACCATTTGATCGCCTCCAACATGTCCGCCGTCACGCCCTGGCCGGTGGCGTAGCAGACGCCGAGGTTGTATTGGGCTTGGGCGTCGTTTTGCGCGGCGGCTTTGCGAAAGCATTTCAACGCCTCAACCGCATCCATGGCCACGCCTTGGCCGGTGGAATGGCAAACGCCGAGGCTGCTCTGAGCCTTGGCGAAATTCTGCGCGGCGGCTTTGCGCCACCATCTGACGGCCTCCGCCATATCGGCAACCACGCCTTCGCCTCTGGCAAACCTGCAGCCGAGTGTGAATTGAGCTTCAGCATTGCCCGCATCGGCATTGGCCCTGACGGCATCAAGCTGGCTCGCGCCACCCTGCTCGGCGTGCGACTGCAAACCGGCGCACAAAACGAGGAGGAGAAAGATCCTCACCGCCCAAAAAAATTTCATGCCGCCAGCCTAGACATTTCCTTTCTGCTGGCAAGAAACCGCTGAACGCCTCCGCCTTTGGACAGGACGCACGCACAAGAAAAATGGCAAACCCATCTGCACACGCCAGACAGCCTCCCGCATCTTCATGCGGGTTGTCTCGTATGATTCCGGGTATACGGTGTGGGCAAGCCGATGATTCATCATTTTGCAAACAGCCAATGACACCCTGATTCATGTCCACGCTTTCATCATTTATCGCCTCCCGGATTTGCGCATGGTGCAAGAAGCCGATGGGGACAGACGTTGCCACGGCGGGTTCTACCGGCTTGCAGTCGCATGGAATCTGCCCGCAGTGCGAAGAGACAGCGTTCGGAGACATCAACAAAGTCCAGGTGGAACTTGATTCAAAAATACTTGTCGCGCACGCCGCGAGCGACGACAACGCCCGTGCCTGACCGGGCTGGAGAGTCTGTGGCACGGTATCAGTTTTTGGCAGTGGGTCGGTTTGGAGTTTGAAGTTTGGAGTTCCGCCTTCAGGCGGTTTCCCGGCCACATAAAAGCGAGACTCCGAGCAACCTGACCACTACCCGGTTTTTATAGTCAAGGAGGTGGGGTTTGTCGGCTGTTGAATTCGGCCAACCGATGCGGCATCCTGCTGTGCATGGAACTCACCAATTTTTCAGCCGCACAGCAAAGCGCGCTCTTCGACCTGCTGGTTCTGGCGATGTATGCCGACGGCCATCTGACGAGCGTAGAAGACGACCAGTTGCAAGAGTTGCTCAAGGCCATGGGATTTACTGAAGCATCCGATCGGGAACGGGAATTCGACCAGGCAGTGACCCGGATGCGCCCTTCCGTTCAATCCATCCTCAAAGCCAAGGATCAAGCCATTCAGTTAGCCTCGGCATTCACTACCCGCCAACAACAGAAGCAGGTTTATGGGGCGGTTCAAAAAATGATGATGGCCGACAACAATGTGAGCACTTGGGAAAACACTCTGCTCACGGAATTGGATTCGAGATTCAGGATGTGATGTGCGGAATGAAAAAGGTGGGCGCGGGCGCATCTGCTAACCGACCTATTGCCGTCAACTCACATCGCGTCCACACCACCAGCAGGTCCAGCGTCGGCCTGTTCCGTGAAGTCAAGCGGCTCAAACTGCCATAACGCCTCAACCCTGACGGCGACTGGAGAGAGGTGGTGCCGGTGGTCGGACTCAAACCGACACGACTTTTGAAGGTCCCAGGATTTTAAGTCCTGTGCGTCTGCCATTTCGCCACACCGGCTACCTTGATTTCACTGGCTTTTTACACTGTATGCCAATTGCGGCTTGACGTTGTGCCACTTTTTGTGCCACTGTTGCCCTATGAAAGCCAACGCAACCGAAAGCAACACCGGCAACCAAAATGTCCAACTTCAAGCTCGCGGAGCTACCTTCGCAAAAGTCATGGACGGGCGCAAGCAACCGATTCGCGGCCTCTGGGTTCGCAATGGGCGCTTCTATGCGCGGCTGGCGGTAGAAGATGGCAACACCGGCTTGAAGGCCGTGCGCCGCGTCCCCCTGCTCGACGGCGACGGGCAGGCGGCTCAAACCGTCGCCCAGGCTCGCGCCGCGATGGACAAGCTCAAGACGCAACGCGCCGACGACGACCTTCCGCAATTAGGGCAGACCCCGACCTTCACCGCCTATGTGGCGACATACTTGGATTACATCAAGTCCGGCACTGGCACCAAGAAACCCGGCACGATAGCCAAAGAGGAAACCACGCTCGACCTTTGGAAAGCCCATCTCGATTCTATCCGGCTCGACAAGATCAAGCCCGTCCACGTCGCCGCCTTTGTGCAAAAGCGGTTAAAAACTAAAATGTCCCGCCGCACCGTCAAACTGGATTTGATTGCGCTCCGTAACGTCCTGAAACGGGCGCGGGACATAGACCAGCACATCAAGGCACTGCCCATCCCCGCCGGTTTGAATCAGGAATTGAAATCCACCGCCCCGAAACGCTCGCTCTTTACCCTCTCCGATGTGGATAAACTTTGCGCCGCCGCACTCGCCACCAAAGCGGACGGCACCCCCGTCACCAAGAACGGCAAGCAGTTTAGCGATTACATCCGGTTGCTGGCCTACACCGGCGCTCGCCGCAACGAGGCGCTTGTGCTCCGCTGGCAGGACGTGGACTTGAAACGCGGCCAACTGACCATCGGCAGCGACGGCGACACCAAGAACTCCACCGCTCGCGTCGTGGACTTCAACCCGAAATTAAAGGCGCTCCTGCTCGACATGAAAGAGCGGAGCAAAGGCGTTTCAAAATGGCTATTTCCCTCACCGCAACGCGGCAGCAAGGACATCCCCGCCAAAAGTTTTCGGGAATCGTTGGAACTCGCCCGCACTCACGCCAAGTTACCGGAAATTACCAACCATGACTTACGCCACCACTTCATCAGCTACGGTGTCATGGCGGGCATTGATTACATGACCATTGCCAAGTGGGTAGGTCACCGCGACGGCGGGATTCTCATTGGCAAAGTCTATGGGCATCTGGCCGACGACCACGCGCAGGCACAGGCGCAACGGTTGAACTTTGAACCAGCCATTGTGCCGATGTCATCGGCGGCGGCGTGAGGTTGGAAATCTAGGCGACTTTTCCGAAGGTGTTGAATCGCGGACGGGTGTCTTGTGGGTGCGTGGCTTTTCGTCAGCACTGGGGGCACGATCTTGAACATCATAAATCGTCGCAACAATCTCTTTCTGTGGCAACTTTCTTAATGGGTAGTGCTTTCGGAATGTTCGCAAAGAGCGTCTTTTTTGAGGTTGCCGCAAGTCTGTTGCGAATGGCGGCACAACCTCTCTTGTGTCGTTAATATGTTCCATGATGTTCTTGTGAGGCAATGGTCGCAGGTATTCTGCCGTAGGATTTTTCCTAAGATTCTTACAAGTCTTGACGGCTTGCGCGAAATCCACACCGTGCCGAAGTTTTTCCAATTCTCCCAGTGTGTCAGCCACGCGAACTCGCTTGAAATGTTCTGACTTCGGCCAGTAGGACATGATGAAACGGATTCTCGCTTCTGACAGATTGCACGCCCGAAGCTGGTCTGGAAAGTTGGCTGCTAGTTTATCCACTCTTGTCCCTTCGGGTAGTGGATCGAGAATTTTGCAGGCCGTCTGCCAAAGTAACAGAATGGCTGTTATATCTTCTTTCGTGACGCCATCCGACTTCAAAGAAAGCTGCAAATGGGCGGCGAGCCAAAGCCGATATGATTCAAGTTCGTAGCGGGCGAACTCCTCGCCAAGCTTATCCAAGTCTAGGTCTATTTCCAAACTTGGTTTTAGGTTCACACCGATCTCGTTCAAATTAAAACGGGCGTGCGTCTCCCAAGCCTCCTCACTGTTGCCATTGAAACTATTCGGTGCCGGGATTCGCCATTGCTTCCCATGCCTGACAGCCCCAAGTGCTTTACGCTTCACCTCATCTTTCATCCAACGCTTGAGCGTTCGTTCATCTATTCCCAGCAATTCGGCAGCCTTCCGGTATTTAATCCATGGCTCCACCGGTTCAATAGTCGGTTTTGAAAAAGGGGACATTCGCATTTTCTTGCACTTTTTTTGTTAAGTATCATGACATCACAAACCGATTCAAGCAACGGCGGTAGCGGAAACAATCCCGCGCCGATTCAATCCTTCGCAACCTTCCTGCGCTCACTTGACCGCGACACCGTAACCGGCTGGCGCTGGCGCAAGGCCGGGATGATTCAAACCCTGAACATCTGTGGCCGGCAGTATGTCACCGCTGAGGCCGTCGCCGAGTTTAAGCGCCGCGCCGAGGCTGGCGAGTTCGCCCGCGACCACAAGACCCCACTCAAAACGAAAGGCAACCTATGAAAACCCGACCCCGCCAGCCAAAAGGCGTGAGCCTGTCCACCGTCCGCAAGGTCGCGGCCATCGCCGCACAGGGAAGCAGAGCAATCCGCCGCTCGTTTGTCGCCGCAGACAGACGCCAGAAATGGGGGACGCATGAAAGCTGAAATCTCACTTGGCAGCGCGACCAGCAACCACATCACCGGCAACACGACGCCAGCGCAGGCCGTCGCAGATATTCAATCCGGCAAATGGGCGAAGCAGGTTGCCGCGCTCCGGCTCGCTACTGGCGACGAACGCGACCAGCTCAAAAAAAATCTGCCGGCGTTTCTTTGGTCTGGAACATTTAGCCGTCGCGCCAATGATGGATTGATTCAGCGCAGCGGTTTGACCTGCGCCGACATTGACAAGGTTGCCGAACGCGTTGCCGAACTTCACGACATCGCCCGCACCGACCCGCACGCCGTCGCCGCGTTTGTCAGTCCAACCGGCACAGGTTTGAAAATTATTTTCCGCGCGGACAACTTCGCCGCCGTTCGCGCTCACGTCGCCAGCCATTACAGCGCACAGGTTGACGAGGCCGCGAAGGATGTTGCCCGGCTTTGTTTCGTGTCTCACGATCCCGCCGCGTTTTACAATGCCGACGCTTTGCCGCTCGCCATGCAAAGCGAACCGGCAACCGTCGCCAGTGTTCAACCGCTCGCCGCGCCGTCTGCAATTCAGCCTTCAACCCGCACACAGATTGCCGAGCGGATTCTGGGCGCGATTGAATGGACAGACGCCAGCACCGGCTTTTGCAAATGTCCCGGCGAACATCTTCACACAACGGCCAACGCCGCCAAAGATTGCAAGCTCATGCTCGACGGCGTGCCGACAATAAAATGCTTTCACAGCTCATGCTCCGGCATTGTCGGCGGCGTGAACCATGAGTTGCGCTCGCAGATTGCGAAGGCTGAATTTGTGCCGACGTGGACACCACAGGCCGCGCCCGACCCGTTGCCGGGAAACGACGACGCGCCGAGTGAAGCCGAGGCCGCACAGACGGCATCAGGATTCACCATCCGAACGCCCGACGAAATTCTGGCGATGGTATTCACCGACGACGACATCATCCTGGGCGACCGCATGATGGCCGAGGGGCAATCTTGCGTTATCGCCGCCGCTGGCGGCATGGGCAAATCTCGCATCGTCCTGCAATTGATTGCCTGCATCGTCACGGGCAGGAAGTTCTTAAACTTCGACACCGGCAGGCCGGACTCTAAATGGCTTGTCCTGCAAACCGAAAACAGCAACCGCCGCCTGCATGAAGATTTGCAGCGGCTGAAATCTTGGCTTGGCGATGATTGGCACAAATTCGCCGCCCAAGTGAAGCTTCACACCGTCGAGACAGACACAGACGGCTTTATGAATCTGGATTCACCCGAAGCCGTCGCCAACATCGAGGCCGCAATTCAGCAACACGCTCCGGACATCATCGTGATTGATCCGCTGAATGATTGCGCCATCGGCGACCCAAGCAAAGACGCCGACATGAAGGCGACGGTTCAAGCGGTGTCTCGAATTTGTCGCCGGGGAAATCCAAAGCGGGCAATTCTGGTTTTACATCATGCCATCACCGGGAAGTCTGGCGCGGCAAAGGCAACCGGATTTGACCGGGCAAGTTTTGGCCGGAACTCCAAAGCTCTTTTGGCGTGGACTCGCTCACAATTCAACATTGCTCCGGTTGACCCCGACAGCAATGAACGGCTGATAATCGCCTGCGGGAAATGTAACAACGGGCGCGAGTTTCAAACCTTCGCAGTGCGGCTGAATCTCGACACGATGATTTACGAGGTTGATCCAACAGTGGACGTAACCCAGTGGCAGAATGACATCACCGGCACGAAGGACACCGCGCCGCTTATGAATCCCGACCGCGTGCGCGAATTGTGCGCCACGGCAGGCAGCAGCAAGGCCGCGCTCGCCAAGGCCATCATGGACGATTGCGGATGCTACCGGGGAAGCGCATACCGCTACATCACTCGCGCCGATCAAGCCAAGAAAATTGCCTTCAATAAATCCCATGGAACCTACTTCCGAAAATAGCCTTGTCTCCGCTGATTCTCCAGAGACAAGCCGGAGACAAACCGGAGACGTGTCTCCTGTCTCTCTACCCCGTAGGGGGAGAGACAGAGACAACCGGCGAGCCGTAAGACTTGGGACACAAGCAAAACGCATCACCTACCGCATCGCCGCCATCCGGCAAGCCATCCTGCCACGATGAAAACCACCACCAGCGAACCCATCATCCGCCCCGGCCAGCGTAAGCCCTACGTCAAAGCCACACGCCAGCAGATTGACGAGCGTATCGGCTACATCACGCGGTTACTCCGCGCCGGCAAAACCAAGACACAAATCCATCAGGAGGTCAGGGAAAGGTTCAACGTCGAATGGCGGCAGTGTGATCGGTATATCGCGTGGCTGACCAAGACAGATGCCCGGAACACATGACTTGCGTGCGCGTGCGCGTGCGCGGAACGCACTCTTTTACGCGCTATACGCCCGCTGACTCCCGGCTATCGCGAGAATTACGCCCAGCGATAAGCCCGCTTGCTTTCTCGCGACTCTCGGGTTGGTTTCCCGCTTCGCTCAACTCAAAGAGCAACACGCCCGAATTTGCAAGGGTTTACCGAGATTTAAGCCTGAAATTTACGGGTAAAAATCATGGCTGTTACATGGCTCGCGTGAACCTGTGAATTAAACGGCCGCAAATCAGGACGCTAATCGCCTCCCAAATTCGTCGGCGCATTGCCTGATAGTCAGGCTGTGCTCGCCCCTCGTTCGCCCCCGTTTGCCTCGACTGCTCCGCCCCGTTCTTGAGTTCACTGGCCTGCGGCTCGGGCGCAACGAAAACCTATGTAATTGTCCCGGAACATCGGGCCGATGTTACCGCGATCCGCTGCCCGGCAGTTGATCGCGAAGCCGAGCCAACCGCCACCTCGAACCACACGGCTACTCTCGTATGGTAACGAACCACGCGGGTCAGTCTGCGAGTCGCTCGAATACGAACCATACCCATCCCAACACCACTCCCACACATTCCCGGCTATGTCATATAGCCCATACTCGTTCGGCGCAAAATATCCCGCCGGACTCGTGTAAGGTTCAATTCCATCGTTGAACGTCGGATGATAACCCCGCGTGGGACTAATGTCATATGAGTAATTTGTGGAACTGAGGTAGTTCGCCTGACTGTGCGTAATCGTGTTGCCCCATGGAAACCGCTGCCCGTTGCTCCCGCTCCGCGCCGCCTTCTCCCATTCCGCCTCCGTCGGCAACCGATACCCGTTTGCATTCCACTTTACATACGCCGCCACCTGTCCCGTCTTGCAAATCGTCGTCAGCCCTGCATCCGTGTAGTAGCACGGTGACAACCCCTCCTTCTGACTCCGCGCATTGCACCACTTCACCGCATCATCCCAACTCACCTTGTGGACGGGATGGTTGGCGGCCTTTCCCAAGCCCGAGCCGGACTGGTAAGCATAGCCGTTCCCGCCATTCCACAACACCACCTCGTCCCATAGCGCCTTCGTTACCTCATACTTGTCCATGTAAAATGCCGAGACGTAGACGCTGTGCTGGGGCGTTTCACCACTGTAACTCTCGTGCCCCATGTTGGTCGTCGCCCCCATCGTGAAAACCCCGGCGGGAATCAAAGCCATGCCGGCAGGTATAGGGACTCCGCGCACCCGGTAGAACATCGGCACGCTGACCTGAATCGTCCCATTCGAGGTCACCGTCACCGCGCCTAGCCCGGCCCAGTTGGTCTGCCACGGCCCGGACAACGACGACGCCCATTCCACACTCGCCACAGTGCCCGGCGTCAAGTTGGTGCAGACCAGTTCCCCATTCTGGCTGAACGAGACGATCACCGGCGCAATTTGAGCTGGTAAAGATGTAGCGATGGTAAATGCCAGCCAGAGGAACGATTTGAATATCTTCATACCACTATTCCAGATTTTACATCACGCTTCTCGGCCTGTCCTAATTTTCCGATTGCATATCAGGAAGCCAATCCATGCGCTAAGGTTTGTATTGCAACCGGAAAAAACTGATGCCATTCGTGATGAAAAGAAATTGCGAATTTGTCACCCCCGTTGGGGCGAACAATCCATTGCTCCAATTTCCCCACGCTGCCAAAATGCCCGGCTTGAATTGAATCTGATAATTGTCATAGGGAGCCAGACTTGAGGAATCCAATCGCATCACCGGCAGCACCGTTGGCGATACTGCGGCAGCCGGTGGCGGGGCAATCTGAACGGTAGGCGTGTTGGTGTAGCCGATGCCCGCGCTGGTGATGCTGATGTTTGTCACTACGCCGCCGGAAATGTGGGAAACCGCCGTGGCATTGGTGCCGCGACCGCCAACGATGGCGACTGCCGGACTGGTGACGTAGCCGGAACCGCCGCTGGTCATCGTTGCGCCGACAACAAAGCCATTGACCACCTGTGCCGTAGCGAACGCTTGAGCCGGGACTGGATTGAGGGCCAGCCGAAAATCTCCGCTATGCCACGCACCCGCGATCATTTGCGTATAAAGGCCATTCGTGGCCGTGAAACTGACCGGCTGGTTTGCCCAATACCATCCCGCAAGCTGCTGTAATTGATAAGCACCGCCCACGGTCAGGTTGGAAAAGGACAGGAACGACATGGGCGCGATGTTCAAAACCGGATTGGGAATAAACGGCGGATCAATGACAACCAACGGCGCATTGGTGTAGCCAGAACCGGCATTGAGAACATTGATAACCGTGACCATACCGTTACTGACCACGGCGACTGCCTGTGCCCCGCTCCCGCCACCACCGATGAAACGCACCAGCGGCGTATTGGTGTAGCCATAGCCGCCAGCGGTGACATTCACGCCAACCACAAAACCGTTGTTCGTGGTCGCTGTTGCACTGGCGCGGTAAGGAAAATCAGGTGGCACATAATTTACTTTTACACTGAAGCTCCCAGAATTATCGGAGCAGACATTATCCATTATCCCCAAAAACAGCCTCGTAGCACCCGCAGGTGCCACGAATTGCTGCGTGACACCACCCGAGGTAAGGCCATCTCCAATAAAAAACGGCTGGCGCAACGCCGGCTGCAACGCGAAAAAGTTGCGCGCCGCTGCCATGCTAAAATCCAAACCCGGCGGCGGTGAGAATCCGCTTGGAATGTTGTCGTCGAGAAAGACGCCCACCAGAGCCACTTTTGGGGCGATAATACTCGCCATGCCGTTCATCGGAGAAATCAAGTAAATGTCGTTCAAATTTCCCTCCGGGCCTATTGAGCCGCCGCTTGGAAAATTGAACGCGCCACCACTCGCAGAGAAAGTGAACACCACTCCCGGTCCGACCTGAATCTTGGTGGCCTGCACCGGGGACTCGGCTGGCGCAGTGTCACCGCCACCACCAGCGGAACCAGAAGGCATTCCGGCCAACCAAGGGCTGGACGTGCCGGGGACATTGAAAAGACCTGATTCGCTTGCGTAAAGCTGTGCCACTTCGCTCGATGACAAGGCGCGATTGTATATGCGAATATCGTCTAGGCTTCCATTGAAGAACCGATTGTCAGTGCCATCGGCTGAGGCATAATCACCGATTATTACAGGCATCGTCGAAGTTGAGGCGGCTGGACTTCCTGACCAAGCCAAGCTGTCAACCGGAGCACCATCCACATAAATCACCCCGCCGGAAAAATCATATGTCACAACAATCTGATGCCAATTACCGTTGAGTGTGTTTAAGCCGTATATTCCTTGATTGATTCCATAGACACTTCCACTTCCCCCGAAATACCAACTGCGAACACGATCACCATACGAAAACAATGCGTAGCCGTTGACTGAGGATACGGCATACTTGCAAATAATCCCCGTATCTCCTCCGGTTATTGGCACTCCATTTACCCAAACTGACAAAGTGACAGGTGAAAAGTTGAAGCTGGCTAATCCGTAAACTGGAATTTTTGAAGAAGTTCCATTGAATATCGCCGCGTTGAACTGTTGACCGAAACGGTTGTATCCGTAGGTGACATCGGTCGGAGTTCCGTTGTAGCCGTTGCCGCTCGCATCCTGCGCATTGCCGTTGAAAGGGTAGTAGGCAATGAGGCCGTTGGTCAGCCAGCTTTGGGCGTGCGTGGCAATGACTGAAGCGGTGAACACGGCAAGGACAACGGCACTTCTAAAAGTTTTCATTTTTTGACTCCGTTTGTTTTTCTGGCGCGACGTGAAACAAAAAGGGGCGCGAACCCAGCCACCCTGAACGAGGCACCGCGAAGCGCCTTTACCAAGAATGAACCGAGCCGCGCCCGATGGGCGCGCACTCAGTTCGTCTTGGCAGGGAAAATTCGCGGTTTTCGTTCAGCCGAACTGCTTACGCAAAATTGTTATGTCGCCGCCAATTCAACGCCTACATGCAGCTTGCGTCAACGGTTTTAGTTTGTCTGCGCGGCGTCTTGCCCCGTCAGGAAAATGCCCTGTGTCAAAACGATGGGACTCCAAATCGCTATGCCACACGGATTCGGGGGTGGGGGGTAGGTAGTGCCGGGACGGTCTGGGATTTCCCGGCCCGGCCACGTCGTCGTCGTTGCCGACGGTGCCGGTGGTCGCTGGCCGACGAGCGCGAGGCCGCAGGAAGATCGGAGCGAGGTTCGGCGGGTTAAGAGTCGCCGGAGACTCACCACGATGCCCGCAGGCGCGTTTTAATCACCGCTGCTCCACTGACACTCCCCGCACCGGCCAACACCCCACGCGCCACGCCAGCACCTGGAAAGACGCACAGGATTTCAGTCCCATATCGTCTTTCTGACCATCAGTAACTTGCAAAATGAGTTTTGTGCCACTTGTTGTGCCACTGTATTAACGGCAATCCCACCGCCAATGAAAACGCCAAGAAACAGAGTTTTAACCAATGTTTGCAGTATCGAAATCGAAAGTTGTGAAAAGAGGCAAAAAGAGCCGAAATGCCTAACTGCGGGATTTTAAGTCCTGTGCGTCTGCCATTTCGCCACACCGGCAAGCAAAATGTCCAACATCAAGCTCACGCGGCTACCTTCGCAAAAGTCATGGGTGGGCGCAAGCAACCGATTCGCGGCCTCTGGGTTCGCAATGGGCGCTTCTATGCGCGGCTGGCGGTAGAAAGATGGCAACACCGGCTTGAAGGCCGTGCGCCGCGATGGACAAGCTCAAGACGCAACGCGCCGACGACGACCTTCCGCAATTAGGGCAGTCCTCGCCAAAGCCGTCAACCAATAGCCGCAACCATTCCGCCTCTCCCTTTTTTGACGGGTGAAAAATCACCCCCTCGTTGACAACCATGACGCCCGGCGTTATGGTTGCCCCACATGATTCGCAGCTTTGCCTGCCTCGAAACTGAAAAGCTGTTCCACGATGAAACCTCCCGGCGATTGCCGGTGCAGATTCAGCGAGTGGCGCGGCGGAAGTTGCTGGTGCTGCATCAGGCGCGGACGCTGAATGATTTGCGTGTGCCCTACGGCAACCACTTGGAAGCCTTGAAAGCCGACCGCAAAGGCCAGCACAGCATCCGCGTGAACGACCAATGGCGGATTTGCTTCCGCTGGCACGGCGAAGATGCCTTGGACGTGGAAATTGTGGACTACCATTGAACCTTATGAAAACGAACAAACTGCCGCCGATCCATCCGGGGGAAATCCTGAGGGAAGAATTTATGCTGCCGCGCGAACTCTCCCAAAATGCGCTGGCGCGGGCCTTGAACGTCCCGCCCCGCCGCATCAATGAAATTGTCTTGGAAAAGCGCGGCATCACGGCAGACACCGCCCTGCGGCTGGCGCGGTATTTTGGCACCAGCGCGGAACTGTGGACCGGCTTACAGGCCGACTACGATTTGCGGCTCGCCCGGCAGAAAAAGGAAAGGCAGATTGCCCGCGATGTGTCCCCGCTGCCGATAATGGAACTGGCGATGGCGTAAGCCTGCCCCCACCTTGACGGCTGAAAATTCAGGCTTGCCGTTAAGAACTCACCACGCGGTGGCACGGGCGCAACGGCTCAATTTTGATCGGAAACTCCAAGGGTATGCGAAATGGTTTTGCCCCACTTAACCCGCCCAATGAAAGCAGGAACTTACTTCTTCGGCTGGTCTTTGCGCGGGAACAACGCCGCCGGTTCGCCGATGGCAACGCCCTCCTGCAACCCGCCCCAACCTGCGGCGGCAAACTTCTCCGGCGCTCCCTGCAATCCAAGCTGCGCGTAAATCTTCCCGCTCGTCCCCGGCAGGAATGGCCACAGCAGCACGGCCAGCACACGGCAGGTTTCGGCGAGGTTGTAGAGCACCTCGTCGAGCCGCGCGGCTTGCGCGGGGTCTTTGGCCAGCTTGAACGGCGCGGTCTGATCCACGTATTGGTTCGCTCGCGTGACGAGCGTCCAGATGCTTTGCAACGCGCCTTGCAATTCATTTTTCTCCAGCAGCGCGCGGACTTCGGCGACGACTTTATTCGCGTCACCAGAAAGTTCATCCGACTTTGTGGGGACGATGCCGGCGCGGTAGCGCTTGAGCATGGAGAGCGAGCGGTTGACGAGGTTGCCGAGGCCGTTCGCCAGCTCCGCGCCGTAGCGGGATTGGAAACCGGCGTCGGTCCAGTTGCCGTCCGGGCCAATATCAAGCTCGCGCAGGACGTAGAAGCGGAAGGCATCCAAGCCCCACTCGTCAATGATCGCAATCGGGTCAACCGTGTTGCCGGTGCTCTTGCTGATCTTCGCGCCGTCTTTCTGCCACCAGCCGTGGACGAGAATTTGTTTCGGCAGCGGCAGCCCCATCGCCTTGAGCATGATCGGCCAATAGACCGCGTGGAATTTCAAGATGTCTTTGCCGATGACGTGGACATCCGCAGGCCAGAGGGAGAGTTGAGAGTTGAGAGTTGAGAGTTGATAGCCCAACGCGGCGCACACTGTCGCATCGCCGAGCGCGGCGGGGATGGAGACGTAGTTCACCAGCGCGTCGAACCAGACGTAGGTGACGAAGTTCGCGTCGAACGGCAACGGGATGCCCCAGTTCAACCGCGCCGCCGGACGGCTGATGCACAGGTCTTCCAGCGTGTTGTTTTTCAGGAAGCCGAGGACTTCGTTGCGGCGGTAGTCGGGCTGGATGAATCCGGGATTCGCCTCGATGTAATCAATGAGCCACTGCTGATGCGCGCCGAGTTTGAAATACCAGTTCTCCTCCACCAACTCCACGACTTCGCCGTAGCTCGGATCAAATGTGCCGTCGGGACGACGGTCTTTCTCCGTGAGGAACGTCTCTTCCTTGGTGGAATAAAATCCCGTGTGCGCCGCCCGATAAAACTGCCCCGCAGCGTGAAGCTTCGTGAGAATCGCCTGCACCGCCTGCTTGTGCCGCGCACTTGTCGTGCGGACGAAATCATCGTTGGTCAGCTCCAGCTTTTTGGCGAACGCCTGCCAGATGGCGGCGAGTTCGTCGCAATAGGTCTGGGGATTCTTGCCTTCCGCCTGCGCGGCCTGCTGCACCTTCTGGCCGTGTTCATCGAGGCCGGTGAGGAAGAAGGCTTCCTGTCCCAGCGAGCGCCGGGTGCGAGTGATGACGTCGGCGATGACCTTCTCGTAGGCGTGGCCGAGGTGCGGCGCGCCGTTGACGTAATCAATGGCCGTGGTGATGTAGAAACGCTTGTTCATTAACGGGGGCGAGAGTAGCGAAAAAACCCGCCAATGCCAGCGCGGAAAAAACGGGGCATTGGAAAACAGGCGCAGCTTGTCACTGCCCCCGGCGAACGCCGATGCGGGGTTTGGAGTTCCGCATTTATGCGGCCCGGTGGCGGAATGCGCCGAACCGCCTAAAGGCGGAACTCCAAACTAGGACAGAGTAGCCGCGCCTGTGAAGGCGCGGAGAGCCGCCGGACACAAGCCATCCGCGTTGTCACCAACGCGGCTACATTGCAAAAAAGCCCCGCTGCCGGAGCAGCGGGGCTGGAATCGGATTCAGCGCGGACTCAGCCGAGCCGCTGGCGCAGGCCGGCGAGCTGTTCGCTCAACGCTTTCGGCAAGGCGCTGCCGAACTTCGCGTAGTTCGCCTCCACGTCGGCGACCTCGTGCTTCCAGCCGGCGATGTCCACGGCGAGCAATTGCGCGAGGTCGGCGGGCGCGATGTTCAGGCCGGACACATCGAGCGCGTCGGGCGTGGGGATGTTGCCGATGGGCGTGTGCTGCGCCTTGCCGTTGCCTTCCACGCGTTCGCAAATCCATTTCAGAACGCGGCTGTTTTCGCCGTAGCCGGGCCAGAGGTATTTGCCCTCCGCACTCTTGCGAAACCAGTTCACAAAATAAACCTTGGGCAGCTTGCTGCGGTCGGTGCGCTGCGCGAACGAGAGCCAGTGGCCGAAGTAATCGGCCATGTTGTAACCGCAGAACGGCAGCATGGCGAACGGGTCGCGGCGCAGCACGCCGGCAGCGCCGAGCGCGGCGGCGGTGGTTTCCGAACCGCAGGCGGAGCCCATGAACACGCCGTGTTCCCAGTCGAAGGCTTCGTTCACCAGCGGGATGGTGCTGGGGCGGCGGCCGCCGAATACGATGGCCGAGAGCGGAACGCCTTCTGGATTCTGCCAGTCGGGGTCAATGACGGGGCATTGCGCGGCGGGCGCGGTGAAGCGGGAGTTGGCTTGCGCCCCTTTGCGGCCGCAGTCGGGCGTCCACTCCTTGCCTTCCCAATCAATTCCCTTCGCGGGCGCGGGCACGCCCATGCCTTCCCACCACACGTCGCCTTCCGGCGTGAGCACGACGTTGGTGAAGATGGTGTTCTTGGCGCAGGCGGTGAGCGCGTGGGGATTGGACTTGGCGGATGTCCCCGGCGCGACGCCGAAGAAGCCGGTCTCCGGGTTCATCGCGTAGAGGCGGCCGTCCTTGCCGATGTGAATCCACGCAATGTCGTCGCCGATGGTGGTGACTTTCCAACCGGGCAATGTGGGCTTCATCATCGCGAGGTTGGTCTTGCCGCACGCGCTGGGGAACGCCGCCGCGATGTAATGTTTTTTATTCTGCGGCGAGGTGAGGCAGAGGATGAGCATGTGTTCGGCGAGCCAGCCTTCGCGCTTGGCGATGGTGGAGGCGATGCGGAGCGCGAGGCATTTCTTGCCGAGCAAAGCGTTGCCGCCGTAGCCGGAGCCGTAGGACCAGATCGAGGGATCGTCGGGGAAGTGGACGATGTATTTCTTCTTGGGATCAGGTTCGCACGGCCACGCGACATCGGCCTGGCCGGGCTTGAGCGGCGCGCCGACGGAGTGCATGCAGGGAATGTATTTCCCATCCGCGCCCAACTTGTCCAGCACGGTCTGTCCCATGTGCGTCGTGATGCGCATGTTGACGACGACATAGGGCGAGTCGGTGATCTGAACGCCGATCTTGCAAATGGGCGAGGCGAGCGGGCCCATGGCGAAGGGGATGACATACATCGTGCGGCCCGCCATGCAGCCGGCGAAGTGTGCGAGCATGTCCTTCTTCATCTCGGCGGCATCGGCCCAGTTGTTGGTGGGGCCGGCTTCGTCCTTGGTCTTGGAGCAAATGAAGGTGCGGTCTTCCACTCGCGCCACGTCGCTGGGATGCGACCGCGCGAGATAGGAGCCGGGGCGGAGCTTCTCGTTCAACTTGATGAACGTGCCGCTCTTGACCATGAGGTCACAAAGAAACTGGTTCTCCGCATCCGAGCCGTCGCACCAGTGGATGCGCGCGGGCTGGCACAGCGCGGCCATCTCCTCTACCCAAGCGATGAGGTTCGCGTTCGTCGTGTTGCAATTGTCCTGCATAGTTTCGGTGATGTTAATGCCGTTCCCGGAACGCGCCAAAAGCTAGTCCTGCAAAAAACAACCTGCAAGCGACAACATTAAACCTGTCGCCGTGTAATCAGGGGTTTTCAACGCAAAGAATTTCGGCAATCCTCCCGCATCATGAAATCCAACTTTATGCGCGCCGCCATCCGCATCTCCCTCGAAAAGATGCGCGCCGACCACGGCGGCCCATTCGGCGCGGTCGTCGTCCGCCGTGGCAAAATCGTCGGACGCGGCTGGAATCAGGTCACGTCCACCAACGACCCCACCGCCCACGCGGAAGTTGCCGCCATCCGCGACGCCTGCCTCCGTCTCAAGACCTTCTCGCTCGCCGACTGCGAACTCTACACCAGCTGCGAGCCCTGCCCCATGTGCCTCGCCGCCATCTACTGGGCGCGATGCCGCAAAGTCTATTACGCCAACACCCGCAAAGACGCCGCAAAAATCCAGTTCGACGACGATTTTCTCTACCGCGAAGTCGCCCTGCCCATCGCCCGACGCAAGCTGCCGATGAAACAACTCCTGCGCAACGAGGCGCTGAAAGTCTTTGCCGAATGGGCGGACAAGCCGGATAAAATTCCGTATTGACCGCCGCATCCGGCAACAAAAAAACGCCACAAAAATGTTTGGATTTTTCCCTTGTTAAAAAATGAAACTGAGGCGATATAGAGTTCAGTCAGTCGCGTGCGAAAAAAACCGCGCTCGTTCTTTGGAAATAAATTTTAGATTTTACCCTGCCCTGTTCGTGATAAGTGATTAAGTCCTTGGACCGTATTCTTACGAACCTGGCGCCAAAGCGGTGATTGAGGCCGACACGCCTTTACTGGAAGTCGAAATCAATCTCGCCGGTGCCAACTGTTGCAAAACATGTTCATAGGAACAATCACCCACGGCAATGGCGGGGTTTTTTATTTTCAATCCGCAATCTCCAATTTTCAATTTTCAATTCCATGCGCGCCGGTCTAACGTCCCCCCATGGCGCGCGACGAACTGTTTTCCACCCCGGCTGAATCCCAGCCGCCCACTTCCGCCCTCACCGCCGTGCCCAGCCACTCCCCGCTCGCCGCGCGCATGCGCCCGCGCAACCTCGATGAATACGTCGGCCAGCAGCACATCCTCGCGCCCGGCCAGCTTTTGCGTCGCGCCATCGAGGCAGACCGCATTGAGTCGCTCCTCTTTTTCGGGCCGCCCGGCACGGGCAAAACCTCCCTCGCGCAAATCATCGCCAGCCAGACCAAGTGCAAGTTCGAGCGGCTCTCCGGCGTGGAATCCAACGTCGCCGATATGCGCCGCGTGCTCGCCGCCGCGCACAACCGCCTCGAAAACTCCGGCCAGCGCACCATCCTCTTCATTGACGAAATCCACCGCTTCAACAAGGCGCAGCAGGACGTGTTGCTGCCCGATGTCGAGAGCGGCGTCATCCGGCTCATCGGCGCGACCACGCACAACCCGTTCTTCTTCGTCAACGCCCCGCTCGTCTCGCGCTCGCAAATCTTCGAGCTGCGCCCGCTCTCGGAAGGCGATCTGTTCGAGCTGATTTCCCGCGCACTCATTGATGCCGACCGCGGCATCGGCTACCTGAAAATTAAAATCGCCAAGGAAGCCGCGCATCACCTCGCCCGGCTTTCCGACGGCGACGCGCGCAAGGCGTTAAACTCCCTCGAAATCGCCGCGCTCACCACGCCGCCCGATGCCGACGGCGCGGTGCGCATCACCCTCGAAGTCGCCGAGCAAAGCATCCAGAAAAAAGCCGTCGTGTATGACGGCGATGGCGACGCGCATTACGACACCATTTCCGCCTTCATCAAATCCATGCGCGGCAGCGACCCCGACGCCGCGCTCTACTGGCTGGCCAAGATGATCCACGCCGGTGAAGACCCGCGCTTCATCACGCGCCGCATTATGATCTGCGCCGCCGAAGACGTGGGCCTGGCCGACCCCATGGCGCTCGTGCTCGCCAACGCCGCGCATCAAGCTGCTGAATTCGTCGGCTGGCCGGAGGCGCGCATCCCGATTGCCGAGGCGACCATCTACATCGCCACCGCCAACAAGAGCAACAGCGCCATCACCGCCATTGACGCCGCGCTCGCCGACGTGAAATCCGGCCGCACGCTCGCCGTGCCCGAACATCTGCGCGACGCCCACTACAAAGGCGCGAAGCAACTCGGCCACGGCGTCGGCTACCAATACGCGCACGACGGCAAAGACCATTTCGTGGCGCAAGATTATCTCGGCGCGGCCAAGCGCTACTACGAACCGACCGAGCAAGGCGTGGAAAAGAAAATCAAGGAGCGGCTCGACAACTGGCGGAAGCAGACCGAAGCCGCGCAGAAGAAAACTCCTCAATAATATGCTGCACGCACTTCCAGGCATGGGCGCAGACCGGCGAATGTTTCCTTCGCCGTGGTCTAGCCTGCCGGAATTCGTCACTCACGATTGGATGCCATATTCCGGCGAGCAGAGTTTGGCAGCGATTGCACAGTCAATGTGCGAAGCAAGGGGCATTTGCGATGGAGACTCGCTGATTGGCTCTTCATTGGGTGGGATGGTGGCGTGCGAAATCACCAGCATCCGAAAAATCAAAACGCTTTATCTGGTCGGCAGCGCAACGCGAAAAGAAGAAGTGAACTCCCTTCTCGCAATACTCCATCCACTCGCTCAAGTAGCACCGATTGATTGGCTTCGTTTCTCTGCTGGAAAAATTCCAAACGAACTCGCGCAGATGTTCGGTAACACCGAGTCGTCGTTTATACGGGCAATGTGTTCTGCGATTTTCAAATGGAATGGTTTAGGTGCTACCGCTACCAAAGTTCATCGTCTTCACGGCAAACACGACTTGGTTATTCCACCACCGGCTAAAGTAGATTTGTTGTTAGATGGCGGCCACTTGATTTCCATGACTCACGCGAAGCAGTGCGTGGATTACATCAGAGCCAATGCGTAGTCGCTCTGAAAACATCCCGCGCTTCCGCGCCGGGAAACCCGCCCGCAATCAAACCAAGTCTCGTCCGGCCCGGCGCGCCCGGTTTTTGGAGTGCGCGGACATGTCCGCGCTTTGGAACTGGGAGACATGTCTCCCAGTCGGAAAGCGGCGACATGTCGCCGCACTCCAAACGGTGTCGCGAAGCGACGCTGGAAATTAGCCAGCCACGCAGTGGCTGGTATCGTCGCGTATGAAGACGCGTCCTGAAAGGACGCCGGATTTCCGCCGTCCCGCCAGGACGGATTCGATTTAACCTCCAACCCGGCACAATGTGCCGGGCTAATTTCCGTTGTCGCTCCGCGACCAAATTTGATTGAAAACCCCGCCCACCCGTCGCAGCTTGTCGGCGTGCCTTCAACCGCCGAAGCCAAATCCATCTTGCGCGAACAGATTCGTGCGCGGTTGAAAGCCATTCCGGCAGTAGAGCGCGCCACCGCCTCGGCGCAGCTTCGCGCTCGGCTCGCGACGGAAAAGTTTTTTGCGGACGCGACCACCATCCTGTTCTTCGCGCCGTTGCCGGACGAGCCGGACATCTGGCCGTTGCTGGCCGAAGCGTTGACTGCCGGCAAGACGGTCGCGCTGCCGCGTTTTGATTCCGCCACGCAAAGTTACGCCGCCGTCCGCGTGCAGAATCTCGCCAGCGACATCGTCGCCGGGCAATTCGGCATCCGCGAGCCGTCGCCCGCCTGCCCTGTCGTGCCGTTAAACCAACTGGACTTGTGGCTCGTGCCGGGTGTAGCTTTTGACCCCGGTGGACGGCGGCTCGGTAGGGGAAAAGGGTTTTATGACCGGTTGCTGGCGTCCGCCTGCGGAACGACGTGCGGGGTGGCTTTCGATGAACAGATCGTGCCGTCCGTGCCTGTCGCTCCACATGACGTTTGTTTGAACCATATCCTGACGCCGTCGCGGTGGCACACAGCCAGGCCCGCGCGGTTTTGAAATGACTTTGCTGGCAAAAATTATTTCCGCCGTGCTCATCTTTGCAGGCGGCGCGGCGGCGAGCTTCCTATTCGTCGAACTGAAACGTCGCAAATCTGCGGCGGCGCAAACCCGTCAAGCTGAAGAAACCCTGACCGCCGCGCGCCGCGACGTGGACAACCTCAAGCGCGAAGCCCAGATCGCCGCCACCGAGGACGCCGCCAAACTCCGCGAGCAGACCGAGGCCTCCTTCGCCGCCCGCCGCGAGGAACTGGCGGCGCTGGACAAGCGCCTTTCCGAACGCGATGCGCTCGTCAATTCCCAGTTGCAGACCATGCTCCGCTCGGAAAATCAGTTGCGCGAGGAGAAGGAATCGCTCAACAAGCGCGCCGAGGAATTGAGCGCCGAGAGCCGCGAACTCGCCCGGCTCATCCGCCTCCGCAAGGATCAGCTCGCCGCCGAGGCGAAGTTGACCGAGGCCGAGGCGCGCAAGCAATTGTTGCAGGAGGTCGAGCAGGAGGCGTTGTCCGATGCGAGCAACCTTACCCGCCACATCTTGAACGACGCCAAGGCGCAGGCCGAGGAACAGGCGCGCAAAATCATCAGCGTGGCCATCCAGCGCTACGCCAGCGATCACACTTTTGAGACGACGACCGCGACGGTCACCTTGCCAAGCGAGGAGATGAAAGGCCGCATCATCGGGCGCGACGGCCGCAACATCCGCTCCTTCGAGACGGCCACGGGCGTGACGGTGTTGATTGACGACACGCCGAACGCGGTGGTGCTTTCCGGCTTCGATCCGGTGCGCCGCGAAATCGCGCGTGAGGCGATGGTGCGGTTGATTGCCGATGGCCGCATCCACCCCACGCGCATCGAGGAGATCGTGGCAAAGGTGAATGCGGAGATGGATGAGACCATCGTGCGCCTCGGCGAGGAGGCTGCGCACAAGGCGGACGTGACGTTGCCGCACGCAGACATCGTGAAGCTGCTGGGCCGACTGCATTTCCGGTTGAGCTATTCACAGAACATTTTGAACCACTCCATCGAGGTCGCGCACCTGATGGGCTTGATGGCGGCGGAACTGGGATTGGACGCAGCCGTCGCCCGTCGCGTGGGATTGTTCCACGACATCGGCAAGGCGGTCAGCCACGAAGTCGAAGGCCCCCACGCTGTCGCTGGCGCGGAGATTCTCAAGCGCCACGGCGAAACCGAAACCATCGTCAACGGCGTCGCCTCGCATCACAACGACGTGCCGCCCATCGGACCGTGGGGAATCCTCGTCAGCGCGGCAGACGCCATCAGCGCCTCGCGCCCCGGCGCGCGCGCGGAGAACATGACGACCTACCTGAAGCGCATCGAGGACCTGGAAAAAATCGCGCTGTCATTCGCCGGGGTGGACAAATGTTTCGCGGTGCAGGCGGGTCGGGAATTGCGGGTGTTCGTGCGGCCGGAACAGATCAGCGACGAACAGGCATTCGCCCTAGGTCGGAAGCTCGCGACGAAAATCGAGGAGGAGTTGCAGTATCCCGGCCAGATCAAAATCACCGTCATCCGCGAGACGCGGTGCGTGGAAACTGCGAAGTAATCAGCGCCGCTGCTGCTGCAACATCTGCATCGGCAAGCCGCTTTCGTAACCAGCAGGCGCGTTCCAAGGACGTTCGGAAAGATTCTCGGGTTCAGTCGTCGCGCAGCCGGTCATACCCACCACAACAGCGAAGAGGAGGACTCCGAAAATCCAGCGCGGGTTGATGGCGGAGAGAATTTTCACGTTACGGGATGACGAGGTCGCCTTCCATCACGTCGCCAAGTTTCCAGTTGGGGAGGACATTGGCGATGCAGCGGTCGGGTTGGAGACTGCGGATCTGAACCTTGGCCACGAGGCGGCCGTTGCGATTGACGAGCATTACGCCATTCTCGAGCGCTCCCTGTTTTTCACCGAAGTTGAGCACCACGAAATCCCACTTGGGATCGGCGACGAGCACCTTGCCGGTGAGGGTGGCGGGCAGCTCGACGCGGTAATTTTCGTCCTCGTATTGCGCGAGACGGTTTTTCAAATTGCGGATCTTGACCGTGGCGACGCGGTTGGTTTCGGTCAGCGCGAGCACGTCTTCTCTGGCCTGTTTCAAGTCGGCCTGCAAAGGCTTGATCTGGTCGGCGGTGAGGCCGAGGACGTTCCATTGAGCGAGCTGCGACTGCAAGTCGGTGCGTTCCTGCTGGGTCTTGGAAAGGTCTTGCGCGAGCCTGGTGGCGCGCTTGGTCTGGTTCTCACTTTCGGCGATGGCCTTATCGCGCTCTTCCTGTGTGGAAGCGAGCTCGGTCTTGGTGGATTCCAAGTCTTTCTCGGTGGAGGCCAGCTTCTTGTTGGTCTTGGCGAGGTCGGTCTGCGCGACTTCTTTCTGGCTCTTTTCACTGTCCCGCTCACCCATGAGCGTGGTGATTTTTTCCTTCACTTTGACAAAGTTCAACCCGCCGACGGCGAGGCCGGCGACGATGGCAACAATCAGACAAATACGGGTCAACATACGAATTTCTTCCGTTAAATTTCCGATACTCTAGGCACGGTGAACCGGTCTGTCAAATGCGCTTTGGCTGGCGGAACGTCCGTGGCATACTCCGCACATGAAATATCGCCGCTTCGGCCGCACGGAACTCGCCATGCCCGTCATCTCCTGCGGCGGCATGCGCTACCAGTTCAAATGGCAGGACGTGCCCCCGCAGGAAATCCCGCACGACAACCAGGCCAATCTCGAGGCCTGCATCCACCGCGCACTCGAACTCGGCATCAACCACATCGAGACCGCCCGTGGCTACGGCACGTCCGAGATGCAGCTCGGCAATGTGCTGCCAAAAATCCCGCGCGATAAACTCATCGTCCAGACCAAGGTCAGCCCGCGCGCCACGCCGGAGGAATTTTTGCAGACCTTCGAGACTTCGATGAACTATCTGAAGCTCGACCATGTGGATCTGCTTTCGCTGCACGGCATCAACAACCGGGAGACGCTCGACTGGTCGCTCGGCAGGAACGGCTGCCTCGCCGCCGCCCGCAAGCTCCAGCGCGAGGGCCGCTGCCGCTTCATCGGCTTCTCCACGCACGCGACCACCGACCTCATCTTCGAAACGGTCAACACCGGCGAGTTTGATTACGTCAACCTCCACTGGTATTTCGTGAACGACCTGAACTGGCCCGCCATCGCCGCCGCTCGCGCGCAGGACATGGGCGTGTTCATCATCAGCCCCAACGACAAGGGCGGCAAACTCTACGAACCGCCGGCGAAGCTCACGGAACTTTCCGCGCCGCTCACGCCGATGCAGTTCAATGACCTCTACTGCCTCGCGCGACCTGAAGTCCACACGTTGAGCTGCGGCGCGGCCAAGCCGACGGATTTCAACGAACACATCGCCGCGCTGAAATTCTACGACACGGCGGCGGAAACCATCGCGCCCATCGAGAAGCGCTGGCGTGCGGAGATGGAGCGCGTGCTGGGCGCGGACTGGTGCGCGCGCTGGGCGGAAGGTTTGCCCAACTTCGGCGACGTGCCCGGCCAGATCAACGTGTCTGAAATCCTGCGGTTGTGGACCTACGCCAAGCCGCTCGACCTCGTGGCGTGGGGCAAGATGCGCTACAACCTGCTCGGTCAGGGCGACCACTGGTTTCCCGGCGAGACGGCGGCGAAGGCGGATAAATTAAATCTGGCCGCCGCGCTGAGGGGCAGTCCGTTCGCAGACCGCATCCCGGAAATCCTGCGCGACGCGCACCGGATGTTGTTCGAGAAGCCGGTGGAGCGGTTGAGCAAAAGCTGAACTGCAAAAAAAAGAGCGCGGACAATGTCCGCGCTCTTTGATGGGTCAAAGCGGATTACTTCTTGGACTTTTCCACCGGCTTGGCTTCGGCTGCCTTGGGCAGGCTGATGGGCGCGGTGAGGTTGAGCTGTGCGAGAATCTCGTCGGTGATGTCGTTCTCGCCGTTGGTGTAGATGAGGACGGGGGTGGCGTTGGCGCTGTCGGCGGCGGAATCAAAGACGGTGCTGTAGCTGGCGGCTTTGGCCTTGGTGTTGATGGCGGTGCGGATCTCGGCGAGGATTTTATCGCGCATCTGGCGCTTCTTTTCGTCGAGCGTGGCGGTGGCTTGGCGGCGGAAGCCTTCGATGGTCTGCTCGCCTTCCTTGAGCTCAAGCATCTTGGCGTCGGCGGTTTTTTTCCGCTTGGCGCGCTCGTCGGGGGAGACGGCTTGGTCGTTGGAAGTGGCGACGAGCTTCTGGTATTCGTCGCGGGACTTGCCCCAATCCTCGGCCAGGTTTTTGTATTGCTTGTCCATGTCGGAGGCGCGCTCTTTCAACGAGGCATCGGCTTCCTTGGTCTTCCAGTAGTTATCAAAAACTTTTTTGAGGTCAATGATGGCGGTCTTGGACTGGGCAAAGGCGGGCGTGCCGGCCAAGGCGAACAATACGATTGCGGGGATGAATGAATGGATCAGTTTTTTCATGGTTTGATTTTTTGTGATGCTAAAATTCTCGGGTGTAGCCGACGCCGAACTGGAATTTGCCGGAGCCGCCGCTGTTGGCATCGTGGTGGATGGGGATGCCGTAGTCGAGGCGCAGCGGGCCGATGGGCAGGTTGAGGCGGAGGCCGATGCCCCAGTTGTCGCTGAAGTTGCTGAACTGGAATTTGTAGGACGCGGAGGACACGCTGCCGATATCGTAGAAGAGGGCGAAGCGCAGTTTATCAATGAGCGGCAGGCTGTATTCGGCAGAGCCGAACCAGTAGGTGTTGCCGCCGACAGGCTCGGTGACGACGTTGGTGCCGGTGACGTTGGGCGGGACGTTCGTGCCGTAGGTGTAGGTGTTGTAGGGTTCGCGCGGGCCGACGCCGCGATACTCGAAGCCGCGCAGTGAGTAGAGGCCGCCGAGGTAGAAGCGTTCGTAGAAGGGGATGCCGCCGGAGCCATCCATCACGCCGGCGCGGCCGACGAGTTCGAGGATGTGGCCTTCAAACGGTCCCTTGATATACCAAGCGGTCTTGAGTTCCACTTTGTAGAACTGCGCTCCGCCGCCGACGAATTCGGTGGCGAGTTCGGTGCGCTGGCCGTGGTTGGGGAGCATGGTGCTGTTGCGGGTGTCGTAGGCGATCGAGCCGCCGAAGCGGAAGAGGAGCTTGTCGCCTTGTCCGGCAAGAATGGACGGGGGCGCGTTGGTGGGGACGCCTTTGATGCCGACGTTTTCCACGGTGGTGCTGAGGCTGCCGATGAGGAAGTCGCTGCCGAGAGCTTTGGTGAGGCTGACGCGTGCGCCGGTGCGGCTTTCGTTGTAGAGGCTGTTCACGCTGTTGAAGTCGAGCTGGCGATGGTAGAGGTCCACGCCCAACGCGAGCTTGCGTCCGAGAAACCAGGGTTCGATGAAGGACATTTCGTAGTCCTGCCGCTTGGTGCCGAGCTGGACGCGGGCGCGGAATTTCTGGCCGCCGCCGGTGAAGGTGGGCGGGTTGAACAAATCAAAGTTGCCTTGGCTGACTTCGGCGAAGCCGACGATGGCGTCCACGGAGCTGAAGCCGGCACCGAGGCTCATGTTGCCGGTGCTTTTCTCTTCGACGTCCACGACGAGGTTTTTGCGGGTGGGGATTTCGGTGGCGTCGGCGCGGGTCTCGACCTTTTCAAAGAACTGCAGGCCTTCGAGGCGCGCCTTGCTGAGTTTCACGCGGGTCATGTCGAAGGTTTCGCCGGGGGTGACGGCGAGTTCGCGGCGGACGACACGGTCCTTGGTCTTGTTGTTGCCGCGTATCTCGATTTTTTCCACGAACGATTTCTGGCCTTCCTCGATCTGGAATTCCAGGTCCATGGTGCCGGTGTCGGTGTTCGGCACGCGGATGACGCGGAGGTTGCCGGAGCCTTGGGTGACGTCAATGTAGCCGAGGCGTCCGTAGAAATCCTCCATGGCTTCGACGTCGCCGGAGAGTCCCTTGGGCGTGTAGGTGTCGCCAACGCGCATCTTGAACCAGCGTTGCAGTTCGGCGGCGGTGGCGAGCTTGTTGCCCTTGAAGGTGACGGCACCGAACTTGTAGGGCTTGCCTTCGAAGATGGTGATCTTGATGACGACGAGCGTGGGCGTCGGGTAGGTCTGCTGAACGTCTTTGATTTCAAAATCAATGTAGCCGTTCTCGCGGTAGAAGTCGGTGAGGAGTTCCTGGCCTTCGATGAGCTTGTCCTGTTTGAAGGTGCGCCAGCCGAAGAGATTTCCGAAGATGCCGGGCTTGCGGATCTTGACCAAGCTGCGGAGCTTGCTCTGCGGGTAGGCCGCTGCGCCCTCGAATTCGATGGCTTCGATCTTCACCTTGGGCGTCTCCTCGATCTCGAACGTGGCCGAACCGGTGCCGGCGCCCTCGTCAATGCTCACGGTGTATTTCGCCTCGGTCTGGGGATAGCCGGCGTTCCGATACATCTTCTTGATCTCTTGGGCGTCGGTGAAGAGTTTTTGTTCGTCCAGCGGCTGGCCGACTTTGGAGGTGATTTTCTTTTCGAGCTTGGCCTGGTTGTATTTGACGTTGCCCTGATATTTGATGCCGGTGAGGCGGGGCTTGCCCTGGACGACGTAGGTGAGGACCACGCCTTGGTCGCTGGCGGCATCTACGACTTGGATGTTGTAGAAGAAGCCGGTGCCGTAGAGGTTCTTCACGTCGTCGTCCACGCTGGAGCGGATGTAGGGGTCGCCGGCCTTGACGCGGATGTTGGCGCGGATCAATTCATCGCTGACGGCGGTGGGGCCGACGTGTTTGATTTCAATCCGGGCGACGGTGGCCGCCGTCTGGGCGAAGGCGGCGGATGAAAGGGTGAGGAGCAGCAGGGTGAGGATGCCGAAGGGTCGGAGCGTGGATTTCATCGTTTAATTATTCTGTTGGAACGTCTGCGTCGCTGACTTTGGCGGCGCTTTCAAACCGCGTGTATGATTTCAGGAAACTCAAGCTCACGTCGCCCGTCGGGCCGTTGCGCTGTTTGGCGATATACAGCTTCACTGACACGACTTCCTCGTCAAAGTTCGGCTCGCCGTCTTCCGTTTCCTTCGCTTCTTTATAAAGCAGACCGACCAAGTCGGCGTCCTGCTCGATTGAACCGGACTCGCGCAAGTCGGACAACTGCGGGCGTGTTCCGGGTCCACGCTTTTCCAATTCGCGGTTCAACTGGCTCAAAACAATCACCGGCACATCCAGTTCTTTGGCCAACGCCTTGATGCCGTTGGAAATGTCCGCAATCTCCTGCTGCCGGTTTTCTGCTCGCCGCGAAGTAGAATGAAGCAGCTGCAAATAGTCAACGACGAAAAGCTTCACGCCGTGCTGCTGCACCATGCGCCGCGCCTTGGCCCGCAACTGCAAAATGCTCAAGCCCGCCGTGTCGTCAATGTAGAGCGGCGCGTTCGCCAGCTTGCCCGCTGCGCCGGTCAACTTCGGGAAATCCCGGTCCGCTAGGAAGCCCTCGCGCACGTTCCGCAGGTTCACCCGCGCCCGCGAACACAGCATGCGCATCACCAGTGAGTCCGCCGTCATTTCCAAGCTGAACACCCCCACGGGCAGCTTCTGCTCGAGCACCACATGCTCCGCGATGTTCATCGCCAGCGACGTCTTGCCCATCGAGGGCCGCGCCGCGATGACGATCATCTCCCCGCCGTGCAAACCCGTCGTCATCTTGTCAAAGTCCGCGAAGCCCGTACCCACGCCCGTCAACATCCCCTGCCCTTGATGCAGCTTCTCGACTTCGTTGATCGCGTTGTTGACGAGATCCTTCATCGTGTTCGAGCTGGTCTCCACGCGCGACTCGTTGATCCGCATGATGTCCTTCTCGACTTCATCGAGCAGCGCGTCCACGTCGCCCTCATAATCATAGACCCGCCCCACGACGCCGGTGCAGGTGGAGATCATTTTCCGCAACAGATATTTCTCGTGAACAATCTCGAGGTAATAGCTCAGGTTCGCCGCGCTCGGCACCGTGTCTGGCAACGCCGCCAGATACGCGATGCCGCCGACCTGTTCCAAAAGCTGCTTGTCCTTGAGCCGCTGCTGGAGCGTGATGATATCAATCGCCTCGCGGTGGTCATACATCTCCGCCAGCGTCTCGTAGATGGTCTGGTGCCGCAGGTCGTAGAAATACTGCCCGCCCGAGGACGGCCCGCCACGGTTCTTGCCGAACTGCTTCGGCGCATCCTCGTTCTTCTCCGGCTTCAGCTTGCCCACGCATTCGCCCATGCAATCGTTCGGCGAGAGCAACACGCAGCCCAGCACACCCTGCTCGGCCTCGGTCGAATGTGGCGGCAGCCGGTCCAACACGGGGCTGGTCTCCGCACGCGCCGCCTTTTGACGCCGCGCCTTCTTCAAATCCGCCCCGCCACCGCCTTCGCTGGAAATAGAATCAATCACCCCGGTAGCAGACGAAATATTCCACCGCTTCGCAAACCTGAACTTTGAAAACTTAGTGACAGGTTTTTCACAGAGCCGCTTCCCGCAGCAAGGAATCCGCTTGGCCCGCAGTCCGGGGCAATTTGCTATTCAACCGCGCCCCGCCTTGCTACTCTCCGCGCGATTTATGAGCTTGGAAAACACCACCGCCGCCCCGCCCGCGCCGTCCGATTTCATCCGCGACATCGTCGCCGCGCACGTCGCCGAAAATAAATACCCGCGCATCCACACCCGCTTCCCGCCCGAGCCGAACGGCTACCTCCACATCGGCCACGCGAAATCCATCTGCCTCAACTTCGGCATCGCCCGCGAGTTCGGCGGCATCTGCAACCTCCGCATGGACGACACCAACCCCACCAAGGAAGACATCGAATACGTCGAGTCCATCCAGACCGACGTGAACTGGCTCATCGGCGGCTGGGCGGAAAAGGAGCTTGGACTTAAAGTAGGGCAGGCGTCTCGCCTGCCCAGCGAGCGCGCCAGCGCGAGCAGCGAAACAGAAAGCCCAGCTTCAAGTTCTGCTCCGCAAAACTTGGGCAGGCGGGACGCCTGCCCTACTTTGTCCCCGTTCTACGCCAGCGATTACTTCGACCAGATCTGCGAATTCGCCGTCGCGCTCATCAAGAAAGGCAAGGCCTTCGTCTGCGACCTGACGCCCGACCAGACCGATGAATACCGCCGCACCGGCAAAGCCTCGCCCTTCCGCGACCGCAGCGTGGAGGAGAACCTGAATCTGTTCACGCGCATGAAAGCCGGCGAGTTCCCCGATGGCGCGCACGTGCTCCGCGCCAAAATTATCGTGGACGCGCCGAACATCTGGCTGCGCGATCCCCTGCTCTACCGCATCAAGCACGCCGACCATCACCAGACCGGCAACAAGTGGTGCATCTACCCCATGTATGACTTCGCGCACTGCTTGAGCGACTACATCGAAGGCATCACCCACAGCATCTGCACGCTGGAATTCGAGGTGCACCGCCCGCTCTACGATTGGATTCTTGAATCACTCGGCCTGCCGCGCACCCTGCCGCACCAATACGAATTCGCCCGCCTCGCGCTCGGCTACACCGTCATGAGCAAGCGCAAGCTCATGCAGCTCGTCCAAGAAAACCTCGTCACCGGCTGGGACGACCCGCGCATGCCGACCATCTCCGGCATCCGCCGCCGCGGCGTCACCGCCGTCGCCCTCCGCGCCTTCGCCTACAACATCGGCATCACCAAATACAACGGCATCACCGACGTCGCCGTGCTCGAATACGCCATCCGCGACGACCTCAACAAGCACGCCCTCCGCCGCATGGCCGTGCTGCGCCCCATCAAAGTCGTCATCACGAATTATCCCGAAGGCCAGGTCGAGGAGCTCGACGCCGTCAACAATCCCGGAGACGAAACCGCCGGCAAACGCAAAGTCCCCTTCAGCCGCGAACTCTACATCGAGCAAGACGACTTCAAGGAAGTGCCGCCGCCGAAATTCTTCCGCCTCAAACCCGGCGGCG
The DNA here is from genome assembly GCA_031371425.1 of Verrucomicrobiales bacterium. GTDB lineage: Bacteria > Verrucomicrobiota > Verrucomicrobiia > Limisphaerales > JAFMIX01 > JAFMIX01. The sequence goes on along the minus strand of JANMJO010000122.1, from coordinate 1,689 downwards.
AAGTGCGCCTCAAATACGCCTACATCATCAAGTGCGAAGAAGTCGTGAAAGACGCCGCCGGCAACATCACCGAACTGCGCTGCACCGCCGACCTCGACAGCAAGACCGGCGGCGCGACCTCCGCGCGCAAAGTCAAAGGCACGATCCATTGGGTGAGCGCCGCGCACGCCGTGGACGCCCAAGTGCGCCTCTACGACCGCCTCTTCACCGTGCCCGAGCCGGACGCCGACGGCGACTTCAAGAAACATCTGAACCCGCACTCGCTCGAAGTCCTCACCGCCAAATGCGAGCCGAGCCTGCGCGACGCGAAGCCGGAAGAACGCTACCAGTTCGAGCGCTTGGCTTACTTCGTCTTGGACAAAGGCTCTCAACTCTCAACTATCAACTCTCAACTAATTTTCAACCGCACCATCACGCTCAAAGACACCTGGGCGAAGGAGACGCAGAAAGCATGAAATCAAAAGGCGCAGTTTATCTAGTCGGAGCGGGGCCGGGCGATGCCGGCCTGCTCACCTTGCGCGGCGCGGAACTCCTCGCCCTCGCCGACGTCATCATCTACGACCAGCTCGTGAACCCTGACCTCCTCCGCCTCGCGCCGCAGGCGGAACTCATCCATCGCGGCAAGGGCATGACCATGCCGCAGGCGGACATCACCGCCCTCATCCTCGCCAAGGCGCGCGAGGGCAAGACCGTCGTGCGCCTCAAAGGCGGCGACCCCTACATCTTCGGGCGCGGCGGCGAGGAAGCCGAGGCGCTCGCGACGGCGAAGATTCATTTCGAGGTCGTCCCCGGCGTGTCGTCCGTCGTGGCCGCGCCGAACTACGCCGGTATTCCGCTCACGCACCGCGACCATTGCTCCAGCTTCACCGTCTTCACCGGCCACGCCGAGGCGGCGGAGACGAAAACAGATTTACGCTACGAACAGATTGCAAAAATTCCCGGCACGAAAGTCGTCCTCATGGGCATGGAGCGCCTCGCCGAATGGACGCGCAGCCTCATCGCGCACGGCATGGCGGCGGAGACGCCCGTGGCCGTCGTGGAGCAAGGCACGACCGGCCGCCAGCGCTCCGTGGCCGGCACGCTCGCAACCATCGCCGCGCTCGTCGCGGAAAAGAAAATTGCCCCGCCCGCGCTCACCATCATCGGCGATGTGGTGAAGCTGCGCGGCAAACTGAATTGGTTTGAGCAGCAGCCGTTGTTCGGCCAGCGCATCGTCGTGACGCGCCGCGCGGGGAAGGACGCGGCGACGGCATCCGTAAAATTTGGGGACGGCAGCATGCCGTCTCTCCCGCGCCAGCTCGCCGTGCGCGGCGCGGATGTTTTGGAAATCCCCACCATCAAGACCGTGCCGCCGACCAACCTCGCGCCCATCGCGGACGCCTTGATTGAATTGAACAGCTACGACTGGCTCGTGTTCACCAGCCCGACGGGCGTGACGAAGTTCTTCGAGATTTTCTTCCGGGGCTTCGACGACATGCGCGACATCGGCGGCGTGCGCATCGCGGCGGTCGGCCCGGCCACGGCGGCGAAGTTGAAGGAGTTCCATCTGAAGGTGAACGTGATGCCGGAGGAATTTGTCGGTGTAAAAATCGCGGCGGCGATGAACAAATACGAGTCCGTCGAGAATCTGAAGATTTGCCTGCTGCGCGCCGAGGTCGCCACGCCGGAATTACCAAAGGCACTCGAAGC
>JANMJO010000103.1:0-7353 GCA_031371425.1 Verrucomicrobiales bacterium | reverse complement strand
TCGGCAAAGAACTCGCAGTCCACGCCGGTCGGCACAGCGCCCAGCACATTCTTCAGCGCGTAATCTTTCCGCATGATGGCGGCGTCCTCCTCGGACACGGCGACGACGCCATCGAAGCGAGCGCTGGATTCGAACTCGAAGCGCCTCATGCGCTGCCACTGGCCGCGCAGGTAAGCGCGCTTGAGGCCGGTGGCATTGTCGTGCATGCGCTTCCAGATGAGCGACTCGACGTTGTGCTGGAAGAGCAGCGTGGGGGTCTTGAGCGCGCGTCCGGGCCAGATGAGGTTGACGGAGGGGGTGAGGAAATCGCAGACGATGAGGTCGAGCGTGCCGAGCTTGTCGAGTTCGTGAATGGCCATGGCCATTTTCGCCGAGCGGTATTTGCGAATGACGAACGGGAGCTTGGAGGCGAGCTGGTTGGCGGCGAGTTGCGAATAAAAAGCGGGCGAGCCTTTGCGCGCCTCGCGCCAGGGAATCCACGCGGCGCGGTGGCAGTATTCGGCGGCGGCCTTGCGGACATCCTCGGAGATATCGGGCGGGCAGAGCGAGAGGTAGGTGACCTTGTGCTGGCGCTTGAGAGCGCGGAGCATATTGAAGGTGCGGATTTTTCCGCCGGTGTCGAGCGGGTGCAGTGGGCCGGTCTTGAGCCAGAGGATTTCCATCGGTCAGGCGGGCTCTTGGTTCGGAGTTCCGTGTTTACGCGGCCACAGGTCGTGAACGCCCCGAACCGCCTGAAGGCGGAACTCCAAACAGCGGCGGGCCGGCATAATCAGATTGTTCTGCGAGTGGTTCATTTCAACAATAGTGGCCGAACTCTGCCGTTTGTGTCAACGAATCCGGCCAGATGGGTCAGGGGGCGAGCTGCTTCACCCATTCGCCGGTGCGCGGGCTGGCAACGAGCGATTTCAGTTGGGCGCTGCCGTCCGCCGTCATCCGATGCCGGTCGAGCCGCATGGATTCGAGGATGTAATTGCTGATGGGATGGGTGAAGTGCATCAGGTCAAAATAATTGTCCATCTCGTAGATCAGCTCCGGGAGCGGTTGGAAATCAAAGAGGCGGACATTCGGCAGGTCGCGGGTCTGGGCCAGCACATGTTGCCGGCCCTGCAACATGTGGTCGAAAACTTCGGGGGCGGCAGCGGCGACTTGCACATAATAGCCGACGGAGTTGGGCGGAAAATACAGGGTGAATTTCACCTCGGGATGTTCCCGGATGAGCTGCAAGACTTGGCGGTCAAAATTGGCGTTGAGTTTGGCGCTGGTGTATTCCGCGACTTCCCCGAGGAAGGGTTTCCGGCCTTTCGCCGCAGCAAGCTGCCACGATTTTCTGACGACTGCGGCCCCGGACGGTTTTTTGCGATACCAGGGATACAGCTCGTCGGGCGTGAAGCTGCGGTAGGTGTTCAAGCCGCACCGGCGCAGGAGGATTTTCAGACTGTTCTTGGCGGTGTCCACATTCAACAGGTAGTTGTTGACCTCGTTCAGCGGATTGGCGTCGTAGAAGTAAAAGGGAAAACTGCCGTCGAAGTTGGCCACCCACTCCGCGTCGCCCCGCAGGAATTCAAAATTAATGTCCCAGATCACGTTCCTGACTTTGCCGGTCTGGAGCGCGAGCGTGAGCGCCAGTTTCTGCTCCAAAACTGACGCGCCTTGCATGGAAAGGTTCAGCGCATTGAGGCTCAGTTCCTTTTTGATGTCGCGGGCTTCAAAGTTTTCAGAAACGGACGTGCCGATGACCACGGTGTCGTAATCGTAATGTTTGATTAGTCCCGGCACCTGAAAACGTTTTTGCCCGATCAGCAACGGCGGATACGCGGCCTTGCGGTAAAACTGGAGCGGGTCAATGCGCCAGTTGAGCGCGATTAGTCCGCCGCCCACAGCCAAGAACAGGCCGAACAGCAGTTTCAAATAGCGCTGGTGTGTGTGGTGGGTCATGGCCGGTTCAGAATTGGAAATAGAGGAACTCCGTAATCTTGCACAGGTGCAAGACGGAAATCAGAAACACGCCGGCGATGATCGCCGCCCAGACACGATTGGGCCGCCACTCCAGCCCGCGCTGCGGAGACGGCGTATCCGTCGCGGGAAAATCCAGCGCGGGCGTGAAGCGCGCCAGCATCTCCTGGGTGTTGGGCAGAAACCAGACGATGCCCAGCAAACCCGCCGTCCAGACAAGCTGCCGCACGGCCAGTCCGGTTGCGCCGAAGCCGGAAAAACCGCTCATGGACTTGAGCAAGGCCAGCGCGCTGCCCAGAGTTTCGGCCCGGAAGAAAACCCACGCGATGATCACGCCCAGAAAAGTAAGCAGCGTGGCCGCGAACCGTCCCGGCACGGTGCTGCAGTGCAAATCGTGGCCGAGCGAACGGCGGATGCCGTGCCACGCATGGTTCACGACCAGATACAGTCCGTGCAGCGCGCCCCAGATGACGAACGTCCAGCCCGCGCCATGCCACAGCCCACCGATCAACATCGTCAGGAACAGATTGACGTGGCGACGCGTCGGACCGAGGCGATTTCCCCCCAGCGGGATGTAGAGATAATCCCGCAGAAACCGGGAGAGCGTCATGTGCCAGCGCCGCCAGAATTCCACGATGTTGACCGCCTTGTAGGGCGAGTTGAAGTTCACTGGAAACCGCACGCCGAACATTTTCGCTAGGCCGATAGCCATGTCGGAATAGCCGGAGAAATCGAAATAGATTTGGAGCGTATAGGCCAGGACGCCGCCCCAAGCGTTGTAAAAGCCGATGGCCTCCCCCGTTTTGGCCAGCTCAAAAACCGGCGTGGAGTATTTCGCGATGCCGTCAGCAAACACGGCTTTCTTGAACAGTCCCAGAATGAAAATCGTCAGGCCGACGGACACATACTCCGCGTTGAAGCTGAAAACGCCCTTGCGGCTGAATTGCGGGATGACATCCCGGTGATGGATGATGGGACCGGCAATCAGGTGGGGGAAAAACACGACGAATAAAGTGTAATCGAGCAGATTGTATTCCTTCGTCTCCCCGCGATACGCATCCACCAAGTAGGCAATCTGGGTGAATGTGAAAAAGGAAATGCCGAGCGGCAGAACAATTTTTTGCAAGGCCAACGAAGAGCCGAAGAACGAATTGAAATTCAGGATCAGAAAGTCCGTGTATTTATAGTGCGCCAGCAGCAACAGGTTCGCCGCCACCGCAAACGTGAGCAGCATTTTGCCCTTCGGCGTCTTGGTGCGCTGGCTCAATCGCACTCCCATCATGTAATTGAACAGCATTGAGACGCCAATCAGCCAAAGGCATTTGGGGTCCCACCAGCCGTAGAAGAAAAACGAGGCGAGCACCACCCACAGGATGGCCGCCCGCCGCAGCCCGCGTCCGCCGAGAGCCAGAAAACCCAGAAACGTGACCGGCAGGAACAGGAAGATGAAAACGTAGGAATTGAACAGCATGGCTCAATGCGCGCGATGCTGCGACTCCACGAAGGTGCTGCCTTTCGTCCGGTGCGCCAGTTCGTAACGTAAAACGGCAGCGCCCGGCCCGCAGGTTTTCTTGGACACAAATTCCAGCGTCATGATGGCGGCAAGATAGTCAGGCTTTGCTGCGGAAATAAACCACAAACTTCCGCACCCATGCCACGGGCGAAACAGGCCAGTGACGCGGATTTCCACCGCAGGTGCTGCTCATGCCGACCGGCGCGGCAAGATTCGCCTCAGCGCCTCGGCGGCGAGCTGGTTGAGCCGGAGTTTTTCCGCGTCCCGCAGCACGAAGAAATAGCAGGCAGGCGCGAACAACAGCACCTGCGTCACTCCGATCGCAACGAGCGAAAAATAATTAGGTCGCAGGAAACCTTTCATCGCGTAAAAATACATCCCCAGCAGCGCGGCGCATTTACCGGCGACCAGCGCGAGTTCGCGAAAAAAATCGCGGCAGGGCAGATCAATCGCGCGGCAGACGATGACCGGATAGATGAACAACTGGTTGATGGCCGCGCTGATGGTCGTCGCCCACGCCACGCCGTAGATGCCGAACGGCCGCACCAGCGCGAGGCTCAGGACAAGGTTCAGCGCACCTTCGCCAAGCGAGTTGAACGCCCCGAGATGATGCTTCGAGATGCCGTAAAGCAGGCTGGAACTGGGCGTCTGCACGAGGATGAGCGTATAGCCGATCGCGAGGATGGCGGCCACGCCCCAACTGTTTTGACCGCCGAGCTGCGGCAGTTCCGGGCCGATCCAGCGCAAGATGAAATCATGGCTGTAAAACAGGATGCTGCCGCCGACAAACACCGCCAGCGACGCCGAAATGCGCGTCAGCACCATGAATTGTTCGCGGATGGCCTTGAAGTCCCCTTTGCTTTCGTGCCGGCTGAACAGCGGCGCGGTGTTGCCGATGACAGTGGTGACGAACTCGTAAAAAATATTGTTCAATTGCGATCCCGGATTGTAGGGCGTGATACTGTTCACGCCAAGGCCGTGAGCAATCACCGGCGCGTCCACTTTGAACCGCAGGATCACCGCCAATTGCCACAGCACCGTCTTCCAACTGTAGCCGAACAGCGCCCGCCGCACCTCCACGTCCGCCGCGCCACGCGCCACGCGCAGCTTTGGATACGCGCGCCGCGCGAACCCGATGGTCAGCGCGTATTCCAGCAACGCGCCGCCCACCAACGCCGTCGCCATTGCCACGATGCCGTAGCCGTGCCGCAGCAACAGGTAGATGGCCGCGTTGGCCGACAAAAAACCAGCGAGCGTCGCCATCGCCTGCAAGTCATAGCGCAAGTGCGCCGTCAGCACGCCGTCGAACGTGCGCGTGGGAAATTTCAATGCCATCCGCGTCCCCAGCAGCAGCACCGCCAGCGCGGTGACTGTCGCCTCGCCGGAATCATGAATCGCCAGCAGGCACACGCCTGCGCCCACCAGCGTTAGCACCAACACAGCCGCCCCGATGCGCAGGAACAGTCCGAGCGCCGTGTTGAAGACGCGGTTAATCTCCGCGTCATCGCCGCGGCCCGACGCGCGCGAAATGTAGCGCGCCACGCCGCTCGATAGCCCCATGTCCATCAGCGCCGTGTAGCTCACCGCCGCCGTAATCAAAATCCACAGCCCGTAATTCCGCGTTCCCAGCATCCGCATCAGGAACGGCATCATTACGAACATCACCGCGATCTGCGTGACGAACTGCACCACGCGCAAGGCGGAGCCGGAAACTAATCGGCGGCTAATGTTCATGCCTCAGTGGACGGAAAGTTTCTTCGAGATCGTGTGCGTCGCGTGCCCGTAGAACGCCTCCGCGCTCTCCATCATCGTCTCCGACAACGTCGGATGCGGATGCACGCAGTTCGTCAAATCCTTCGCCGTCGCGCCCAACTCCACCGCCAGCACGCCCTCGGCAATCAGTTCGCCCGCGCCCGGCCCGGTGATGCCCACGCCCAAAATCTTTTCCGTCACCGGATCAATCACCAGCTTCGTCAGCCCGTCCACGCGGTCAATCGTCAGCGAGCGGCCATTCGCGCCCCACGGAAATTTTGCGATGGCCACGGGAATGTTTTTCGCCTTCGCCTCCGCCTCCGTCAGTCCGCACCACGCCACTTCCGGGTCAGTGTAAACCACCGCCGGCACAACGAACTGCGCCTTGCCGGAAGTCTTGCCCGTGATGGCCTCCACCGCCAACCGCGCCTCGCGGCTCGCCTTGTGCGCCATCATCGCGCCGCCCACCACGTCGCCGATGGCAAAGATATTCTCATCGCCCGTCTGCAACCGCTCGTTCACAACCACAAACCCGCGCTCGCTGCGGACGACCCTGGTGTTTTCCAGACCAAGCCCCTCGCAGTTCGGCACGCGGCCAATGGCCACCAACACACGGTCGTAAATCTCGCTGACCGGCTGGCCGTTCAACTCCATCTCCGCCTGAATGCCGGCGGGCGTGGCGGCGAGCTTCGTGATTTTCGTCTTGAGCCTGACTTCCTTGAAATGCCTTTTCGCGAACAGCGCCACAGGCCGCGCCAAGTCCGCGTCCGCGCCGGCGAGGATCACGTCCAACGCCTCCACCAGCGTGACCCTGCTGCCGAGCGCGGCATACACCGTCCCCAGCTCCATGCCAATCGCGCCGCCACCGACCAGCAGCAGGCTTTGCGGAATATCCGCAATCTCCAACGCCCCGCGCGAGGTCATCACACGGTCATCGCCGATGTCGAACGCCTTCGGCAACGCGGCCTTCGAGCCGGTGGCGATGATAGCCTTCTCGAATTGAATCTGCTGCGCGCCCGCCGCCGTCTCGACGGTGAGCGTGGTGGAATTTTCAAACCGCGCATTGCCCTGCACCACCTTCACCCCGCGCTTCTGCGCGAGGAACGCGATGCCGCTGGCGAGCTTGGTGAGAATGCCATCCTTCCACGCACGGAGCTTGGCCAAATCAATCTGCGGCGGGGCGAACACGATGCCGCGATTCGCCGAATCCTTCGCTGCGGAAATCTGGTGCGTGGCGTTCAGCAGCGCCTTGGATGGGATGCAGCCGCGGTTCAAACACACGCCGCCAAGCCGCGCGTCGCGCTCCACAAGGACGACCTGTTTGCCGAGGTCCGCCGCATAAAAAGCCGCCGCGTATCCGCCCGGTCCCGCGCCGATGACCACTATTTCAGTTTTGATTGTTTCCATTTTGGTTCGCAAATCCTATACGATGCCGCCGTCCGATAAAATGAAATATCTCGACCTCACCTTGCCCACTCCCGCCGAGAACATCGCCTGCGACGAGCAATTGCTCGACGCCGCCGAGCGCGGCGCGGGCGGTGAAGTCCTGCGCGTGTGGGAATCGCCCCAGTCGTTCGTCGTCGTCGGCTACGGAAACACAATCGAGACCGAGGTGAACGTGGCCGCGTGCGCCGCGCGTGGGATTCCAGTGCTGCGGCGCTGCTCCGGTGGCGGCACCGTGGTGCAAGGCCCGGGCTGCTTGAGCTACGCGCTCATCCTGAACATCGAGGCCAACCCGGAGTTGCGGAACGTCACCGCCGCCAACCATTTCATCATGGAACGCAACCGCAGGGCGGTTGAAGCAGAATTGCGAATTGCGAATTGCGAATTGCGAATTGCAGTATGCGGTCACACTGACTTAGCTCTCGTCATTCAAAATTCGTCATTCGATATTTCAAAAAAGTTTTCCGGCAACGCGCAGCGGCGGCGGCGGCAGTTCATTCTGTTTCACGGCACGTTCCTGCTCGACTTCGACCTCGCTCTCATCAGCGAGTTGCTCCCCCTGCCCTCGCGCCAGCCTGACTACCGCGCCAGCCGAGTGCATGGAACATTTTTGACCAACCTGAATTTGTCACCGGATGCTGTGAAGTCCGCGCTGCGTCAGGCTTGGTCGTAGCGGCGTGGAGGGCGAGCGC
>JANMJO010000150.1:0-3566 GCA_031371425.1 Verrucomicrobiales bacterium | reverse complement strand
CTGGCGCGTGCGGCAAAACTGCTCGCCGAGTTCCGCGCCGACCACTCCAACCCGCGCTACAACACCGCCGCCGCCGGCGCGGACGAGTTGCGCGCGCTCGCGGAAAAAGAGCGCGCGGCCTACGCGAAACGCGTGGTGACTCCCCGGCAGCTTTTCGGCACGCGGCTCGGCAGCAGCCCGCTGTCGCTCGTGCTCATTGTGGCGAGCGCGGTGGTGTTTTTTCTCTCCGACTTCGGGCGCGACCCGCAGCCAATCCTCCGCCTGTTCTTCAGCGAACAACTGCGCGGCATGCCGGAAATCTTGCACGGCGAAGTCTGGCGGCTCGTCACGCCCATGCTCATCCACTTCGGCGCGATGCACATTTTTTTCAACCTGATGTGGCTGCGCGACCTCGGCGGCATGATTGAACGGCAGCAAGGTTCGTTGCATCTGGCGCTGCTCGTGGGCGTAATCGCGGTCGCATCGAACACGGCGCAATACTTTATCGGTGGGCCGAGCTTCGGCGGAATGTCCGGCGTCGTTTACGGCCTGCTCGGCTACGTTTGGATGAAAGGAAAATTCGATCCCGCGTCCGGTTATTTTCTGCACCCGCAAACCGTGATGATGATGATCATCTGGTATTTTCTGTGCCTGACCGGATTTGTCGGCCACATCGCCAACACCGTCCACACCGTCGGCCTCGGCCTCGGCATGGCGTGGGGCTGGCTCGCCAGTCAGCGCCGCAACTGATTTGATTTTATGCACGCACCCGTCATCACCGTCAGCCAGATGCGCGAATGGGAAACCGCCTCGTGGTCGGCCGGACGCACCGAGGCGGAGGTCATCCGCCGCGTCGGCGAAATCTTAGCAGCGAAAATCCTCGCGCTCACCCGCACCGGCGATTTCATCCTGCTGCTCGCCGGAAAAGGCAACAACGGCTGCGACACCCGAGCCGCGCAGATTCATCTCGCGAACCGCCGCGTGGAATTGCTGAACGTCACCGAGCCGTCCGCCGCCCTGCCCCAGCTCGATGCGCTCCTCGCCCGCCGCCCCGCGCTCATCGTGGACGGCCTGTTCGGCATCGGCCTCAACCGCGCGCTCGATGCGGACTGGATTCAATTCGTGCAGCGCCTCAACGCCGCGCAGCTTCCTGTGCTCGCCGTGGATACGCCGTCCGGATTGAACGCGGACACCGGCGCAGTTTTCGGCGACGCCGTCCGCGCCACCGTCACGCTCACCATCGGCGCGCCCAAGACCGGCCTGCTCGCGCCCGCCGCGCTGGCGTTCGTGGGCAGGCTCGAAGTCGCGGCGGACATCGGCCTCATTCCGTGTCCTCATCAAAGCACGTTGAACTGGGTAGTGCCGGAAGACTTCGCCGGTTTCCCGCCGCCCCGCGAAACCGCCGCGCACAAAGGCGGCTTCGGCCACCTCGCCATCAACGCCGGCAGCCTGGGATTTCACGGCGCTGCTGTGCTGGCCGCACGCGGTGCGCAACGAGCGCAGCCCGGACTCATCACCGTGCTGCCGCAGGAAAATGTTTTTCATCCCATCGCCGCGCAGTTGCAGTCCGCCATGGTCGCGCCGTGGAAGGCGGGCGCGAGGCTGCCAGAAAATACCACCGCCATCCTCATCGGCCCGGGACTCGCCGCGGCCAACCTGCCGCAGGAATTGAAAATCCACATCCGCAACATCTGGATGGATTCCCCCCTGCCCGTCATCGTGGATGCCAGCGCGCTCGATTGGCTGCCGCTGTATCCCGTCGCACAAAACCTGGTGCGCGTCATGACTCCGCACCCCGGCGAAGCCGCGCGCATGCTCAAGACCACCGTGGAAAAAGTGCAGGCCGACCGCCCCGCCGCGCTGCGCGAACTCTCCCGCCAGTTCGGCAACTGCTGGATCGTTCTGAAAGGCCACCAGACCCTCATCGGACGCAGCACGAACGGGATACTCATTAATTCCTCCGGCAACCCGCACCTCGCGCAAGGCGGCAGCGGCGATTTGCTCGCCGGCTTTCTCGGCGGCCTCATCGCCCAGCCCGGCCTCCAGACCGACCTGCTCCGCACGCTGGCCTGCGGCGTCTGGCAACACGGCGCGGCGGCGGACCGTCTCGCCGGCGAACGGAAGAATTGGATCATCGAAGACCTCGCCGAAGTGATCGGAGCGGTCACGCCATGAAACCTCTCCTCCTCACGTTCCTGCTGGCGCTGCACGCCGCAACCGCCGCCCGCGCCGCCGCGTTCGTCCCGGCCAACCCGCCGGGAATGCAGCCGCTGACCAACCGCAATTCCGCCGCGTATCAGGCCGCGAAACTTTTCCTGCACGGCGTGAACCTCGGCAATTATCTCGAAGCGCCGCCGGGACAGAACTGGGGCGTGACGTGCGAGGCGGGCGAGTTCGCGCAGATGCGGCGCGAGGGTTTCGACCATGTGCGCGTGCCGGTGGGCTGGCATCATTACGCCGGGCCGTCACCGGAATTCAGGCTCGCGCCGGAAATTTTCGCCCGCGCAGACTTCGTCGTCACCAACGCGCTCGCCGCCGGGCTGGCGGTGCTCATCAATATCCATCACTACGCCGAATTCGACCGCGACCCGGAGCGGGAGACGGAGAAATTCATCGCGCTGTGGCGGCAGATTGCCGCGCACTACGCGAAGTTCCCCGGCCGGCTCTCCTTCGAGCTGGACAACGAGCCGACGGAAAACGCAACGACCGCCCTGGTGAACCCGGTTTACGCGCGGGCCATCGCTGAGATTCGCAAGACCAATCCCCGCCGCACGATTTTCGTCGAGCCCGGAAGCTGGGGCAGCATTGACGAGCTGAAAAACCTCGTGCTGCCGCCCGACGACAACGTCTTCGTCTCCGTCCATTGCTACGAGCCGTTTTATTTCACACACCAGGGCGCGACGTGGAGCTCAGACGATTACAAGGTGACCGGCATCCGCTTTCCCGGCCCGCCCGCCACGCCGCTCGTGCCCGACCCGGCACTCAAGCTGAACCACTGGGTGGTGTCTTGGATACAAGACTACTCCACGCTCCCGGCGGAAAAAAACCCCTGCAGCCCGGAGTCGTTCATCGGCAAACTGAAGTTCGTCCGCGCCTGGTCAGATTATTACGGCAGGCCGGTTCACCTCGGCGAATTCGGCTGCATCAGGAAGGCGGACGCGGAATCGCGCGCGAAGTTTTACTCCGCGTTCCGCCGCGCTGCGGACGAGTTGCAAATCGGCTGGGCGGTCTGGGACTGGAGCGCCGAATTCCGCTACTGGGACAAGAAGAAGAACCAGCCGATGCCCGGCATGCGCGAGGCGCTGTTCGGGAAACAGCGCTAAAGCGGATTAAACCCGAACGCCGAAATAAGAATTGGAGCGCCCGCTTCCTAGCGGGCGAGTTCAGGCGTCCCGCCTGAACTTTCAACCCACCCCACAAAATTTTGGAGGTGGGGGACATTTTGTGGACGAGATTTTCGGCGCGACGCCGAAAATCACCCGCCGGAGGCGGGTGCTACCAAAAATTTACCCGCACGTTTGGTTTCCATTTCGGAGTCCGGATTAAATAATTCTGTAGTCGTTGTTTTGTCAGCCGCGTTCCCCCTC
>JANMJO010000072.1:0-12096 GCA_031371425.1 Verrucomicrobiales bacterium | reverse complement strand
GATTCTGCTGGAGTTCAAGCTTCAGCTTGTTCCCCGGACACGCTAAAGCGTGAACTCCAACGTGCCGATTTGGAAATCGGCGCTCCGCAAATCTTCGCCGACGAACGACTGCGCGGTGCGAACGACATGACCACCGGCGCGAACGAAGACGGCTTCCACTTGAAAAACGTCTCCATCGAACGCGACATCAAAGTCACGCAATGGTTCGACCTCCGCACCGTCAACGCCGGCGAGCCGTGCGTGAAATGCGCCAAGCCGCTCAAGATCCGCCGCGCCATCGAGGTCGGCCACGTCTTCAAACTCGGCACGAAATACAGCGAGAAACTCGGCGCGAACTTCCTCGACGCCGACGGCGCGCGCAAGCCGTCCGTCATGGGCTGCTACGGCATCGGCGTCACGCGCACCCTGCAAGCCATCGTCGAACAGAGCAACGACAAGGACGGCATCATCTGGCCGCTCACTGTCGCGCCCTACACCGTGTGCATCACGCCGCTGGCCGTTGCGCCCGGCAGCCCCGCGATGACCCTCGCGGAAACCCTCTACACCGAACTCACCGCGCGTGGCGTGGACGTGATCCTGGACGACCGCGACGACCGCCCCGGCGTGAAGTTCAAGGACTCCGAACTCGTCGGCTTCCCCATCCGCATCGGCATCGGCGAGAAATCGCTGGCCAAAGGCGAAGTGGAACTGAAGCCCCGCAACGGCGCGCTGCAAGCCATCAAAGCCGAAGACGCCGTGGAAGCGGTGATGAAGCTGATTCCCGGAGTTTAAGCCCGCACCGGCGCCCGCACCGGCGCTTGACCGCTTCCGGCCATTGAACTACGGTTCGCCACAGGCATGAACTACCAAAACATCATCACCATCGAACCCGGCAAGCGCGGCGGACGGCCCTGCATCCGGCGGATGCGGATTGCGGTGTCGGATGTCTTGGGCTGGCTGGCTGCCGGAATGACGCACACGCAAATCCTGGCGGATTATCCCGAACTGACGGAGGAGGACATCCGCGCGTGCCTCGGTTTCGCCGCCGACCGTGAACGCCGCGTGCTGACCGCCGCATGAAGCTGTTGTTCGACCAGAACTTGAGCTTCAAACTTTGCGCCCGGCTGGCTGATTTATTTCCCGGTTCGGAGCAGGCTCGCCACGCCGGTCTGGATACGGCGGACGATCGGGAGATTTGGGAGTTTGCCAAGGCCAACGGGTTCACCATCGTTTCCCAGGATTCGGATTTTGCGGATTTGGCCGCTTTGCATGGCCCGCCCCCGAAAGTCGTTTGGCTGCGCTGTGGCAACCAGCCGACGGAGTTCGTGGAAAAACTATTTCGTGACCATGCGCAGATCATCACCACATTTGAAAGCGATGCCGATGCTGCTTGCTGGGAACTTTATTAAACCCGGCGAGAAATCGCTGGCCAAAGGCGAAGTGGAATTGAAACCGCGCAACGGCGCGCTGCAAGCCATCAAAGCCGAAGCCGCCGTGGAAGCGGTGATGAAGTTGGTGAATGGGTGAAATACGAATTGAAACTCCTTCAATAAAAGCAAATGTCATCAAACCCTGAAACCCCACCAGAAAAGATAATCGCGCGCGTCGCTGCGGGCGCAGCTCTCACAGTGGCTGCGGGTCATGCCTCAGCGTCCCTCGACAAGCTGGCTACTTGGTTTTTGGCTGCGTTCGGAGCTGGCCTTGCACTCATGCTTTCACATCTGAAAGACGTTTCAGATTTTATTCCTACCTCGTGCGTGGCGTCCGCTGCTTACTTGTTTCTATTTGCCACCGTTCTTTGTCTGGCTCAACGCTACGTCGCCATGATTGTCGGATGCGGTGCAGCTGCTGCAAAAGAGGGTGGGGAAATTGGCGAAAAATTTAAGAACATGGATGTGCAAGAGTTTATCGCCCAGATGAAGGCGGGCACACCCCGCATGTTTCGTCCATTGTCCAATGGTCTCTTGGCCGCAGTAGATAAAGGCGACTTCGCTGCAAGTGGAAGGTTGTTCATGCGCCTTTGTTTGCTTCAAGGCTTACTCGCAACGATAGAAGTTATCGTGTTACTAATCGCCATAAATCATGTCGTGAGTGAAATCAAAACCTGATTACAGACTACAAAGTCATCCGTCGGCAGTTGTTCGTCGTCCCTTCCGGCCATTTTCTCCGTCCGCAGCGCCGTTTTCGTTTGGAGTTCCGCCTTCAGGCGGTCCGGGGCCGCGTAAACGCGGAACTCCAAACTCCAACTCGCCAAACCATCCGTTGGTAGTTCTTCGTCGTCTCTTCCGGCTATTTTCTCCGTCCGCCGCGCCGCTGTTTTGGAGTGCGCGGGCATGACGGCGCTTTGGAACTGGGAGACATGTCTCCCAGTCGGAAAGCGGCGACGTGTCGCCGCGCTCCAAACCCTGCGCGGTGGCAACGGCGTCAGGAACGCTCGCGTTTGCGGCGGAGTTCTTGCCGCAGTTTTGCCAGCGGCAGGGTGTTGATGACGTCGGCTTTGGCGAGCCAGCCTTTGCGGGCGATGCCCGCGCCGAGGCGGAGGAAGCCCGCCTGCTCGTTGCGGTGGGAGTCGGGGTTGATGACGCACTTCACGCCTTTGCTTTTCGCGTAGGGCCAGAGTCGCCAGTCGAGGTCGAAGCGGCGGGGGTTGCAGTTTAGTTCGATCCACGTTCCCGTTTCCGCGCAGGCGTCAATGACCGCCTCTTGGTTCACGGGATACGCCTCGCGGTGGAGCAGCAGTCGTCCCGTGAGATGGCCGAGCATGTGGACGAACGGATTCTGCGCGGCGCGGATGAGCCGGCTGGTGTTCTCGGCCTCGTTGCTGGCGGGAACGTGCAGGCTGGCGACGACGACGTCCAGTTCGGCGAGCAATTCGTCATCGAAATCAAGGCGATCCTTGAGCACATCCACCTCGCAGCCGGTGAGCAGGCGAAACTCGCTGCCTGCGTCGGCGAACTGCGCGTTGAGCTTCTTGATCTCGGCGAGCTGGGCGCGCAGGCGTTTCGCATCGAGGCCGTTTGCTTGGAACGACGACTTGGAGTGGTCGGTGATGGCCCAGTATTCGAGGCCGAGTTCGTCCATGTGCGCGGCGATTTCGGCGAGGGTGTTGTGGCCGTCGCTGGCGGTGGAGTGATTATGCAACGCGCCGCGCAGGTCGGTCCATTCGATGAGCCGGGGGAGGACGTTCTTCTCGGCGGCGGCGAATTCGCCGTGGTCTTCGCGCAGCTCCGGCGGGATGAACGGCAGGCCGAGTTCTGCGAAAATGTCTTCCTCGGTCGCGCATTTCACGAGCAGCTTCGCATCGCGCGTCTCCTCATTCGACTTGAACAATCCATATTCGTTGAGCCGCAGGCCGCGCTGGATGGCGCGCTGGCGCATGACGATATTGTGCTCCTTGCTGCCGGTGAAGTAGGCGAGGGCGAAGGGGAACTCCGCGTCGCTCACCACGCGCAGGTCGCACTGGATGCCGCCTTCCAGAATCACGCTGGCCTTGGTCTCGCCTTGCGCGGTGACTTTGAGGATGCCGGGTTGCGCGACGAAATATCCGATGACCTCCGCCGGCTTTTTTGACGACGCGAGCAGGTCAATATCGCCGATGACTTCCTTGAAGCGGCGCAAGCTGCCCGCCACGCCGCAGCGGACGACATCGGGATGCGCGCGCAGATTTTCCAACAACGGCTCGGCGGCGTTCAGCGCGTGATACAGCAGATGCTTGGAGGCGTATTGCCGCCGGCGCGCGATGCTTTCGAGCAGATTCGCCTGCGTCTTCTCGCCGAAGCCCGCAAGCTCCGCGACTTTGCCGGCGGCACAGGCGGCTTCGAGTTTCTCCACCGAGTCCACGCCGAGAGATTTTTGGAGCGTCTGGATTTTCTTCGGGCCGAGGCCGGAGATTTCCAGCATCGCGATGAGGCCGGGCGGGATTGAAGCCTTCAGCTCGTCGTAGTATTTCAATTTCCCGGTCGTGACCAGCTCGGTGATTTTCTGCTGGAGCGCGTCGCCGATGCCCTTGATTTCGCCGAGGCGGTTCTCTGCGATGACCGTAGCGAGCGGCTCGGCGAGGGTTTCAAGCGTGCGGGCGGCGTTGTCGTAGGCGCGGGTCTTGAAGGGATTTTCGCCCTTCAACTCCAGCAGCGTGCCGATGTCCGCAAGGATTTCCGCGACCTGATTCTTTTCCATGCGGGAAATATGAAGTCTCACGTGTCATGTGCCAAGTGTCATGTGACTTATGCCCGTCACATGGCACATGACACGGTCTCAAGGGGGTGTGACTGGAAGTGCCGTGCCGAGATTGTTGGAGTTCACGCTTCAGCGTGTCGGGGCGGTGGCGGGTGTGACGGGAACAAGCTAAAGCTTGAACTCCAACTCGAGACGGGACTCCGCAGCGCGGCAGTTTCAGTCACACCCGTCTTAACTTAAGGGCGCATCTTGACACTGTCCCCGGAGCAAGCTGGCGAAGCGTTTGGAGTTCCGCATTTATGCGGCCCGGTGAGTGAATTGGCCGAACCGCCTGAAGGCGGAACTCCAAACAGGGGCAGTGTCAAGGTGCGCCCCGGTCTCAAGCTGCGGCGATTTGCGACTTTCAACCGGTGTGCGGCGGTGCTAGGCTAGGCTCACAGAATGTTTCACCACCGTCATCCTCCAACAGCGCGCCACGGGTTCACCTTGATCGAGCTGCTTGTGGTCATCGCCATCATCGCGATTCTTGCGGGACTGCTGTTACCGGCACTCGGACGTGCGAAGATTGCGGCCAAGAACGTCCAATGCAAAAACAACGAGCGCCAGCTCGGGCTCGCACTGCACATGTATGTCCAGGACAACGGAGTTTATCCCTACACGGTGAACGCCAATGTTTCAAAAATCTGGTATATGTATATCTCGCCGAACTACAGCAGCAACAACGGCGTCCTGACCTGCCCGACGTTCAAGGGCGAATGGCCAATCGAGAACGCCATCGTGTGGGTGTTCGGCAATGCCTATCATCGCGGGCCGTCCGGGCCGGACAAGGTCGCCGGGGTGAGCTACGGCTACAACGGCTTCGGCCTAGGCTCGGCCAACTCGACCCGATGGACAAATTACTTTGGTCTCGGTCTGGTCGTCAGCCCGGGAGAAGACCTGCCCTTGGTCAAGGAAAGCCAAGTGGCAGTTCCCTCGGACATGATTGCGATGGCGGATTCGTTTCCGCAGCCCGGGTTCACAAATATTTTTGCCTTTCTCCTTTCCATCAACAGCACGCCTTCGCCGGTGCGCCACAACGGCGGTGCGAACGCAGCCTTTGCGGATGGTCATGTGATTTCTTTGAAGAACGAGCAACTCGTGGACACCAGCGAGGCGAACCGCCGGCGCTGGAATCTAGATCATCAGCCTCACTTCGAGGTCAGCTACTGATGAAGCCCCTTCCCGTCGCCCTCACCATCGCCGGATCGGACAGCGGCGGCGGCGCGGGCGTGCAGGCCGACCTAAAAACCTTCACCGCACTTGGCGTCCACGGCACCAGCGCCATCACCTGCCTCACCGCGCAAAATCCCCGGCGCGTGCTCGGCATCGAGGCGTGCTCGCCCAAAATCATCCGGCAGCAGATTGAAGCCGTCTTCGCCGAACTCCCTCCCGCCGCCGTGAAAACCGGAATGCTCTACTCCTCGGCAATCATCCGCACCGTCGCGAAGTTCTTTCAAGATTCGCAATTTGAAATTCGCAATTTGAAATTGGTGATTGATCCCGTCATGGTCGCCACCAGCGGCGCGCCGCTGCTCAAGCCATCCGCCATCAAGGCGCTGACGGAAGAATTATTTCCGCTCGCCACCATCATCACGCCCAACCTCGATGAGACGGAAGTCCTGCTCGGCTGCAAGCCATCGTCCGTGGAGGAAATGCGCACAGCGGCGCAGGCGCTCTGGTGCCAGTTCGGCTGCGCGGTGCTGGTGAAGGGCGGGCATCTGCGCGGCAGCCGCGAGGCGGTGGACATCTTCTTCGATGGCGAGACGGAGTTGCTGCTCACCGCGCCGTTCATCCGCGGGCTGCATTTGCACGGCACGGGCTGCACCTACTCGGCGGCGATCGCGGCGCATCTGGCGCTGGGTTGTGAATTGCCGCAAGCAGTCACCCGCGCCAAGGAGTCCGTCACGCGCGCCATCACCGGCAGCCGGCGCGTTGGCAGACACACCACGCTTGCGCCATCTTGAGATGCATCCGCAGATTTCACAGACGCCGCCGATTCAGGAAAAGAAACAGTCCGTAGGCGTGTGTTGTTTGAGGTGTTGGAGAGCGCCGCGTTAGATTCTGTTAATTTATGAAAGTTAATCTGCGCAAATCTGCGTCATCTGCGGACAATGGATTGAAATGAGCGACGAAACTCCCAACTACCGATGGCCGTGGCTGGTGCTCGTGCTGTTCATGCTGGGCGCGCTGCTGGCCGTGCTGTGGATGATGGCCGAGGTGAAACGCACGCAGCGGATTCGCGATCTGAACAACCCGCCAGCAGTGGCGACGACCAATAAAAATCTGTAGGAGTCGAGGTGACGAGACTCTAATTTAACGGCAGGAAATATTTGAGACTCCTCACGTCGTCTCCTACTGCTTCATTTCCAGCGCAAGCGCCTCGCCCAGCTCCTTCGCTTCCTTGATGGCACGTTTACCTTCCGCGCGGCGGCACACCCCGCCTATGAAGGACACCACGCGCATGGTGATCTGCTCACCCACGACTTCCGCCAACGCGCCCACGGGGCTGGCGCAGCCGCCGCCCATGGCGGAGAGGAACGCGCGCTCGGCGGTCGTGCAACGCTCGGTGTTGAAATGATTCAGCCGCGCACAAATCGCGGCGATGCGTTCGTCGTGCGCGCGAACTTCGATGCCGATCGCGCCCTGACCGACGCACGGCAGCATCGCATCCGTGTCCAGAATCGTGGCGAGCAATCCGTCCGGCACGGCGTCGCCCACCAATTTGCCTTCGGGCGTGACGCGAAAATTCAGACGCTCCAGCCCGGCGAGCGCTAGCACCGTGGCATCGAGTTCCGGCTTGGTCGCGAGCTTTTCCATGCGGGTGACGATGTTGCCGCGCACTTCGGTGAATTTCAAATCAGGCCGCCGCTCCTGCAATTGCGCGCGCCGCCGTGTGCTGCTGGTGGCGATGACCGCGCCCTTGGGCAAATCGTTGATGGTGATCTTGGGTTTCAATCCGGTGAGTTCGGATTGGCCGGGAGTCCAATCTTGTTCTTGGTTGATAGTTGATAGTTGATTGGTCAGAAATGCGGCGTCGCGGTAAATCAACACGTCGCGCACATCGGCGCGTTTGCCGATGGCGCCGAGCGCGAGTCCCGCAGGCAGTTCGGTGGGCAAATCTTTCAGGCTGTGGACGGCGATGTCGGCGCGCTGCTTGACGAGTGCGATCTCGAGTTCTTTCGTGAACAGTCCTTTGGGCAGAGTGCCATCGGCGTTGACGAGCGACGCGGACAGCATCTTATCGCCGGTGGTCTGGATGATTTTGATCTCGAACTGGAGTTTTGGGAACGCGGCGCGACATTGCGCGAGCACGGCCTGCGCCTGTGTGAGCGCGAGCGCGCTGCCGCGCGTGGCAATGAAGATGGGGCGTTCGGCGGGCATAAATCAGGTGGTTGTTTCGTGCGGGCGGAAACGGACGCGCCAGGATTCCACAATCGCCAGCCGTCCGGGCAATCGCGCCAAGAGTTCCGGCTTACTTGCGAATGATTGCAGGGCTTGGTTCACCTGCGCGGCGATGGCGTCGTCGGGCAATTCGAGGACGATGATGCCTGCGTAATCTTTCGGCGGGTAGTTGCGGATGTCGGCGAAATCAAAGTCTCGGGTGATGAGGATGAACTGTCCGGCTTGGGCGTGGGCAGCCACCGTGGCATCATCCGCTCCGTCCGGCAAGGCGTCACGGACATCTTCAACTTCGTGGCCGTGTTCGCGCAACAGGCTGGCCGCCGAGCGGGGCATATTGGCATCGAGGAGGAATTTCATCAGGCCGCCGTGCCGAGGGGATGATATTCTTCTTGCTCCACCAGTTCCCCGGCGAACTTGAGCGCGGCGCGGATGTGGTCGCGGGTCAGACCGTATTCGCGTTCCACTTCTTCAAAACCCATGCCGCCGGCGAGGCTGCCGACCACAAGCGCGACGGGCATCCGCGTGCCGCGAATGACCGGCTTGCCGTGGCAGATTTTCGGGTCAATGACGATTGGGTCGTTCATGGTTTTATTCTAGCAGCGGTTTTGTTTTTTGCCAGCAAGCTATTTGTATCCACTTACGGAAGCAACCTTACTCGCCGCCAACAGCGCGGCGGCTTTTTCGCGGATGATTTGTTCGCAACGGGCGATCTCTTGCTGGCGCTGGTTCAGATAGTCGGCGGCAATGCTTTGGAGGTCGTCCACGTTGTAGAGGTAAATGTTCTCCATCAAATTCACTTCGGGATCGATGTCGCGGGGAACGGCGATGTCAATGAGCAGCAGCGGGCGGTTCTGGCGCAGCTTCATGAGCGGTTCGAGTTTGGCGCGGTCCAAGACGTAGCCGGGCGCGGAGGTGCTGCTGATGGCGATGTCAATCTTCGCGAACTCGCCGGTCCAATCGTCGAATGGCACGGTGCGGCCGCCGAGTTCGGCGGCGAGGGCAAGGGCTTTTTCGGGCGAGCGGTTGGTGACGACGATGCTCTTGGCACCGCGCGTGAGCATGGCGCGGGCGGCTTTTTCGCTGGTGTCGCCCGCGCCGATGATGAGGACGTGGCGGTCGGCGAGGGTGCTGAAAATCTTTTCGGCGAGTTCCACGGCGACAGAGCCGATGGAGACGCTGCCGCGCTGGATGCCGGTTTCTGTGCGGATGTGTTTGGCGGTGTTGAAGGCGCGCTGAAAGGCTTTGTTGAGGCGTCCGCCGGTGTGTTTGTGCCGGAGGGCGAGGTCGTAGGCGGTCTTGAGCTGGCCGAGGATTTCGGTTTCGCCAAGCACCATGGAGTCGAGGCCGCTGGCGACTTTGAAGAGGTGTTCGACGCTGTGGGGTTCGCTGAGTTTGTAAAGCTCATCGCCGATGGAGTCGCGGTAGTCGTGGTGGTTGATGAGGAATTCGTGGAGCGCGGCGAAGGCTTTTTCCGGTTCGAGCGAGGTCGCGGCGTAAATCTCCACGCGGTTGCAGGTGGAGAGGATGACGGCTTCATCCACGATGCGGGAGTCGCGGAGGGTTTGCAGGATGGTGGGGATGCGGGCCGGGTCGAAGGCGAACCGCTCGCGCACGGTGACTGGCGCGGTGCGGTGGCTCAAACCGATGGCGACGATGCTCATTTGAAGGAAATGAAGAATGAAGAATGAAAAATGAAAAATGAAAGGCAGCGCAACGGCGCGCATGACACCTGTGACCTGACACCGGACGCTGTTTCAACACGTCTCATCGGTGATGAATGGGCGAAAGCAGGTTGCTGCCCCAGAACGTCAGCAGCACGAAGGCGAACAGCGCGACGGCGCCCCACGCGAAGCGGCGTCCGCCCCGATCGAATTTCATCCGCATCACGAGCAGCGCGAGATACGCGGCCCACACGATGCCGGACCAGATGACTTTGACATCGCTGAAGTATGAAGTCTTGTGCGTGTCGAGGACGATGCCGCCGAGGGTGAGGCCGAGGGTGAGGAGGATGAAGCCGTTGCGGAGAAGTCTGTAGGTGATGGTTTCGAGCCGCTGGATGGGCGGCAGCAGCGAGAGGAACGCACGGAGCTTGTTGAACTTCAGATTGTGTTCCTGCGTGAGATACATGAGGCCGGAAACCGCGCTCAAGGCGAACGCGCCGTAGGCTTGCAGGATGAGCGCGGCGTGGAGGCTGGTGCGCCAGCCGGTGAATTGCGGCGTCGCGGCGTGCGGCGGGTCGAGCGCGGGCATGAGCGCGAAGACGCCGAGCGTGAAGACGACGGGCGAAACGAACGCGCCCAGAAACCGCAGCCGCGCGGCGACGCCGATGATGAGATACGCGGTGACGAGCGCCCAGCCGACGAACATGGTGGCCTCGAAGAGATTGTTGACGGGGCATTGCTTGAGCGAAAAGCCGCGCAGGAACATCGCGGTGAAGTGCAGGCCGTAGCCGGCGAGGAGGAGGAGGTAGTTGATGCGGTTATCCTCGCGAAAACCTTTGCGCCAAAGCGAAACGGAATAGACGGTGCTGAATCCGTAGAGGATTACGGCGAGCAGAAAAAAATGGCGGTCGGTGAACCAAGACACGGCAAGAGGTTAATTCAGGCGGCGCGACGGGCAAGCGGCAATTGCTCAGTGCGAACGCATCTGGGTTCGTTTGGCTTTAGGGAGACTTTTATTAACACCGCGACTTTAGCCCGGTGGAACAGATCGCGGATCACCGGAAGAACCGTTTCAACGGTTTCCTTCCCCGCTCACGAAAGCCGGTAAACCCGAACTCCGAAGCTGGGGAGCACGCCCGCCCCGGGCGTCGCTGGTCGCGCCCTCGCGGCCAGCATCTTGCGGGCGCGTGTTGGCCAAGAACCTTTGGATGACTTCGGTGCGCCCGGGTTTTCCGCGCGGGCGCGGAAAACTGCGCCCGGGGCGGGCGCGCTCCCATTCCTATTTCGGAGTTCGAATTACAACGGCTGGAAACTTCACTCCTCCCTCCAGTCACCGGGCTAAAGCCACGGTGTTAATCAGAAATTTAGATGCGTTCGCCCTGGGCAATTGCTGGCTGTTTCCTAATCTTAATCCTACTCGTAATCCTAATCTCTTTCCCGGCGGATTAAGATTATGATTACGAATTACGATTAGGAAACAGCCGGCAATTGAGAGTCACCGTTTCAACCCGAACACCGCCGCGCCCGCGCCCATCAGCAGGATGCCGAGCCATTGCCAGCCTGTCGGACGTTCGTGCAGGAAGATGAACGCCAGCGCGGCGGCGAGCAGCAGGCTCAACTTATCCACCGGCGCGACCTGCGAGACCTTGCCGACCTTCAACGCGCGGAAGTAGCAGACCCACGATGCGCCCGTGGCCAGCCCGGACAAGATCAGGAAGCGCCACGTCTGGCCGGAGAGTGTGAATGGGTTGCTCCACTTGCCAGCGAACCATACGAACCCCGCCAGCACAAAGAAGATGACGAACGTGCGGATGAGCGTGGCCAGATCTGAATCCACGCCCTGCAAGCCGATCTTGGCGAAGATGGCCGTGAGCGCGGCGAAGAACGCCGAGAGCAGCGCCCAATAGAGCCATTCGTTAGTCGTGGTCATGGGGCAACATTACTTTTGGATGCGGAAACGGTCAATGATTCCGATTTCAGTTTTACTCCCTCTCCGCGTTCGGCGGACGAATGAAGCGATGGCCGAGGTGAACTGCGGAAATTTTCTAACCGCTGATTGACGCTGATATTTTTCCGGCGCACACTCGCCGAGTCCTCTAACACAAATAGAACTAACGAATAATCCAATCAACAATTTAGCGTAGCTACGGCTACGGGCTGATCCGAAAACCGCGAATTTTCCAAGCCCGCACAGACACCGACCGAGCGCGCCCAAGTGGGCGCGGCTTGGCGTGCTTCTGTGCAAGGCGCTTCGCGGTGCCTCGGATCAGGGTGCGACAAGTTCGCGCCTCTTCTTTTTTAGATTTCCCGTGGTTGCAGTTGCGTTTCGCGCAATGGCAACCCAACCAGAATCCCGCAGCAACAAATCGCTCCTTGAGCAGCTTCCTGAAATTGTCCGCAACGGGAAACGGCAGGCGGAGCGGATCATGGAAGGGCTGGAAGCGCGGAGTCGCGTTGGTTTGCAGACGCGCGAACTGGTGACGCCGGCGAAGGACACGAACTGGCAGGAATTTCAAGGGCTACGGTCTGGGAGCACACGCGCCCCGCGTGTTGTTGCGGACGCCTCGTCCGCAACATCCCCCGAACCACCGGACGCGGGAACTGCTCGACGAGGCGGCGAGCTGGACAGCCGGGGCGGCTGTGCTCCCCCGGAATGGTTCAACCGTCTGATTTACGGCGACAATTTGTTGGCGATGGCCGCGCTGCTTGCGGGTGACGAGGTAACGCCGTCGCTGCGGGGGAAAATTGATCTCATCTACATTGACCCGCCGTTTGATTCCAAAGCTGATTACCGGACAAAGATCACGCTGCCCGGCGGCGACGTGGAGCAGAAGCCGAC
>JANMJO010000037.1:0-7366 GCA_031371425.1 Verrucomicrobiales bacterium | reverse complement strand
TGACGACCTTCGCCGGCCACGAAAATGTTTTTCACACGCGAAAAATCAACCGTTTTTTGATTTTCATTTTCAGGAAAGCCTCCTATCATTCCGTTTGATTGCGAGCGCAATAAACCCATCCGCCCCGCACCAAAACTTATGCCACTGACACACACCAAAGACCTGTTCGCCAAAGCCCTCAAAGGCAAATACGCCCTCGGCGCTTTCAACGTCAACAACATGGAACTCATCCAGGCCATCGTCGAAGCCTGCGAAGAGGAGAAAGCCCCGCTGATGCTCCAGATCTCCAAAGGCGCTCGGCAATACGCCAACCCCGTTTACCTCAAGAAGCTCATCGAAGCCGCCGTCAGCCTCTCCAACATCCCCATCGCCGTCCACCTCGACCACGGCGATACCTTCGAGCTGTGCAAGGAGTGCATTGACGAAGGCTTCACCAGCGTGATGATTGACGCCTCGCACGAACCCTTCGAAAAGAACGCCGAGATCACCCGCAAAGTCGTCGAATACGCCCACAAGCACAATTGCTCCGTCGAATCCGAACTCGGCCACCTCGTCGGCGCACAATTTGACGAAGGCGAAGAAGGCGGCGCGCACTCCATGAGCGGCCACTACACCAACCCCGAAGAAGCCGTCAAATTCGTCAAAGAAACCGGCTGCGACTCCCTCGCCGTTGCCATCGGCAACAGCCACGGCGCATTCAAGTTCAAAGGCGAACAACACCTCGACCTCGACCGCCTCAAGCTCATCAAGAAAGCCCTAATGGACGCCAACCTCGGCGATTACCCGCTCGTCCTCCACGGCGCTTCCAGCGTGCCGCAACACCTCGTCGCCGAAATCAACAAATACGGCGGCAAGATGCCCGACGCCCAAGGCGTGCCCGAAGCCGACATCGAAATCGCCCGCCGCGTCGGCTGCACCAAGGTCAACATTGATACCGACCTGCGCCTCGCCATGACCGCCGCCATCCGCAAAGTCTTCGCAGAAAAACCCGGCGAGTTCGACCCGCGCAAGTTCCTAGGACCCGCCCGTCAAGCCGTCAAAGACCTCGTCCGCCACAAACTCAAAAACGTCCTCTGCTGCGCCGGCCACGCATTCGACTAGAATTAAATTCCTCACCACAGCCCCAAGCCAAACCGGCTTGGGGCTTTTTTTGTTCCCCGCCGCAAACAAACTCCGCAATTGCAATCAGCAACCGGCTCAAACGCGGAGACGCAGAGAACGCAAAGGCGGTAGGATGCCGCTGGAACTTGCCCGCTTCCTAGCGGGCGAGTTCCAGCGTCTCACCTGAACTTTCAACACACCCATCAAAATTTTGGAGGTGGGGGAAATTTTGAGGACGAGATTTTCGGCGGGACGCCGAAAATCACCCGCCGGAGGCGGGTGCTACCAAAAACTTACCCGCGCGTTTGGTTTCCATTTCGGAATTCGGATTTAAAACAATCTCTGCGATTCTTTGCGTTCTCTGCGCCTCCGTGTTTGGTTTTGTTATCCGTGTCCATCCGTGGTTGAACTGCGATTTTCAGGTTGAAGTTTGCGAATCACCCCAACCCCCGCTACCTTGTCCCCGTGAACGCGCAACACTCCATCGCCGCCCACTGGTCGGGCGCATTCGAAGAGACCGCCCTCCAACTCTGGGCCGAGCAACTCCGCGCCCGCTTCCCCGCCCCGCGAGTCTCCCTCGGCCTCGTTTTCATCGCGCCCAAACTCTTCCCGCACGCTCCGCAGATTCTTGAAATCCTCCAAGTCCACGCAAAAATCCCACTCCTCGCCGGCTGCTCCAGCAAAAGCCTCATCGCCGACGGCCACGAACTCGAAGACGACTCCGGCCTCGCCATCGCCCTCTACTCCCTGCCCGGCGCCGAACTCAAAGCCGTCCGCTTCACCCAGGAACAACTCGAAACCGCCGAAGCCGACGAATACTGGCACGAGCAGACCGGCCTCACCCCCGACCAGACCAACGGCTGGCTCGTCTTCGCCGACCCATTCCACCTCGACGGCGAAACCTGGCTGCGCAGTTGGAACGCCGCCTACCCCGGCACACCCGTCCTCGGCGGCCTCGCCAGCGGCGATTTCAGCGAGCAACTCACGCAAGTCTACCTCAACGGCGAAGTCTTCGAGGAAGGCGGCGTCGCCATCTCCATCGGCGGCGAAGTCGCACTCGCCAGCGTCATCTCCCAAGGCTGCACCCCCATCGGCGAAACCTGGACACTCACCAAAGTCGAACAAAACTTCATCAAGGAAATCGGCAACCGCCCCGCCTACAAAGTCCTCGAAGAAACCTTCAACAAACTTTCCCCAGCCGAACAACTGAAATCCCGTGGCAACCTCTTCGTCGGCCTCGCCACCAACGAATACCTCGAAGACTTCCACCGTGGCGACTTCCTCATCCGCAACCTCCTCGGCGGCGATCCCCAGACCGGCATCGTCGCCATCGGCGCACTCCCCCGCATCGGCCAGACCATCCAATTCCAGCGCCGCGATGCCGCCGCCGCCACCGAAGATTTGCGCGCGCTCCTCGCCCGCGCGAAACAGGAACTCACCGGCAAAACCATCTACGGCGGCTGCCTCTGCAGTTGCAACGGTCGTGGAAAAGGCCTCTTCAACGCCCCCGACCACGATGCCCGCATGGTGCAACAAGAACTCGGACCCCTCGGCATCGCCGGATTCTTCTGCAACGGCGAGATCGGACCCGTCGGCGCAAAAAGCTTCCTCCACGGCTTCACCGCCTCCCTCGCACTGTTCGTGAAAAAATAAAATCCGCGAATGACACGAATTGATTTTCCATCAGTCCATTCGTGAAAATTGGCGGAATTCGCGGATGAAAATTCCCGTCAGCTCTTCTTCCCAAACTCCGCATCCAGCGGAATCAGCAGCACCACCAAGATGCTCGGCACAGTGGACTTCAAAACCTCCACAAAAAAATCCTCATAGCCGATGGCCTGCTGCAACCCGCCGCTGAACATCCCCGGCAACATCATCCCCAGCGCCATGAAACCCGTGCAGATCGCGTAGTGCGCCGTTGGGTTCTCACCCCGCGCGATGTAGATCATATAGACCATGAACGCCGCGAATCCGAACCCATAACCAAACTGCTCCACCGCCACACACGCGCCGATGACAGCCAGATTCTCCGGCTGCGCGTGCGCCAGCCACACGAACACCGCGTCCGGCAGATGGATCGCCATCACCATCGGCCACAGCCAGAACTTCAAGCCGCGCCGCGAAATCACATAGCCGCCCAGCAGCCCGCCGCTCATCAACGCCAGCACCCCGGCCGTCCCATAGATCAACCCCACCTGCTCCGTCGTCAGCCCCAGCCCGCCCACCGTGCGCGGGTCGCGCAGGAACGGCCCCACCAACTTCACCAACTGCGCCTCGCCAAAACGGTAGAGCAACAGGAACGCCAGCAGCGCAACAATCTTCGGCTTGCGGAAAAACGTCCCGAACGTCCCCACAAATCCTCCGGCAAAACCCCCGCCGCCCGCCCGTCGCCGGTCGTTCGCCGGCTGCGGCAACGCGCGCCAGTGATAGACCCCCAGCAGCACCAGCAACAACGCCGGCGCGGCGAACGCCAGCGACCACGCGAACGCCGGGTTGCCCGTCCGCTCCTGGATTTTTCCCGCAGCCATCACCAGCAGACCCTGCCCCGCGATCGTCGCCACGCGGTAGAACGTGTTCCGCACTCCGCTGAACGCCGCCTGCTCACGCTCCGTCGTCGCCAACATGTAGAAACCGTCCGCCGCGATGTCATGCGTCGCCGACCCGAACGCCACCAGCCAGAAGAACGCCAGCGTCAGTTGGAAATAATGCGGCGAGGGAATCGCCAGCGCCACGCCCGCGAACCCGGCGCCCACCACCACCTGCATCGTCCAGATCCACCACCGCCGTGTGCGCAACAGCTCCACCACCGGACTCCACAGCGGCTTGATGACCCACGGCAGATACAGCCAGCTCGTGTAGTAGGCGATCTCCAGATTCGACACGCCCAGGTCCTTGTAGAAAAGCACCGCCACCGCCATCACCGCCACATAAGGCAACCCTTCTGCGAAGTAGAGTGAGGGAATCCACGCCCACGCGCTGCGCCCAGTTGGTTTTGGATCTGTCATTTCTGGGAGGAAGAATTAATCGCAAACCACACCTCTGTCACGCCTATCCCAGAAGCCGCGCAAGGTCGCGACCCGCAGCTTCCAGCCAGTCGCCGCCGGGCTGCGCGTAGGGTCGGAACGTCTCCTGATACCCTTCCTGCGCGTTGTGGAAGATGGCGCGGTAAAGCCCCAAGTCTCCCGCCTTTGCAGAGTCAATCAGCCCGGCGGAATCGTTCGCGCTCATCTGAAAAAGCACGCGCAGCTCAAATTCGCTCAGCGCCTTCCGGTTCAGACTGCGGTTCAAATTATTCGCCGTGTCGCAGGTGCAGATGATGTGGATGCCGAGACTCGCGCCCTCGCAGATGAGATTATTGAACACCGCTCCGGGCTTGGGCGCGGCCTTGCCTGCGTCGAGGGCGAAATCAAAATCATCCTCGTTCCGCAGCGACTTGAAACGTTGCAAGCCGAGCACAAACAGATAAGTCGTCGGCGCTTTTGCCGCGTAGGTCGCGTCGGCGCGCCGCTCCAACTCCGCCGCGAAACCCGCCATGAGTTCGGCGATGTCTGTGTTGCGAGCGAGCGTGATGTCGTGCGGGATGACACGGACGACTTGTTCGAGGAACGCGCGTTCCGAAGATTCCGGCGCGCTGGAATCCAGCACCACGAACCGCGCCGCGCCGCGCGGATGCTGCGCGGCGAGCGCGACGAGCGAGCTGGCCACCATCGCCAGCGCAGCTTCATCGCGTTGGCCGACGATGAGCAGATGGTTTCCGCTCTGGCGTTTGAACGCCGCTTCGGTCGGGCCTTTGATGGAGTTCGGCGCGCCGAGCCAGATGCGCGGAACGGACGCGGGCTGGAGCGCGGCGGCGGCGAGGAGTTTTTGCAGCGGTTGATTTTCGCGGAGGTCGGCGGGCGCGTTGCCCTCGAACACCACCGTTTCCAGCGCGGCGAAACCGCCCGCGTCGGCGCGCTGGCGGATTTGGTTCAGGTGCGTTGCCCGCGCTTCGTCGGTGAGCCAGACGATCTGGAACGGGCTGTTGCCCTCGATCGTGCCGGCGGAGTCGTTGTAGATCGCTTCGCCCGGACGCGAGAGCAATCGCGGCGCGGGATTATTCTCGTCCATGATGAGGTAGGCGTCGGCTTCGTTACACTGGAGCGCGATGCGGACGACCATCTGGCCGAGCGTGGTGCGGGCGAGCGTGTAGGCACCGCCGAGCGTCTGCGAGCCGAGCAACACATGGATGCCGAACGCGCGGCCTTGCCGCACGATGCGGTCGAGCAGCAGCGCGGCGTCCTGCGCGATGCGGTCGTCGGACACGAAATATTCCTGGAACTCGTCAATGATGAGCAGCGTGCGGGGAATTTTCTCCGCGCCGCCCTCGCGTTTGTAACCGGCCATGTCCTGCACGCCGAGTTTGCGGAACAAGTCGCCGCGCCGCTTGAGTTCATCGTCCACGCGCTGGAGCACGCTGAGGGCGAACTCGCGGTCGCTCTCGATGGCGACGACGCGGGCGTGCGGCAGGCGCGCGGTGGCGTAGCATTTGAACTCCACGCCTTTCTTGAAGTCCACGAGGTAGAACTCCACCGCGTCCGGGCTGCACCAGAGCGCGAGGTTGGTGATCATCACATGGAACAGCGTGGACTTGCCCGAGCCGGTCTTGCCGGCGATGAGCGCGTGCTGGCGCGTGCCTTTGCCGAGCGCGAGATATTGCAGCTTGGTCGCGCCGGTGCGGCCCACGGGCACGCGCAATTCGCTCGTGGTGTCGAGCGACCAGATGGCTTCCGGCGCGGGCGCGATTTCCGAGAACGGCATCTCCACGCGGTTCGAGTCAATGCTGGACTTGCCGACGCGTTGGAGAAATTCCGTGGTTTGCTCCGGCGCAGGCGGCGCGTCCAGTTGCAACGGCGCGCCTTCGATGGCTTGGCCGCCCACGGTGAATTCCTTGCCCTTCCACTGGATGCACACGCTGTTCTTGCGGAGTTCATCGGGAACGAATTCCGCCATCGCGGGACGGCTTTGATTCCAGTGCAGCAGCAGATAGACGCCGCAGCGCGCTCCGCTGGCGGCGATGCTCACGAGCCGCTTCACGGCGGTGTCGGTGAAGTTCACCGGGAAATCGGCGACGACGAGGAACTGGTATTTCTCGGCGATGCGCCCGGCCTGCGCGTTGTATTCGGCAATGGTCTCGTATTCGTTGCGCAGATACATCTGCGTGACTTTCTCGATGTGTTCGTTGAGCAGGGCGAGTTGCTGTTCGATCTGCGCGGGCTGCGTCCAGATGCGGCTGTTGATGAGCCGCTCCTCGTAATCGGCGAGGTGCATGAGGCTGGCGAAATCCTGACCCAGCTCGACGGGATCAATGATAGTGAACGCAACTTTTCCCGGCGGCGCAACGGCGAGCAGACGGAGGATGATGGCGTTGAGCGCGGCGATGACTTCCGCGCGACCGGCGTCCTTGGTCTCGAACAGGACCGAGCCTTCGCGCGGGAACGTGAGCGTGAGCGGCAGGTCAAAGCAGCTCGCGCCGGGCAGCGGGAGTTTGGAATCGGCGGGGACGTTGCCGGCGAGTTTGGCGGTGTCCACGGCGAGGCGTCCGAACGGGGCGGCGTGGGCGAAGGTTTCGGGCGGCGTCCAGTTTTTCCAAGCAGGCGATTGCCAGTCGGGGAAAATTTCTGCGGCGGACGTGATGATGGCGGTGATGGCTTGGTGGAGCGTTTGCGTGCTGGTGTTCCAAGCGGTCAGGAGCGCGTGCCACTGCGCGTCGCGCTCGGCGTTCAACTGCGTTTCCTTGGCGGCGAAGGTTGCGGCGAGTTCCTTGTTGCGTTCGGAGGCGAGGCGTTTGATTTCGTTGAGGCTCTCCCTGTGTTCGAGTTCCAAGACTTCCAAGCGGGTGTGGCGGCTGTGCTCGTTTCTGCCGAGGACGCGCGTGGTCTGTGCATCAATCTTCTCGCCCCACGCGATGCGCGCACGGGCGACTTCGCCCTCGGACTCGCGCCATTGCCGGTTGAGATGGGTGGTGGTGGTCTGGTGCTCGTGCCCGATGCGCGAGAGTTCGGCAGTGTGGTGGGATTCGTTCTTCTCGGCGCACTCGACGTGGAGACGGCGGGCGTTGCCCAGCGCCGCGGCGAGTTGGATGGCGGTGGGCGAGGCGAGGCGTTGGCTGATGAAATGAAGCAGTACCGCGCCGGCGGCGAACGCGAGCGCCGAAACTGCGGCCTGAACTGGCGTGATTGTCCGCCCGCCGAAGTGGCGCAACAACGGGACGAGCGCGGCGTGGACG
>JANMJO010000030.1:0-7005 GCA_031371425.1 Verrucomicrobiales bacterium | reverse complement strand
TCCTCCAGATCACGCGCGGTCTTCACATGGATGAACCGGTTCAGGCACGAGGTCTGAAAGCGCGGCTCATTCTCGAACACCACCGTCCACGCGGTAGATTCCGCGCTGCGCCAGATGCGCGTGGCCTCGGGATCGTGCGCGGCGCGCAGCGCGTAAATTTCCCGCCGCGTGGCGATGGCGGCGGCCTTGGCCACGGTGATTCCGCCGCGTGGCTCGGCGGTTTCGCGCCGCTCCAGTTCCGCCGCGAGCAGCTCGGCGAATTTCATCGCGGAAACCAGCCCCTTGTCCTCGACGTAGATGACGTGCGGCGAGAGGCAGCCGTGCTGATCCCACGCCGTCACGTCCGCCGCCGCGCGCGCCACGAGCTGCGTTATGCCGGGGCCGGATAAAACTTCGCCGGTCACGAATGCGAAGCTCACGCGGTGGCCGTGGCCGATGAAGCGTTTTCCAACCGGCAGCTTCGCGCGGATGGCGGCAATCGTCTCGTCGCTGCCGGTCGCGGTGATGCAATCGGCTTCCGCAAATAAAATTTCCTCCAGCGCGGTGTTGCCGCCGGACCACTCGGCGATCTCGATGCATCCGCCGAGATGGCGGTCGGCCTCGTGCAGCGAGTGGGCGAAAAGCCGCGGCAGCAGGCTCGCGCCGTTCGCGCACTTCACGAACTGCGCCGAGCGCAGCAGCACGCCGAGCGTGATGCTCATGAGCGCGGGGTTGGGGATGTTGCCGGCGCAGATGTGCGTGAGCAGTTCGGGCGCGACGACGATGGATTTCTTTCCGGTGGCGTCGGCGGCAAAGCCTTCCAGCCGACGTGCGTCGCCGAATTCTTGCGCGAGCAGGGCGCGGAAATTCTCCGGTGTGAACTGGCGGAAGAAGCCGTCCAGCCCGCGCTCGAGCGTGGCGCGGGAGAAGCCCGCCGCCGCCGGCCCGTGTTCAAGCGCGTGGCGGCGGAATTTGTTTTCTGGCTGCAGCCATTCTGCTGCGACGCCGCAGAGCAGCGTGATGAGACTTTCTGTCGTCTGGTGTGCGAGGTGTCGGGCGCGGTTGCGGCGCAAGTGACGGCAGGTTTCTGCGATGATGCCGGGCGGGTGCTCCACTTCCGGCGGGGCATCGGCGAGGAAATGGATGGGGAGGTTCATTGGAGTGGGGAGTGCGGTGTGGGCTGCGGCGAGGATGGTTTTGGTAACGGCAATTCGGCCAGTCTCGATTTGATTTGGAGGTAGAGGTTCGTTGTCCAGGCCGGCAGCGGGTTGGTTTCGGATACGGTGCTTCCGGTGCGGAAGTCCACGGGCGAGAGGATGACCGTCGCGTTGGACAAACCTGTGTCTGCCGTGAGCACGAAGAGTTCCGCCGATGCCTCATCGCCGATGGCGAGGCAGCCGATGGAGGTGTGTCCGCCGTGGATCATGATTTCGCCGCCGAGGTTGGTGCGGCTGTCGCGCGCGGCTTGTTCGCGGTCGAAGGCGTTGGGGTAGCCGATCTGCATGGAGATTTCGTGGCGGCTGTTCGGGTTGAGCAGCTCGATGGGATAAATTCCCTCCGGCACTTGGCGGTCGCCTTCGCGGAGTTTCGGGCCGGCGACTCCGCTGGTGCTGAGGATGGGATAGGCGCGGATGTATTTCCACGCGCCGCTGCGGTCGGCGGCGTAAATCTGCAACACGCGCTCGGCTTTCAAGCCGACGAGGGTGAGTCGTTGCGGTGGATATGCCGCGCCGGCTTGCGCGAAATGCGGCTTGAGCCGGGCGTGCGCGGCTTCGCCGAATTGCTGGAGACGTTCCGGCAACGTCTTCATCGGTGCGGGCGGAACACGGCACGCCATCAAGACCGCGACGATGGCGAACGCAAAAATGTTGAGCGCGCGATTCATGGTTTTAAGTGGTCATCAGCGAGCAGCCGCGCGGTTCGGCGAGCGCGGCGCGGCCAAGCAGCTCGAAGCCGTCGCCACGGCGCACAGCGAGGTCTTCGGTCTGGATGGCCATCACGGAAAAAACATTTGCGAGGTCGAACACGCGGATGAGGCCGGTCTCGCCCTCGGCGACTGCGCGGCCGGTTTCGGGCGAGATGATTTGCGAGCGACACCACGGCGGGAAATGAAAATTCCGAATTCCGAATTCTGAATTCCGAATTTCATAGGCCTGCGAACTCAACTCGCTCATGCCGTATTCGCAGAGGATGTTGTCCGCCGGCACGCCGAGTCGTTCGGTGATGAGGGCGTGGAGTTCGGCTTTGGGCAGGGCGCGGGAGCGGTTCTTGTAGCCGCCGGTCTCCATCACAATCGAGCCGGGCGGGAGCGCGAGGCGCAGGTTTTTCTCGGCAAGAAAATCAAGGAGGTGAACGAAGGAGAAGGCGGTGCCCAAGAGCAGGAAGCTGGGAGTTGGGAGTTGGGAGTTGGGAGCAAGCGCGGCGAGGGCGGCGGTGAAGTCGAGCGTCCACGCGCCGTCGGCAGCGATGCGGCCAAGGAACACGTTGTCCGCGTTTTCACAAGCGCGGCTACGCACGGCTTCGAACATGTGAACCAGCGAGGAGTGCGGCGCTTGCGCGGGCGGCGGGGTGAGAATCGCCAATTTGAGATTTGAAATTTGAGATTTGAAATTTGGCAGGACGTTGCTGGCGAACCACGGCCAGAGGGCGGCTTCGTAGGTGGCCAACGATTCGGCGTTGTGAAAATGGCGACTGGGCTTTTGTTCCGTCGTGCCGCTGGAGTGGAAGACGCCGGTGCGGTCGGTGGGCGCGAGGCTGGTCATCTCGAATTCCTTGAACGCGGCGGTGGGCGCGGCGGGGATATCCGCCCAGCGCGTGATGGTTTGTGGCGTGGCGCGGCGGGCTTCGCAGAGTTTGCGATAGGTGGCGTTGTGTGTGAACTGGAGGGCGAAGAGTTCGAGCGCGAGAGCGGAGAACAGTGTCTCGGAAATGGGAGGGTGCGGATTTGAAATCAAATCCCGCAGGTGCGCGGCAAAGGTTGAAAGGTCTTGTGTCATCGCGGTTTTTTTCCCGGCTGGTGTTCCGCCACAGCCGGCCGAGAATGTCCGGTTTTGCAGGGCGGATGTCGAGGTGGAAAAGCGCGGTTAATTCGGCTCAAGAATGGTTGCCGGGCGTAACTTTGCGCCGCAGTTGTCAGGCGGGGAGGCGGAATTCATCTCGCGGGCCATGGTCGGCGGCGACTTCTGATTGCTCCCGCTCACGGCACGATCACCCGCAGCCGGCCTTGCTCCACACCGAACGTCGCCGGCAAGCGCCCCGCCCATTCGCCGTCCAGCTCGAACGCCGCCGCCGGAGTCGCGGATAATTCCACCCTCGCGGCCTGTAGCCGCTGCACCACGCTCTCCGGCAGCTTGCGGCAGACCAGCAGCGTCAGGCCGCAGCGCAACAGCACCGCCCAGTTAACCTTCGGAAATACGCACACCTCCAGCAGCCCGTTCCGCAAATCCGCTTCCGGAAAAATCCTGTGGCTGCCGCCGTAAAGTTTTCCGTTGCCCAGCAGCACCAGTTCGCCCGTGATTGTTTGGGGTTCAGCCTTCAGGCGGTTCGGTTCATCGCTGTCACCCGACTGCCTGAAGGCGGAACTCCGAACGGTGATCTGCGGCTGCCGCTCGCGCAACGCCTTCAAGCCCGCGACCACATAAGCCAGCGCGCCGATCTTTTTCTTCTGCTGCCAGTTCACCAATTCAATCGCCCGCGCATCTAGCCCCGCGCCGGCGAGCTGCGTGAAATGTTGCCGCTCCAGCTTGCCTTCTTTGGAAAACTCCGCCCAGCCCAGATCAATCCGCGTGTAACGGCCGCGCAGGATCAGCTTCCACGCCTTGGCGGGATCGGTCGGAATTTTCAGCTCACGCGCGAACACGTTCACCGTGCCTAGCGGCAGCACGCCCAACCGCACGCGATTAAAAGCCTTCGCATCGCCGATGCCGTTGAGCACCTCGTTGATCGTGCCGTCGCCGCCCGCTGCGATGATGGTATCGCAACCTTCCGCGATGGCTTCCGCCGCGAGCC
The DNA here is from genome assembly GCA_031371425.1 of Verrucomicrobiales bacterium. Taxonomy (GTDB): domain Bacteria; phylum Verrucomicrobiota; class Verrucomicrobiia; order Limisphaerales; family JAFMIX01; genus JAFMIX01. The sequence continues at coordinate 3,018 of JANMJO010000030.1, read as the reverse complement.
GGCGCGCGTCACCGGCGGCGGCGGTCTGCTTGAGCGCGGCGTGTTGGGAGATGATATCCAGCCGCTCGCGCAACCGCTCGGCCTTCTGGCCTTTGGCGGCGGGATTAAAGATGACGCATGTTTTCATTTCCCTGTGTTCCTTGTGAAGTCATCCGCGAATTCCGCGAATGGACGCTAATTGTTTTGCTTCGCGAAAATTCGTGTCATTCGCGGAGGACTTAAATCTTGAACGCCTACACCGCTTCGATGCGACCATCGCATGAACGCGCGCGAAAAGTGGCTGAATCCGACCGCCGAAGCAAGCGAATGGAAATGCAAGTCGGCGTGAAAGTCGCGGAGCGACATTGGAGATTAGCCAGCTACGAAGTGGCTGGTAATCGAACACCAAATAATTTCGTCCTGAAGGGACGATGGAAGCGCTTCGGGTTGGGTGGGCATTGTCCTGACTCCGCCGTCCTTTCAGGACGGATTCCCTTGCGATGACCCTACCAGACACTTCGTGTCTGGCTAATTTCCGCTTGTGCCTCCGGCACGAACGCGATGCAGCTACACCTTGAACCGCTTCACCGCCTCGATGCAGCGGCCGCAGATGGTCGGATGCTCGGGGTTTGCGCCGATGCCCGTTTCCCAGTGCCAGCAGCGGGCGCATTTCTGGTCGGTGACCAAATTTTAGCCCGGCACTTGACAGGTATAGGTATGATGTAATCGAAGATTGAATTTGTGAAGGATGTAATCGAATTAGCCGAGACATTTTCCGAGAAGTGGTTGATCAACTCAATCACAAGGCGGCAAAAGCAGCAGGTCATTCTATCAAGGTGGGAGAGGCATCGGCTCGACGCTATCTTGCGGAGAGAGCCATTCTACGCGAACAGCAAGGGGAGCTTGGCTGGCGTGGCTTTGTCGCAAATACTGTAACAGGAAAGAAACGCTTATGTTTGAATCGTTCAAGTCACAAAAAACGCTGGTAAAAGAGTTGCGAGTTTGGCTTATCGAATATCACCTGAAAATTCTTGGGGAAACCGAACGACAGATGATTGAAGAATTAGTTGATTCAAAAACCGATGATGAGCTGGCAACGGACGCTATGAGCGCATCTCTTACCATGAGAGCAGAGCTACAAACCGAACAGTTATTATCAGGTAAAACCCAGTCGCCTCTGGACATATTTTTCTACTCAAGGGGAAATAAATTGGCGCACGCTCTTGCAAAAGCCAAGGGGTGGGAACTAGAGTGTTCAGGCAGCCAAGCACTGGGTTACACCTGTTACATCAAATAAACAGGAGAATTGAGCTTATGTCATCTGATGATATTGAACCGACCCCCGAAATCCTCGACTATATCAAACGGCGAATAGAGCAAGCAGAGATAAATAATGGCTTTGATTTACAAATCGACCTGCGCTGGATATCCGCAATTCGGTCTTTGGTAACCGCACACAACCTCACCCAACGATTTGTTGGACGATTTCTGTGTTATAAAGTTGTTGCGGAATCACTCGAAAACAAATCACTAATAGACGAAGTCCAAATTACTATTAACAACACCGTTTCATTCATAAAACGTTTCGAGGATAAAGCCTACAATCGAATGGATTTATCACCTGCGAATGTAGCCGTGTGCAATAATGCCCTTCAAAGTTTGATTCCCGATTTGTCCCGCCTTACGGATGAAGACATCATCAATTGCATCCTTAAAGAAGCTCAAGAATTACAAACAAGGGTGTCTGTGAATGGTATGCTTCAAGGAAAAAAGACACCGGGATTAATGTCATTATTCAATCCAAAATATGAAATGCGACCGGATGTGATTAGGTTGATAGAAAATTTGGCTGCCGTAAAAACCGCAATTATTGATCCGGCAAGCCGCATTCTCAAATCTGAAGCTTCTAAAAACTAGATTGGTAATATTTAGCTGGGTTTTTCCACCGCGCCCACACAACGCTTACAAATTGTAGGATGTTCAAAATTTGAACCAACAGAGGATTCCCAATGCCAGCAGCGCTCGCATTTTTGATGGTGGGCATCAACTCGGTTGAATCCAAAATGAAAACCTTTTTTTCCACGCTCACCACCAATATCTAAAACAAATTGTGAAACTCCGAGCAGTTCCTTGAAATCGTTTTCCCATTTGATGACGGGTGCAAGCGTGTCTTCATCGCCGATTACAGTGACTTTGGCTTCAAGTGCTTTGCCAATAAGTTTGTTTTGACGAAGTGCTTCAAGGCCAGGCAGCACGGTTGGCCGAACATCAAAAAGAAATTGCCAGTCGGCGGATTCATTCAAATCAACCTTGAACGTCCCTGGCTGCCAACTTGCCTCATGCACCGACCCCGTCGGTTTGCCCGGCACAAATTCCCACGCTTCGTCCGCTGTGTAGGCGAGGATGGGCGCGAGCATCTGGCACAGGCCGGTCACGAGGCGGTGCAGCGCGGTCTGCGTGGAGCGGCGGCGCGGGGAATTCGCGGCGTCGGTGTAGAGCCGGTCTTTGATGACGTCGTGGTAGATCGAGGACAGTTCCACGGCGATAAACTGGCTGACCTTTTGATAGACGACGTGGAACTCGTATTGGTCGTAGGCGGCGAGGACTTCGGTTTCGAGCTTCGAGAATTCGCCGAGTATCCAACGGTCGAGGCCGGTCAGTTTGTCGTCGGCCACGGTGTGCTTGGCGGGATCGAAGTCGTAGAGGTTCGAGAGTTGGTAGCGCAGCGCGTTGCGGATGCCGCGATAGGTCTCGCTCACCTTGTTGATGCGTTCCTCGCTCACGACGATGTCGCTGCGATAATCCTGCGAGGCAACCCACAGCCGCACGACGTCCGCGCCGTATTTTTTGACGTAGGCTTCGGCGGTCTGCGGCTTCTCGTATGCGCCTTGTTTGCTTTTGGAAATCTTTTCGCGGTCGGCGTCCACCATGAAGCCGTGGGTCAACACGGTTTTGTAAGGTGCAGCGTCGTTGCCCATGAGCGAGAGCAACAGCGAGGATTGAAACCACCCGCGATGCTGGTCGCTGCCTTCGAGATAG
>JANMJO010000006.1:0-9425 GCA_031371425.1 Verrucomicrobiales bacterium | reverse complement strand
TTGAGCGTGGTGTTCTTGAAGTCCACGCTCACGGTGTCTTGCTCGTGCATGACGGTGGCGGTGGGCTTGAAGGCGACGCGGAAGAAAATGGGTTCGCCGTTGCTGATGCCGCCCTGGATGCCGCCGCTGCGGTTAGTCACGGTGTGGACTTTGCCGCCGCGCATGCGGAAGGCGTCGTTGTGCTGCAAGCCGGTGAGCAATGTGCCGGCGAAACCAGAACCAATCTCAAAACCTTTCGTCGCGGGCAGGCTCAACATGGCTTTGGCGAGGTCGGCTTCGAGGCGGTCGAACACGGGTTCGCCCCAACCGGGCGGCACGCCGCGAGCGACGCCCTCGATGATGCCGCCCACGCTATCGCCAGCGGCGCGGGTGCGTTCGATGAGCGCGATCATTTTCTTCGCCGCCGCCGCATCAGGGCAGCGGACGATGTTGGCCTCGATGTCTCGGAGGCGGACTTTGCCGGAGTCCACTTCGCCGATGAGTCGCTGGACTTGTTTGACGTAGGCGAGGGTTTCGACGCCGAATTGTTCGCGCAGAATTTTTTTGGCGATGGCTCCGGCTGCGACGCGGCCGATGGTTTCGCGGGCGCTGGTGCGGCCGCCGCCGGGCCAGGCGCGGATGCCGAACTTGGCCTGGTAGGTGTAGTCGGCGTGGGAGGGGCGGAATTTCCCGGCCATCTCGCTGTAGGCTTCGGTGCGGTGGTCTTCGTTTTTCACCCACATGGAGATGGGCGTGCCGAGGGTTTTGCCGCCGAAGGTGCCGGAGAGGATTTGGACGGTGTCGGTTTCCTTGCGCGGGGTGACGATGCTGGACTGGCCGGGGCGGCGGCGATCGAGGTCGGGCTGAATGTCGGCCTCGGTGAGTTTGATGCGCGGCGGGCAGCCGTCCACGACGACGCCGATGCCGCCGCCGTGTGATTCGCCCCAGGTGGTGATGCGAAAGAGTTGACCGAAGGTGTTCGCCATGCCGCCAGTTTGCGGGAAAACGGGCGCGGGGTCAAATCTGCAAGAAACGGGGTAGTGGTATAGTCTGAAGCTTTTTCGGGTTTGGAGTTCCGCGTTTACGCGGCCCTGACCGCCTAAAGGCGGAACTCCGAACGAAACTATACTACCACCAGAAACGGTGGGGTGTGACGGGAAGTGCCGCGCAGAGATTGTTGGAGTTCACGCTTCTGCGTGTCGGCGGTTTCCAGTGTGACGGGCACAAGCTAAAGCTTGAACTCCAACTTGGGATGGGACTCCAGACTTCAAAATGTCGCGCTGCAAGGGACGGTGGGCGGACGGAAACTTATTGCTCGGTGGTGTCCACGTGGCGCTGCGGGGCGTCGAAGTATTTGGTGAGGGTCAGCATGACGAGGTTTTCGTAACGGCTTTCGCCGACGATGGTGGATTGGCGGTTCTGATACTGGTAGGTGAGGGTGGTTTCAAAGGATTCGGAGAAACGGTGGCGGACTTGTCCGATTGCGCTCCAGCGGCTCCACTCGCCGAGGATCGGGTTCTTGTAGGTGACGCGAGAATAGACGCCGCCAGCGCGGAAGGAGGTTTTGGCGGAGACGTCGGAATTAAAGAGCATGCCGCCGCGCCATTCGGTGGTGCCGGTGTTGTTGTCGTTGAGGTCTTCGAAGGTGGCGTAGGTGATGAAGGCGTCGGCACTGAGATACGGGCCGAGGATTTGGTGCAGGCGGTAGGAGTAGGCGTTTTGCAAATCTTCTTCGGGCGAGGTGATGTCGCGGCGGTAATCAATGGAATGTGCGGTGTAGGGGCCGAGCTCGTGTCGAAGGTTGGCGTGGGCGAGAAAGCGTGTGCGACTGGTCTTGCCGGCGATGTGGTAGCCGACGCTGCCGGTGAAGTTCAGGTTCTCGGTGATCGGTCCTCGCAATCCGGCGCGGACCTCTTGATCCCAGTCCAATTCGTTGGAGCGGTAAATCTGATAGGAGGCGAACGGCTTGAAGCGAAGATTCTCGCGCTCGGAATTCAGGGAGACGTAGCCGACATCGCGTGAGCGCGGGAGGAAGCCGTCGGAGGCGCCGAGATACCAGTAGTTCATGCGGTAGGCGCCGAATTCGATGCGCGTGTCGGTGGGGATGAGGCGGTTGGCGGAGACGCCCATCTGGTTGTTGGCATAAATAAAGGCCGAGCTATTGCGTGGGTCGGATTCGTTGACGCGCAGTGCGCTGCCGCTGCCGATGGTGCTGCGGAAGACGTATCGCCCGGCGCGATCCTGTTCATCGAACGGCTCTCCGACGTTGAGGTTGAATCGCTCGGCGAAAAGCGCCTGCGTGGCGCGGACTTGGTCGTAGAAGAGGACGGTCCACCGCGAGAGTTGCAGTTCGTAGGAGACCTGCGCGCGCAACTGCTCGCTGTCGCCGAAGAAGAGTCGCCCGGAGGCGGAATCGTTCACGAAGCCGGCGATGCCGAACTTGCCGCGCAATGGGAGGAAGATGAGTCCGGCCTTCACGGAGATGCGGAGGTTTTCCATGAGCTGGATCATCGCCACGCCCTTGAGGGTGAAGATGCCGATGAGTCCGCTGCGCCGGTTGAATTCAGACTGGTCAACATTGTCGCTGAACAGCCACGAGGTGCTGAGCGAGTTCACGTCGTAATACAGGTTGCCGACGTGTATCTCGGCGTTGGTGGCAACCCCGCCTGCTTTCAGAAACGGCAAGTCGTAATTCGCGCCCATCTGGAAAATATCCGGCAGGCTCGCGCGAAAGCCGCCCACTTTCGGTTCAGTGCGCCCGCCCATTCCGACCGTGTAATACATGCTCTCGTAGGGCGGGCCGGAGTCGCGTTGGATTCGCGTGTTGGGCAATTTGGTTTTGAGCTTGCCCTCATTGGCCAGATCCGACTCGGGCGTGGGGTGGCTCTCCTCGTCGGTGTGTTGCAAGCCGGGTATCCGCACGGTGTACTGCGCCAGACAAGGCTGTGAGAGCGCGCCGAGCAGGATGAGGGCGAAAACGAATGTCAGTCTGCGGATCATCGGGGGAATTACTTGGACGCTCGCGAGACCGAGGAGGAGGAGGACTTCTTCTCGCTCTTGGACTGGCGCATGAGCGTGAAGCCCTCGCGCTTGACCGAGAACGGCAGATAAATCAACACGCCGAGAACCGGCAGGCAAACCATCAACAAGATCCAAAACATCCGCTGCTTGCGGTTGAAACTTGGCCCGTGGGAAATCACGCTGCCCACCCCGCAGGCGAGGACGACCAGCCAAATCACGAACAGGACCGCCATGATTTTGGCGTCTACTTTCGACGGGTCGAAACTGAATCGGCTTAACAAGGTAGACATATCAATTGATTCCGTCAGCTTGGGTAAGTTTACCGCACAGTGCAACTTCAAAAACTCCGCCAGACGGTTCGACACAGCCCGCAAAGCGCGGGTTTCATTGCGGATTCAAAACTTTTCGCCGCTCGTCAAGGTTGAGCTCCAGCCATTTGCCAGCAGTCAGACCGCCCAGACCGAACCCGCCGATGCGCACGCGCAGCAACCGCAGCGTGGGATGCCCGATCGCGGCGGTCATGCGGCGCACCTGACGGTTCTTGCCCTCCACGAGTTCGAGCGCGATCCAGCAATCCGGCACGCTCTTGCGGGCGCGGATGGGCGGGTCGCGCGGCGGAATCTCCGGCTGCGGGTCGAGCAACCACGCGCAGCACGGCAAAGTTTTCCGGCCCTGAATCGTCACGCCGTCCGCCATCCGCTGCAATGCGGCGGGCGCAGGAATGTTCTCCACCTGCACCCAGTATTCGCGGTCATGGGCGTTTCGCGGATGCAGCAGCCGCTGATTCAACTCCGCCTCGTCGCTCAAGAGCAGCAACCCTTCGGAGTCCGCATCGAGACGTCCGATGGGATACACATTTTTCGGAAAACCAAATTCCGCAAGTGTGCGGTTGGGCGAGCCGTCGCCGGTGAATTGCGAGAGCACGCCAAACGGTTTGTGGAAGGCCAGCAGCACGCCGGAGTTTCAAGTGACACGTTTCAAGTGTCAAGTTGCCGTCGCGCCGCAAACCGGGCTACACTGCCCGCGTGATTCGCAACATCATCTTCGACTGGTCCGGCACGCTCGTGGACGACCTCCCCGCCGTCTGGAAGGCCACGAACTTCGTCCTCGCCCAAGCCGAGCGTCAAGAGATGACACTGGAGCAATTCCGCGCCGAGTTCTCCCTGCCCTTCACCAATTTCTACGACCGCCACACACCGCACGTTCCCCTGCCCCAACTCGAGATTTGGTTTCACAGCCACTTCCGTGAGGCGCAGGATTCCGTCGTCGCGCTCCCGCACGCGCACGCGTTCCTGCAATTCTGCCGCGACCACGGCGTCCGCACATTCCTATTGAGCACCGTGGCTGCGGAACATTTCGCCGTGCAGGAAGCCGCCACCGGTTTCGGCAAATTTCTGGACAAGCCCTACGTCGGCGTCGTGGACAAACGCAAAGTCATCCACTCCATCCTCGAAGAAAATAATCTCAAGCCCTATGAAACCGTTTTCATCGGCGACATGCAGCACGACATCGAAACCGCCAAGCACGGCGGCATCCATTCCTGCGCCGTGCTCACCGGCTACAACGGCCTCGCCCAACTTCGCGCCGCCGAGCCCGACCTCATCGTGGAACACCTCGGCGAACTGCGCCAAATCCTTGAGCGCAACTCGATGAACCTGATTCTGCCCACCAGCGTCCATCCCATCGTCACCGTCGGCGGCCTGATCTCCAACGACACCGGCCAGGTGCTGATGATCCGCACCCACAAGTGGTCCGACAAATGGGGAATCCCCGGCGGCAAAACCCAGTGGGGCGAAACCTCCGAAGCCGCCTTGCGCCGCGAACTCAAAGAGGAAACCAACCTCGACATCACCGACATCCAGTTCGTCCTCGTGCAGGACTGCATCCACTCCAAAGAGTTTTACCGCGACGCCCATTTTGTGCTGCTCAACTACACCTGCCACGCCAGCGGCAAGACCGCCGTGAAGCTCAACGACGAAGCGCAGGAATTCCGCTGGGTCACGCCCGCCGAGGCATTGCAAATGGAAATCAACCAGCCCACACGCGTGCTGCTCGAAACCGTCACCGCGAAATGACGCCACACATGGACACCATCAAAATCACCAACCTCGAAGTCTTCTACCGCGTGGGCGTGCCCGACGAGGAACGCGCACAGCCGCAGCGGTTGCTCCTGACCGTGGAGATGACACACGACTTCACCGCCGCCGCTGCGAGCGACTGCGTGGACAAGACGATTAATTATTTCGCCGTGAGCCAGCGCCTCCTGAAGCTCGGTGAAGGACGAAGCTGGAAGCTCATCGAGACACTCGCCACCGACATCGCCGAAGAAATTCTCGCCAAATTCAAGCCCGCGAGCGTGACCGTCGAGGTGAAGAAATTCATCATCCCTCAAGCGCGGCACGTCTCCGTCACACTGACCCGCTCCCGCTAAATTTCTTCACCATTCGGAAGCTGTCCCGGTTGCAGAAAAGTCTTCAACCATTCGCCTTCGCCACAGACGGTCATGCCAGGAAATTTCTTGAACCAGCGAGCCACCGGCACTTCAGGCTCGGTGTCCAGCCAGTCAGTCAGAAAACCGAGTTGGTCGGCGGAAATTTGACGGTCCCTGACACGGTCGAGCAAGTGATTCAGCAGTCGGGGCGGCATGTTCTGACGACGGATGCGCGGCATGGCTATTCGCCGTAGAAGCCGCGCTGGATTTCATCCCGCAAACTTTGCACTTCGGCGGGATCGGTGGAATCCGTCATTTTCTGCGCGAGTTCGCCGAGCTTATCGCCGGGCAACTGGCGTTCCCGTGCCAAATCAAAAGCGAACTGAAGCACGCGCGACTGCTCCGCACGCGGCAGGTGCTTGATCTCTTCAATCACTTGGTTCGCACTCATGGCCGGAAGATAACACAGCCCCAACCACACCGGCAAGTAAACCGTGGGAGGGACGGCGTGCCGCCGTCCCCAATATTTGGGTCGGCAACACCCGCCAACAAACGTAGCCACCGGAAGTGATGAACCACCGCCCGCCCGGCGAACTGCTGGAACTCGAAGTCAAACTCACCGGCGTGGAAGGCCACACCGCCACCATCGCCATCGAATCCCGCCGCAGCAAGCGCCCCGTCGGCACGGCGCGCGTCACGCTCGTGGGGATTTGAGCCGGCTCAAAAATATCCGGGGCGCAAGATTGGTTGGAGCGAACTCACGTTCGCTGCCACGAGATAAACGAACCGGCGGTAGTCGTGATGACCACCGTCGGTTTTGCTTCTGGCTTATTGAATCAACTCACTGGTGGCGGTGGTGGAACTAGAGCAGCGGGCGCAAACAATCCCGCCAGTTCCGGCACGCTGCCGGCGGACTGCCAATTCGCCATCCCCTGACGCCATACCTGCGAAGCCGCGTTGAAAGTCCCCGCTGTGATCATCTGCTGCAATTGCGCTCCATTGAACGGCCCGGCTGTCTTGCCTGCCACCGCCACATGGAATTGCAACGTCGGCGGCAATTGCGTGACAAGCCCCCCTGCCTGTTGCGCCATCTGCTGGCCGATGCCCGCACCCACAGCCAGACCGACACCCGCCTGCATCAAGCCCGCCCCGCCGCCCTCGTTGGCTGCGGCTGTTTTCAAGACCTCCATGCTGCGGTCAAACTGGTAAATGTCCCGGCCCAGCACGTTTAACTCCGCCGCCTTTTCCTTGATGACCTTGAGCCGCTGATAACTCGCGTCCTCTTCCGGGATGTTGATGGAATGGAAAAAGAAATTCACCAGTTCCAGCCCGAAGCGCGAAAGCTCCGCTTGGATGGCGGCAGAACAATGCTTTGCCAGCGCGTCCAGATGCACCGAAGCTTCCAGCACCGAAATCTTTTCCGCGATGAACGCCTTGCCCAAGTTCACGTTCACCGCCTGCAAAACCACGCCCTTGAAATACTCCACGATCTGCTCCGCCGTGAACACCTTGGCCGTGCCGGTGATGACTTCCAGAAACTGGCGCGGCTCCGCGATGCGAAAACCAAACTGCCCGAACGCCCGCACCGGCACCACCAACCCGTATTTGGGATCTTCCAACTGGATGGGGTGGAGCGTGCCCCATTTGTTATCCAGCTTACTGATGCGGTTGACGAACCAGACCTCCGCCTGAAACGGCGAATCCCCGCCGAACGGCAGGCTGATGAGAGTGGTCAGCAGCGGGATGTTTAGGGAAGTAAGCGTGATGGCTCCGGGCGAAACCTCGTCACAGATTTTGCCCCGATAGACAAAGAACGCCGTCTGCGCGGGTTTGACGATAAGTTGCGTGCCGAGCCGCAAATTCTCCGACGGAAACTTCCAGACAAATTCCGAATCGTTCCCCTCGTATTTTACGATGTCTATGAGTGCCATAATTGATTAACTTCCTCCTTGGATTTGAACTGGCAAAGTTTCAATGGGTGGCTCAATTTCTCGCCGCCGGTAATCATTTGGTGAAAGAAATGTTTGGTGATTATGAATATCTTTCACCTGAACCGTAAGAATTTCACCAGACGGTAGCTTCGTAACGTATAGACCAGTATAGTTTGATTTTTTCATAGACTAATATTTCGTGTTTAGTTTTCGATTTAGTTCGATGAAACGAGCCGCAGCTAGAGCCGGGGAAACGATTAAAATTCTGGTGAGTGCTTTGAGAATTCCGCTTTTTGCCACGAAGTTGGCAAAAGCGGGCGACCATTGGTAATACCACCGCACAAACGCCCGACCTGCGGTTGATGTTTCAAGACATTCATCCCGAAAATGCCGCAACTCCATGACTGCCGGATGGTCGTAATCTCCGTAACAAGCCGTGGCAACAAAGCAGCCTCCTTTTGCAACCGTCATAGTGCCAAGTTTTACGCCAGCTTCTTCAACAAGTTTTTTAGCCTCGGCCAACCCCAAGTCTGGCCGAATTGACCGCAGCTCTTTAATGGCTGCAATTTTGTAGGAATTACCCTTGCGAATTAACTCCACGACGCTGGCTGGAAGATTCCAATTGGGATCAATTTTTGCCAGAACCTGCTCATACTTGTCCTTTAGCGCTTTCAACTTCACGGTCAGTTCCGCTGCGACTCTTTCCCTCATATTTCCCCAGTCGTCCCCACCCATGTTCGACGTCTTAACCGATTCTATAAAGCGTTCACAAAGGTAGATGCCATTCTTGGCAATGGTCTTGGTTGGATAAAACTCCAAAGCGAGTGCTAAACCGGACTCAAGCAACAGAAACCGGCGGGCGTGCTCCTCGTATGCGTTGCCCAAACTGCTGAACTCACGATAGTGGTTCTCCAGCACCGGATAAAATTCCGAAACCACATTATTGATCTCCGTTGCCACGCGCTTTTTCATCGCTTCGGGGTGCTTGGTAAATTTGATGGCAGCTTTCCACGAACTGATGGCCTCGGGAATTCTGAGGTCGCCAATCTTTGAGGTGCGCACCATGCAAATGCCCTTGTTGAGCCACGCCTCGGCAAAATCCGGCTGTTGCTCAATGACCTTGTTGTAATAGTTGAGCGCTTCCGAATAGCTGCCGCCTTCCTGCGCGGTTTGCGCAATCAGCAGCGTGCCGCCCACCCTACTTGTTTTGACCTCCTCAAACTGCGCCTCGGCCTGCTGAACCGTGACCGTCGTGTCGCAGTATTGGCATTTGGTTTCGGTTTGACCGGCGGTCAGGTTCACTGCCGCCCCGCAACTTGGGCATAGTCCTTGGCTCATAATTTTCGAAGTAAATTCGTTTGTCTCTGAAGTTATTATTCCCCTGACGTCTTATGGTTTGCTTTGATATATGAAGCTGCTTCCTCAACAGCATTTTTTTTAGCTTCTATATCTATTAATCCGAAGCCGAATAGAATGTCGTGTCCGCCGGTTTTCGAGTTTGGGGTGATTGGCGGAATTATTTCCACTATGTAGCATCCTTTTGAATTGCCTGATGGAGGACAATAACCGACGTCACAAATGGAATAGTTGCCGATTGTGTTAATAATTTTCATATGTTTTTTTGGTGGGGCGGAGCTGCCCCAATTGATATTTGGGCCGCGCGGCAGCGCAGCCCTACCTTCACGGCGGTGGGGTCGGGGTCGGCGGCGTGGGCGGCGTCTTGCCGCCGCTGCTGCGGGGCGGGAAGGTTTCCAGCAAAAATTCCGCACGCTTGCTCGCGTTGGCTGGGTTGCTCGCGGGCCATTGCAAACTCGCCGCGTTCTGGATGGCGAGCAGGTTGTCGTAAAACTGGTTCGCCTGCCGGTTGCGTTCGCCGTGCCGCAAGTGGCCAGTCCGGTGCCGGTCGGGACAGGAGCGGTGCGGAACTGTGCGCTTGAAAAACCGGAAGAAATCAGCCAGCGCCAGTCGCCGGTGAAACCGGCGAGCAGTGACCGGCGAGCAGTGACCGGCGAGCAGTGACCGGCGAGCAGTGACCGGCGAGCAGTGACCGGCGAGCAGTGACC
>JANMJO010000283.1:0-15273 GCA_031371425.1 Verrucomicrobiales bacterium | reverse complement strand
GGCAGCATTGCATGGCGGCACGATAGAACTGGGCAGTCAACGGTGAAACGGATGACAACAGCCGTTGTGAACAAGTCTTACGAAATAGTTGTTGCCTTACATTGTGTGTGATGACAGACTTTTATCGAAAGACAGAAACATGAACACTGCATACGTCACTTCCAAAGGCCAGATGGTCGTTCCCTCGTCCATCCGCCGCCGGTTTGGCATCAAGCCCGGCTCTGATCCGGCACGATGCAATTGAGAAACTGCGGGAGAAACACAGAGAATCGCAGAGTGAAACGGGGCAAGGACAACACGCCGCTCGGTGTTCGCAGCCGCGCTTTAGAAGTCAGGCAGCATTTCATGACGGCACGATAGAACCGGGCAGGCGGGGAAACTGGAGTGGCATTTTGTTTGCCGGTTGACGCTGATACTCCTCCCGCACAGAATCGCGTCATGGCGAAGAAAAAGAAAATTACCCGCGAAGAGCTTGATGAACAAATCCGCGCCATCCAAGCGCTTTGCCGCCAGAAGCCCGGCGAAAAATCCGTGGTGCAGGAACTTCTGGAGGAGCACCGCGCCGAAAAGGAAAAGGAAGACCGCTGAACCGGCTCTGCTCAACCTGACTGATAGTCCATAGACTCTTTGCCCGTTTTGGCATGGACTATAAGTCATGCCGAAACATGATTCTGTCCTCGCCAAACTTGGGTTGAACGTCCGTAAGCGACGTGAAGCCCGCGAGCTTACCCAGGAAACTCTGGCCGAACGCGCCAGTCTCGACCCCACTTACATCAGTGGCATCGAACGCGGTCTGCGCAACCCCGGCATCAAGAACGTCGCCCGTCTGGCCAAGGCTCTTGGTCTTTCTACGGCAGAATTGTGCAAGGGAGTGGACTCGTGACGAAGCGGCGCAAAACAAAAGCAACTGCATTGCGCGAGGACTCGCCGCCTTACCACGTCAACGGCAATGGCGCGCACAACGAGCTTCGTTTCATTGATTTGTTTTGCGGTATCGGGGGATTCCGCTTTGCGTTTGAGAAGGCTGGTTGTAAGTGCATCTTTTCCTCTGACTGGAATGAGAAGGCGCAGGAAACCTACGCCGCAAATTTCGGCGAGAAGCCGCACGGCGATATTCATACCGTGGCCGTCGCGGACATTCCCGAACACGACATCCTATGTGCCGGTTTCCCCTGCCAGCCGTTCAGCATCGCGGGCGTCTCCAAGAAATTGAGCCTCGGCAAGGCGCACGGGTTTGAGGACAAGGAACAGGGCAATCTCTTTTTCACGCTGGCGGACATTATTGACTTCCACCAACCCGCCGCATTCGTTTTGGAGAACGTGAAGAACCTCCGCAGCCACGATCAGGGTCGCACGTTCCAAGTCATTTACGACACGCTGACCAAGGCACTTGGCTACACGGTTTATTACAAGATCATTGATGCGCAGACTGTCGTGCCGCAACACCGCGAACGCATTTTCCTCGTCGGCTTCAAGGAACGGCGCGGGTTTGAATTCCCGGAATTTCCGGCGGCAGGGCCGAAGCTCGAATCCATCCTCGAAGACAATGTGCCGGAGAAATACACGCTTACCGATCATCTCTGGAAATATCTCCAAGCCTACGCCGCGAAACACAAAGCGGCTGGAAACGGATTCGGTTTTGGTTTGGTCACGGGCAAAGACACGACGCGGACGTTGAGTGCGCGTTACTACAAAGACGGCTCTGAAATCCTGATCTCGCAAGGCCCGCGCAAGAATCCCCGCCGCTTGACACCGCGCGAATGTGCAAGGCTCATGGGCTATTCGAAAGACTTCAAGATTCCCGTCTCTGACACGCAAGCCTACAAACAGTTTGGCAACTCGGTCGTCGTTCCGGTCGTCGAGCGGATTGCAAAAGCTGTGCTCGCGACATTGCGCCGGCCAGCCGATTACCGGCCCGACTTGGTTCTTGCGATGAACGAAAGAGCAAATGTGGATGCTGCAAAGCGAACGGCTGTGCAAGTGAGTTACGGCAAAGCCAAAGCAAAACAAAAGAGGTAGCCAGTGAAACTTCTCCAGCTCAAATCATTATTTGTTCAAGCTGGCTGCACGCAGCTTTACGCAAAGCCTTTGGCTGAAAACGACAACTCAAAGAACCAAGTTTACTTTGCGGGCGCGGTTGAAGCACTGAACGCATTTCCCGCAGAGCAAATCTTTGCAGAAAACACCAAGAGAGGACCAAGCTTCAAGGCGCGGTTAAATTTCGGATGGCTGCTAGACACCGGCGAAGTTGCACGCGCTCCCGGTGCTCAGTTGATTCTTTATTCGCAATATCCTGAAGTTCGTTTCTCAGGATTTCTTGAACGATGCAAGGCAGGTCCTAGCATACTTATGGCAGACAGGAAGCGAGCCGAGGGATTTTCACCGGAAGTGAAAAGGCAACTTGTTGGTCGCGTGCTGTTCCTTGGGGTAACCAAGGACAAACAAGTTGTTGGTTACGTCGCTGCGGGAAATTCACAGGTTGCCTCAGAGTTCAACGCGCAATCCTTCCCGTCCGCATTTGTAGTCTTCAGCAAAATTGAACTCCCCAATGTCATCGGAGAGGATGAATCGCGACGGCGATTGATCGCAGAGCTTCATCGCGTTCACGGCCTTGGCTGGATTGATTCCAAGCAGCTTGATTCGGACGGACAGTTGAAACCTTGCACCGCACCGCAATGCGGCGGGTTCACGTTGGAAGCGGAGTTGGGCATCGCCAAAAACAGTTCGGGCGAGCCGGATTTCCTCGGCTGGGAGGTCAAACAGTTTGCTGTCGAAGATTTCGAGCGCATCGAATCCGCCAAACCCATCACCATGATGACGCCCGAACCCGACGGCGGATTTTATAAGGACGCCGACGTGGCATCGTTCATCCGCAAGTTTGGTTATGCGGACAAGAATGATAAACCGGACCGGCTGAACTTTGGTGGGCGGCATGTCGTGGGCCAGCGTTGTCCGCCCACCGGGTTGACGATGCACTTGGTCGGCTTCGACGCGGCGACGGGAAAGATCACAGATGCGAATGGCAAAATCGCATTGGTGAGTGACGCGGATGAGGTGGCCGCCTCGTGGTCGTTCAAAAAGATTCTGGAGCATTGGGCGCACAAGCACGCGAAGGCGGTTTATGTGCCGTCGAAACGCCAGACCGAACCAAACTGGCAGTACGCCTACGGTCATAAGGTGCAACTGGCGCAGGGCACGGATTCGCTGCGGCTGTTGCGGGCGTTCGCGGCGGGCAAGATGTATTACGATCCGGGCATCAAGCTGGAAAACGCGTCCACCGCGCAGGCGAAATCCAAGAAGCGAAGTCAGTTTCGCGTGGCGTCCCGAAACATCACCGCGCTTTACGAAACAGTGGAGACGGTGGAGGTGTGACTGGAGCGCGGCTGTGTCGCAGACCAGCCGCAGCAGGTTGGAATGCAAACAGCAGCATACGATGAACCCGACGCGTCCTGAAGTTTGGGCGTGCGGCGGCTGATGCTTCGCACACAGCCGCGCTCCGTCCGAATCCGCGTTCATCCGCGTAATCTGCGGTTAAGAAAAAATGCCTAACGTCTTCACCAAAGCGAAGCGTTCGGAAGTTGATAGTCGGACAGTTGATGGTTGATAGCTGGAAGCGGCGCGTCCTAAATTGTTGGGGCGGCGCGGCAGCACCGCCCTACCGTTCGCAAAAAAAGCGGCTCTCGTTACCGTGTCTCCGAACAAGCTGAAGCTTGAACTCCAACGCAGTTGAAACCGGGCAAACACCGCTTTACAGAATTTTCTGCGGAGACTAATCTCACGCCATGT
Organism: Verrucomicrobiales bacterium; assembly: GCA_031371425.1. Lineage (GTDB taxonomy): Bacteria > Verrucomicrobiota > Verrucomicrobiia > Limisphaerales > JAFMIX01 > JAFMIX01. The sequence goes on along the minus strand of JANMJO010000283.1, from coordinate 11,487 downwards.
CATCGGAACACGACGCCACCGAGTTTGTGGACGACGATTTTCAGCCCAGCCACTCTGCGCCCGCTGCACCTGCGGCCGGCCATTGGTCCGCCGCCGCCGCGCCCGCGCCCACGTTGAGCGAGGTGGATGCCGCCGTCGCCGAGAAACAGCAGAAGCTCGCCGAACTCAAGCGCCAGCAGGAGGAGCTCGACCGCGAACGCGCCGCGCTGGAGGAAACCCGCCGCCGCCAGATGGAATTCCAGACCGGTCGGGAGGAGCTGCTGCACGACCTCACTCGCGGCGTCGGCCTGCTGGAGGAATCCGAGGTCACCGCCCGCCGCGACGCCGATCAGATGGCTCGCTCGCTCGTCGCCTTCAAGGACGCGCTCGTCAAGCTGCAAGCCATCAAGGAGGAAGGCTGGACGAAGGAAAACTTTCCGCTCGAACTCACCCGCGCGCTCACCGTCATCGAGAACGCGCGGATGGAATGGAATTCCGCGCGGCTGAAACTCTCCATCCTCGGCGGCGAAACCGGGGCGGCACTTCCCGGCAAAACTCTCGGCAAGAACGCTGCGACGGTGACGCCGTTCAGCGACCTGAATTTTTTCCAGCTCTGCAAAGTCGGCCTCGCGTTGACGTGGCCGCTGCTCGTCCCGATTCTCGGGCTGATCATCTATCTCGCGCTGCACACGCGGCGCTAACTGATGACCGCCATGGGTTGGCTCCCTAAAAAACCCGATCCCGTCACCGCACGCGCCCGTGCGCTCAACGCCGAGATCGCCGCGCTCGAACAGCAAATCAAGAAGCTGGATGTGCAGGTCGGCCGCGCCGGCGCGGGGCCGCGGCTCCGGCCCGCGACGTTGCCGCACGGTGCGGGCATCGCTCACGCCGTGCCGGCAGCGGCTTCACCCGAACCGGTCTTCGAGGAAGTGAACCAGAACCGGTTGAAGGCCAAGCCGGAGACCAGCGCGCCGCCGGAACATTTCAACGAACTGGGCGTGCGCAAATACGATCTCGCCGGCCTCATTGCGCGGCTGAAAAATAATTTTCGCGGACCCGCCGCCAGCAATCCGCGCCTGGTGAATTACCTCGCCGCTGGCGGCGTGCAGGGCTTGCGGCCCATGCGCTACGAGAAGCGCGTGGCGCGCAATCGCGTCATCGGCCTGGCGGTCCTGCTGCTGGTCATCCTCATCGGCATCCTGTCGGTGGTGATCCGGAATCGTTGAGATGAAGCGCGCGTCCGACGATGTATTTGTGGAGCTGGCGTTGGTCACGCCGGATGGGATTTTTCGTGCGCGGTATTCGGCGATGGGTCTGGTGGCGCTGCGCTTTCCCACTCGCCGCAGCGGGCAACTGGAGTTGAACATCGCGCCCGCGAACATCACCCGCTGGCATCGCGCCACCGCCGCCGCGCTCAAGCGCGCGCTGGCCGGACGCGCGCCGCGCGTGCTGCCGCCGCTGGATCTGGGTGCGGGCACGGAGTTTCAGCGGAGCGTGTGGCAGCGGTTGTTGAAAATTCCGTGCGGCGAGACGCTCACTTACGGTGAGATTGCACGGGCGTTGAAAAACCCGCGCGCCTCCCGCGCCGTGGGCAGCGCGTGCGGTGCGAATCCGATTCCGGTTCTCGTCCCCTGTCATCGCGTGCTGGCGGCGAACCACAAGATCGGCGGTTACTCCGGCGGATTGGATTGGAAGCGCAAGCTGCTCTGGCGGGAGGAATCGCGGGACTTGTGGAAGGGTTAGGCCGGAGCGATGGGACTAAACGCAGAGGCGCAGAGAACGCGGAAATTTTTTAATAAGGAAGCCAAGAAGGTAGGAACAACTGCGGGACAATTCCTGATTTCCTGTCTTCCTTATTCAATTCGCTGCGCCTGCGCCAGCCGCTTCTGTTTGCGCATGACCATCAGCATGGCGATGCCGCCGAGGACGCCGAAGCCGGCCATCGTGGGATACCAGATGCCCCAGCCGTATTTATCCAGCAGCCAACCGATGGCCGGCAGCGCGAGGGCGGTGCCGAAATACTGGAACGAATCAATCACGCCGGAGGCGAAGCCCGCCATCTTGCGCCCGCCGATGTCCATGGGCGCCGCCGCGCCGACGAGCGAGTGGGTGGAGTTGACGGTGAGCGAGACTAGGATGAGGAACAGGCAGCCTAGAAAAATCCCGCTCGGCGTCGGGCCGACGATGCCGGTCTGGATGATTCCGGCGGCGATGAGAATGATCACCGATTGTCCGAAGTAGAGTCCCATCGCTACGGGCGAGCGGTGGCCCTTGAAAAACTTGTCCGAGATGATCCCCGAAGCCAGCGAGCCGAACACCGCGACCATCGGCATCAGGTTCAACGTCCAGAAGACTGCCGCCGGTTTCTTGGACATATCGAGGTGCAGTTGCTCGACGAAATAGAGGATCGAGAGCTGGTCGGAGCTGTTGCGCACCGCGCCGGTGCAGGCGTAAGCCGCTGCGTAAAACCACACGAGCGGATGCTTGAAGATGGTGGTGAACGATTCCCGGATGGTGGCGCGCGTGCCGGTGTCGCCGCTGCTGTTTTCATCGTGGATGAGTCCGGGATAGCCCGCTGCTTCCGGTGATTCCTTGGGGATGAACGCCACAAGCACGGCCATGATGGCGGTGAAAATGGGGGGGATGCGGAACAGCCAGCGCCAGTCGTCTTTGGCTACCACGAACATGCCCACGGTGAACCCGGCGAGGATGATGGGGGCGAGGTTGTTGATGGCGACCTGTCCCATCTGGATCATGAAGCCGAAGATGCCGGCGAATGTGCCGCGCTCGGTGCGGTTGAACCACGCGGCGTTGATCTTGATCATGCCCGGCGCGCCGAACGATTGAAAATAGCCGTTCATCAGCCAGATGAGCGCGAAGGTGGAAAACGTGCCCACGGTCGAGGAGAAGCCGTAGATCATGTTGATGGTGATCGTGCCTGCCGCGCCGATGAGCATCGCCTTGCGCCCGCCGATGCGGTCGGTGAGCAGGCCGTTGATCAACTGGCCGAAGCCGTAGGCGACCGACCACCACGCGAGGATGCTGGTGATTTGGAATTTGTTGAAATGAAACTCCTCCACCATGCCCGGCGTGGCGAACCGGAAGTTGTAGCGGCACATGTAGAATGACGCATACATGAGGCCGAGGATGACCCAGTTCAGGCCGCGCCGTGCGCGAAAGCCGGGGGGATATTGGATGCGGGTGGGGTTGGGTGAAGCGGGTGATGTCATGGGCGCGTGTTCCTCTTTGTCGGCCGGATTTTCTTTTGCGGGAGCTAAACAGACTCCCACTTGCCGGTCAAAGAATTACTCGCGAATTCCTCGCGAAAAATCGGTGACCGCCGCCGGTGCGGCGTCTCCGCAATGGCCGCGCCCGTCCTGCGCTGCGGCATCGGCGTCTGCCCGGCAAGCCCTTGCGCGCTTCGTCCCCAAAATGCCACTTGGAATCAACCGATGATGGAGTAGAGTTATCGCAAGTAATCCGGGCTGGAGTGGGTGACATGCACCTGACGGATACGGATTTATATTGTGAGCTAGTCGCCGTCAGGGGCCGTCTGAACCACCGATGAAATTTATTCAAAGACTCTGGAAGCAGCGGTGTGCCTCGTGGCTCGTCCTTGTCGTGTGCGCGACTCTCACGGTGTGCGCCCGTGCGGACCAGCAGATTTATACCGACTCGCTTCAAAACGGCTGGGCGAACTTCAGTTGGGCGGCGAATAATTTCACCAACACGACGCCAGTTCATTCCGGCAGCAATTCCATCAGCGTGAACGCCGGGCCATTTGATGCGATTGAATTTGCCCACAGCGCGCAGAACTCGAGTCCGTTCACGAGATTTTCATTTTGGGTCAATGGCGGCAGTGCGGGGGGGCAGACGCTCCGGGTTTATGCGCGAACCAATGGCGTTTCGCTTCCCGCCGTGTTCCTTCCAACCCTCGCCGCCAGCGCGTGGCAGCAAGTCTCGCTTCCGCTCGCCAGCCTCGGGGTCGAGCGGGTGACGAATCTGACCCAGTTGAACATCGAGAATGCGGCGAGCAGTCCGGCGGCGACGTTTTATCTGGATGATGTCAGCCTCATTTCGGATACGACGCCACCGGTGGTGCAAAACATCAGCCCGGCTGCTGGCACGGTCACGAGTCTGACCTCGGTGACGGTGACCTTCTCCGAACCCGTGCTGGGCGTTGGCGCATCGGATCTGTTGTTGAATAGCGGTCCGGCCACCGGCTTGATCGGGAGTGGTGCGACTTACACGTTCACCTTCGAGCAACCGCCGGAAGGCGTCATCAATGTGAGCTGGGCGGCGGCGCACGGCATCACCGACTTGGGCGACCCTGCCAATGCATTCGCCGCGACCGCTCCGGGCGCGACCTGGCAATACACCTACGTGGATACCGTGGCGCCCGTCATCACACAGTTGTTCCCGGGCGGCGGGGCGATGATTGCCGCGCTCGGACAGATCGAAGTGACCTTCAGCGAAACGGTCTTGGGAGTGAACGCCTCGGATTTGCTGATCAACGGTTCGCCTGCCACGAACGTCATTAAAATTCCTGGCCAGCCGTATGTGTTCCAGTTTCCGCCGCCAGCGACCGGTCTGGTTTCGGTCGCGTGGTCGCCCGCACATGGAATCACGGACGCCGCTGTGGCGACGAATGCCTTTGCCGGAGGCGCTTGGAATTACACGCTGAACCCGAACCTTCCGGCCCCGGATTTGGTGATCAACGAAATCCTCTGCGACAACATCGCTCCGAACGGGCTGGCTGACGAAGATGGCGAGCTTCAGGGATGGATCGAAATCTACAACCGCGGCACACAGCCGGCAAATCTGGCGAACTGGTCGTTGAGCGACAGCCCGCAGATTCCGGGCTTGTGGCCATTCCCGGCGCGGACGCTGAATCCCGGCGAGTATCTCATCGTGTTCGCCTCCGGCAAGAACCGCGCGCCGGGCGTGGGCGAACTGCACACCAATTTCAAACTCTCCGCCAACGGCGAGCCGCTAGGGCTGTATTCGCCAGACTCGCCGCGAAAGCTGGTCAGCGGGTTCATTCCATTTCCCGAACAGCGCAACGACATTTCCTACGGTCGCGATCTCTACGACCAGTTGCGCTACTTCGCCACGCCCACGCCCGGTGCGGCCAATGGCTTCAGCACCATCGTCGGCGTCGTCGCGCCCGTTCAAGTCAGTGTCAGCCGAGGACACTTCACCACGCCGTTCATCCTGACGGCATCCTGCCCCACGCCGGCGGCGGTGCTGCGCTACACGACCGACGGGGCCGAGCCGATTGGGGAAAGCGCGTTGCTGCCCGCCTCGCTGCAAATCTCGAACACCACGCTGTTCCGGGTCGCGGCGTTCAAGACGAATTATCTCCCCTCCAAAACCACCACGCACACCTACTTCTTCAATCTCCCGGAAGGGTTTCGCACGCTGCCCGCGTGCTCCATCGTCACCGCCACGAACAACCTCTTCGGCCCGTCCGGCATCCTCGGCATCCACGGCGGCTACTTCAATTCCAACAACCTTTACGCGTGGACGTCGAATGCGCCGGGCGACTATCACAACCCCTCGCAACGCGGCGTCGCTTGGGAGCGGCCCGCCTCCGTCGAGTGGATTGAGCCTACGAACAACGCCGGCTTCCAGGTGGATTGCGGCCTGCGCGTTCACGGCAGTGATTTCCAGCGCCCGCGTCAGACGCCTGAAGATAAATTTTCCTTCGGCCTCTTCTTCCGTGGCGACTACGGCGCGGGACGGTTGAACTATCCCCTCTTTTCGCGCACCAGCGTGACTCGCTTTGATCAAATTGTCCTGCGCGCCGGCTTCAGTGAAAAAGAAAACCCCTTCATCCGGGATGAACTCCATCGCCGCCTCTCGCAGGACATGGGCGGCATCGCCTCGCCCGGCAACCTCGCCATCGTCTTTGTCAACGGCGTCTATTACACCAACGAATTCCGGCCCTGGTATAATCCCTGCGAGCGCGTCGGCGAACAGTTCCTGCACGAACACTTGGGCGGCGGAGACAAGTGGGATGTCGTCGGACCGGCTTGGATAAGTTTTGGGGTGACAGACGGCGACCGCGTGGATTTCAACAACCTCGCCAACTACGTCAACACCCAGCCCGTCACCAACTCCTCCGTTTACACCAACATCGCGCGCTGGCTCGACCTCACCAACTTCGCCGACTACTGCATCCTCAACGCTTACGCCGCCATGGGCGATTGGCCTGGCAACAACTGGCACGCCGGCAAAGACCGCAGCACCACCGGCCCGTGGCGCTTCATCGTCTGGGACGCCGAGAACGGCATGGGCAACCGAGGCCGCTCCATCACGCTCAATTCCTTCACCATGTCCGGCAGCGGCGATTCCGATGGCGGCCTCGCCAGCGTGAACGCCTCCGAAGTCGCGCTGCTTTACGACCGCCTCCGCGCCAGCCCCGAGTTCCGCCTGCTCTGGGCCGACCGCATCCAGAAACATTTCTTCAACGGCGGCGCGCTCACCAGCGCGAGCATCACCAACCGCTTCATGGAAATGCGCAACCAACTTTTTCCAGTGATGGGCGAAATGGACGTTGTGCTTCTGGAATGGGCGCGCGATCGCCAGCCCATTTTCTTCAGCCAGATGCAACCCTACGGCCTCACCGCCTACACCAACGCGCCGGGCTTCAACCAATTCGGCGGCACCATCGCGCCGGACTTCACGCTCATCATCACCAACACCGGCGGCGCGATCTACTACACGACCAACGGCAGCGATCCGCGCACGGCCTTCACCGGCGCAGTGGCACCGGCGGCGCAGCTTTATTCCGGGCCGGTCACACTGAATTCCAACACCCTCGTCCGCGCCCGGACATTCAGTGGCGGAAGCTGGAGCGCCGTCACCGAAGCCACGTTCGCCAGTGGGTCGCTCGGCATTCCGCTGCGAATCACCGAGATCATGTATAACCCCGTCGGCGGGTCGCTCTATGAATTCGTCGAGCTGCAAAACCTTTCCGGCGTGACGCTGAACCTCGGCGGCTTTTATTTCAGCGGCATCAATTTTATTTTCCCGCAAGGCTCGGCCATCGCGGGCGGCGCGAGGATCGTGCTCGCCGCGAACATTGATACTAACGCGTGGGCCGTGCGTTACCCCGGCGTGAGTCCCGCCGGCTGGTTCACTGGGAATCTGAACAACACCGGCGACCGCATCGCGCTCCTCGACCCGCTCGGCAACCTCATCACCTCCGTGGATTATCAGAACTCCGCCGGCTGGCCGACCGCCGCCGGTGTGGCCGGGCGCTCGCTCGAAGTCATCAATGCGCTCGGCGACCCCGATGCCCCCGCCAACTGGCAGGCCAGCGCCTCCACCAACGGCACGCCCGGCGCCGCCAATTCCGCGCCGCCCGCGCAGCCGGTTTATCTGAACGAACTCATGGCCGAGAATTTCAGCGCGGTGAACAACAGCGGCACGTTCCCCGACTGGATCGAACTCCGCAATCCCGGCATCAACCCGGTCAACCTCGCCGGTTGGAGTCTTTCTGACGACGGCAACGCGCGGAAATTTATTTTCCCCACGACGACGATTGCCGCCAATGGCTACCTCACCGTCTGGTGCGATGCCACGACGAACACCACTCCCGGCCTGCACACCGGCTTCAGCCTCAACAGCGGAGGCGAAACCATTTCGTTCTACGATGCGGCCACCAACCGGATTGACGCCTTCACCTTCGGCCTGCAACTCACCAACTATTCCGTCGGCAGAATCGGCGGCAACTGGACGCTGACCACGCCGACCCCCAACGCCGCAAACGTGGCCGCCCCGCTCGCCGCCGTCACCAACCTCGCCCTCAACGAATGGCTGGCCAATTCCGCGCCCGGCCTGCCCGATTGGCTGGAACTCTACAACCAGTCCGCCACCGCGCCCGTGGCGTTGCAGGGGATTTATCTCACCACCAGCAACGCCGTGCATCAGGTCACGTCACTCTCATTCATCGCTCCGCACGGCTACGTCCAGTTGTTCGCGGATGAAGGCGTCGGCGCGAACCATCTGGATTTCAAATTGTCTGCGATCGGCGAAACCCTCACGCTCGCCACGGTCGCGGGCAGCACGATTCAATCGGTTGCATTCGGCCCGCAGGTGGAAAATATATCCGAGGGACGATTCCCCGATGGAAGCGGCGGCGTGACCAACTTCATCGGCTCGGTCAGCCCCGCAGCGGCGAACTACCTCAACACCTACGCCGGGCCGGGGATCAACGAGGTTCTGGCGCGCAACCGCTCGACCCTGATCGGCACGCAGATTGTGGACTTCGTCGAAATCCGCAATCCCAGCGGCAGCAGCTTCAACCTGGGCGGCATGAGCCTGGGCGTGAATTCACAGCAGTCCGTCAGGTTTGTTTTCCCGGCGGGAACAACCATCGCCGGCGGCGGCTACCTCGTTATCAAGTGCGATGTGTTGTCGCCCGCCTCCACCAACGCCGGCGCGTTCAACACGGGTGAATCGCTCAACAACGAGAGCGGCGGCGTTTATCTTTTCAACAGTCAAGGTCAGGTGGTGAACTTCGTCGAGTATGGCCCGCAGGTGGACGACTTGCCCATCGGCCTCAACGGCGGGCAATGGCAGTTGTTGAGCGCCGCCACGCCGGGCGCGGCCAACGCCGCCCCGGCGGTGCTGGGAACAAACACCGCGCTGCGCCTCAACGAGTGGATGGCCAAGCCCGCCACCGGCAGCGATTGGTTCGAGTTGTTCAACACCGCGAATTTCGCCGTGGACTTGAGCACCGTTTCGCTTTCCGATGATCCTTCGCTGGCCGGGCAGGGGCTGTTCCGGCCCGCGCCATTGAGCTTCATCGGCCCGGCAGGTTTTGTGCAATGGTTCGCCTCCGGTCGCGCCAGCAACGGCCGCAACCACGTCAACTTCAAGCTCGCCGAGACCGGCGGCACGCTCCTGGTCTATCGCGTGGATAGCGGCACGAACTTCACGCCGGTGGATTCGGTGGGCTTCGGCTTGCAGACGCAGGACGTGTCGGAGGGACGTTTCCGCGATGGCGGCGCGGACATCATCGCCTTCCCCGGCACGGCGTCACCGGGCATGAGTAATTATCGCCCGCTCACCAACATCATCATCAGCGAAGCACTGGCGCACACCGACCCGCCGCTGGAGGATGCGGTAGAACTGTTCAACCCCACCGCGTCGCCCGTGAGCATCACCGGCTGGTATCTCAGCAACACCCGGGACGACCTCCGCAAATATCAAATCACCAACACCGCCCCGATTCCGGCGGGCGGCTACGCGGTGATTTACGAATATCAATTCAACAACGGCACCAGCAACGCCTACACGTTGAACTCCGCGCACGGCGACAGCGTCTGTCTCACCACCGCCACCAACGGCATCGCGACCGGCGAACGCGCCGCCGTGGACTTCGGCGCGTCGCTCAACGGCGTTTCATTTGGCCGTTATGTGAAAAGCACCGGCGACGCCGACTTCGTGGCGATGGCCGCCCGCACTTTTGGGAACGACTCGCCGGCCACGCTCGCCCAGTTCCGCACCGGCAGCGGGCTTTCCAACACCTATCCCGTCGTCGGCCCGCTCGTCATCAGCGAAATCCACTACGCTCCGCCGCCCGTCATCGCCGCAGGCGTGACCAACGACAACACGCTCGACGAATTCATCGAGCTGACCAGCGTGACGAACGGCTTGCTCCGGCTTTACGACCCCGCCTATCCCACCAACCGCTGGCGCTTGAGCGGCGCGATTGATTTCATATTTCCCACGAACTCCAGCCTCACCGCCACCGGCAGCCTGCTCGTCGTGAGTTTCGATCCCAAGACCAACCTTGTTCAGCTCGGAACGTTCCGCACCAATTATCACGTCGCCACCAACGTTCCTATCTTCGGCCCCTACCTCGGACGGTTGGGCAACGTCTCCGACACGTTGCAACTGGAAAGGCCCGATGCCGTGCAACTCCCGCCGCACCCCGACGCCGGCTTCGTGCCGTTCGTCCTCGTCGAAAAAGTTGCCTACGAGATCACCAACGGCTGGCCGGCCAACGCCGCCGGCAATGGAAATTCCATTCAGCGCCGGAGTCTGACTAGCTACGCGAACGACCCCATCAACTGGTTCGCATTCATCCCCACCGCCGGACAAACCTTCATGCCGTCGCTCACCATCACGTCTCCCACAAACGGCCAGCGCTGGAGCAACACCGTCTTCACCATCACCGGCACCGCCCGCGACAACATCGCGTCCGGGCAGATCAACAATGTTGCGTATCAGCTCAACGGCGCGGGTTGGAATTCGGCAGTCACTGCCAACGGCTGGACGAATTGGACCGCCGCCGTCATTCTGCTCCCTGGGACAAACATCGTGCAGGCCTACGCGCAGGACATGGCTGGCAGCGTCTCCCCGACCAACACCGTGCGCTTCGTGTGCGTCATCACCAACCGGCTTGCGCTGGTGACCAATGGCCTGGGCACGGTTTCGCCCTATCCGAATAACGCGTGGCTGGAACTCGGGCGCAACTACACCAACACCGCGACGGCGGCGGCCGGATACAAATTCCAAAATTGGGTGACGCTCACCAACGGCACGGCTGCGGCGACCAACACGAATCCCACGTTGACCTTCTTCATGCGATCGAACCTGACGCTGGTCGCTAATTTCATGGATACAAACCGGCCAACCGTCGCTATCTCCTCCCCGACCGCCGGCCAGTTTTGGAGCAACATCACCTTCACCGCACGCGGCACCGCTGCCGACAACGCACGCGTGGCCGGCGTCTGGTATCAGCTCAACGGTGCGGGCTGGAATGCCGCCACGACGACGAACAACTGGACGAATTGGACCGCCGCGCTGACGTTGCAGGGTGGCGCGAATCTTCTGCAAGCCTACGCCGCCGACCTCACCGGCAACCTTTCTGCCACCGGCGCGGTGAGTTTCATCCGCATCGTCACCGACACGCTGCGCGTGCAATCGGTCGGACAGGGGACGCTCTCGCCGAACTACAGCAACGCGGTGCTGGAGATTGGCCGGAGCTACAGCATGACGGCGACAGCGGTGAACGGTCACAAGTTTGCGAGCTGGATCGTGGCGACGAACTGGACGGACGGCGTCATGAAGACGAACGCGAGCCTGTCATTCGTGATGCAGTCGAACCTGACATTGCAGGTGAACTTTGCGGACACGAACCTGCCGGTGTTGGCCATCATATCGCCGACTTCCGGTCAGCGTTGGAGCAACGAGGTATTCAGCATACGCGGCACAGCGCGGGACAACGTCCGCATCACGAACGTGTCGTATCAGCTGAACGGTGGAGATTGGACAGCGGTGACGACGACGAACGTGTGGACGAACTGGACAGCGGCGGTGACGTTGCTGCCGGGAACGAACGCGGTGCGAGCGTTTGCCGAGGACGCAGCGGGCAACCGTTCCGCGACGAACGCCGCGAGTTTGCAATTTGTGGTGACGAACCAACTTCTAGTGACGGCGGTCGGGCAGGGGACGCTCTCGCCGAACTACAGCAACGCGGTGCTGGAGATT
>JANMJO010000272.1:0-2678 GCA_031371425.1 Verrucomicrobiales bacterium | reverse complement strand
CCGAACTTCGTGCCCATGATTTTTTCCATGTTGGCCATGGCCGCTTCCATCTGCGCCTGCAACACGGACGGGTAAGAGCGCTTGTTCGCGTAAAAATAAGTGCAGACCTCGGTGGTGATGGTGAAGCCGGGAGGCACGGGCAGACCGATGCGGGTCATTTCGGCGAGGTTCGCGCCTTTGCCGCCGAGGAGGGCTTTCATGCTGCCGTCGCCGTCCGCTTTTTTGTTGCCCCAGGTGTAAACGTATTTGTTGGATTTAGATGTTTTAGCCATAAATTGATTCAGTGTTCGCTGTGGGCCGTCCGTGATTGGAAAAACCTCCGCAGAAACGGGCGCGAATCTAGCAAAGAACCGCCCGGAGTCACGAACGAAGTGGGAAAAAGCAAAGTCCGCCGAATAGTAGCCAAGAAACCGTCAGCCTCCTCATGCCGCTGGCTCAATCGCAGCAGTACTTCCTGCACTAGGCCGCAACCGCAGCTTCGTGTTTCAGAACCAGCAACTCGGATCGTTTCAATTCCGTCAAAGCAGCGGTTTTGCCTGCGGCATCGAGAAATTCAACCTCGAAGACATCGGGTGAAAACACTTCCACGACCGTGCCGACTTGTCCGGAAGCCAAGCCTTCGGCCAGCCTGTCTTCGAGCAAGGCTACGACATCGAACAACTTTACAGGCACGTTTTGCACTCTGGATTTCATAGCACGTAACAGGTGATCAATCTAGGAAATCCTCCGCTGGGCGCACATTCCAAACGCTGCGTAAGCGGGCGGATTTTCCACGATGAGCTAGGGTGAAATCCAGAATGTAACGCTGGCCGTGATTTGTTTTTCCGCCAGATTCGCAATCGCCCGTGCGCGCGATTTCCAGCAATTGCTCCCGCAACCAATTTGCATCGTTCCGGGTCAAGCCCAACGCCGCTGCAAAAACCCGCGCCTTGTGTTTGCCTTCTTCGTGCGCCACATCCAGCGAATAATCCCGCAGCTTGGAAATGTCCACAAACGCTTTATCGGCATCGGGCAACTTCATTGGGCTGTAAGCTTATTATGGTTTCAACCGCTCCAGCACTTCCTGCGCGAGCAGTTCATACGCCGCCGCGCCCGGACCAGACTTGTCGTAATACATGATTGGCTTGCCGAAACTCGGCGCTTCCGCCAGCCGCGTGGAACGCGGGATGAGCGTCTCGAACACGCGCTCGCCGAAATGTTGCCGCACCTCGTCCACGACCTGTTGCGAGAGTTTCGTGCGGCCATCATACATCGTCATCACGATGCCGAAGAGTTCCAGGCGCGGATTCGTGCCGGCATCGTGGAGCTGGCTGATGATGCGGTTGAGCATGGACACGCCTTCGAGCGCGAAATACTCGCATTGCAACGGCACCAGCACCGCGTCGGCGGCGGCAAAGGCGTTCAGCGTCAAAATTCCCAGCGACGGCGGGCAATCCATCAGCACCACGTCGAAGCGCGCGGAATCAATCACCGGCTTGAGTGCGAGCGAGAGCCGTTGCAGATGGTTGTCCATCCGCGCCAGTTCAATGTCCGCGCCGCACAAGTCCACCTCGCTCGGGATGATCGAGAGCCGCTCGTAAGCCGTCGGCTTGATTTTCTCCGCGAGGTTTCCCTCGCCCATGAGCGGGCGATACGCGCTGCCGCCCTCGGTTTTTTCCAAGCCGAGGCCGCTCGTGGCGTTCGCCTGCGGGTCGAAGTCCAGCAACAAAACTTTTTGCCCCAGCGCGGCGAGGCAGGCGGAGAGATTGATGGTGGTCGTGGTTTTGCCCACGCCGCCTTTTTGATTGGCTACCGCGATGACTTTGGTCGGCACGCGCATGGTTTAAGGCAAGCGGCGGCCAAGTTCAAGTTTTTGCCCGAACCACTTTCGTTCTCCCGACCAACTTGCAATTTTTTCAGGCGGCGAGTTTAGCTGGATTTTTTTCACGACCGGAGTCATCATGCCGCCATGAAACTGATTCTCTCCACGCACAATGTGACTCTCACCAAGGCCATTGAAGACCACATCCTCGACAAACTGGACAAGCTGGAACACTTCGACCGTTTCGCCATCAACGCCCGCGTGACGCTCGAACATGACAACAACCGCGCGCCCGAAAGACAGTTCAGTTGCTCCCTCCGCTTCGCCGTGCGCGGCCCGGACCTCTTCGCCGAAGACCGCGAAGCCGACCTCTACACCGCCATTGACCTCGTCGTCAAAAAAATCGAGCAGCAGATCCGCAAGCGCCACAACAAGCGCAAAACCCACAAGCACAAGGACGCCGCCAAACTCAAGAACGTCCGCCGCGCCGCCGGGATTTAGTTGATGGTTCGCAGTGGATAGTTGATACGGAAAACCATGACCGCCGCGTCCGACTATCAACCCTCAACTAAATCCTATCAACTCCTCCGCGCCCGCATCGTAGTCCCCGTCCGCCGCCCGCCCATCGCCGATGGCGCGGTGAAAATCTCCGGCGGCCGCATCACCGACGTCGGCGCGTGGAAAAGTTTTTCCGCTGCGGAACAAAAAACCGCCGTTGACCTCGGCGAAGTCCTCCTCCTCCCCGGCCTCGTCAACGCCCATTGCCACCTCGACTACACCGGCATGGCCGGCGAATTTCTCCCGCCCCGCCACTTCACCGACTGGCTCAAGCTCATCATCGCCGCCAAAGGCAGCCACAGCGACGCCGACTTCGCCG
>JANMJO010000249.1:0-12133 GCA_031371425.1 Verrucomicrobiales bacterium | reverse complement strand
GGCTGGCACGAAAGCGTTCTGGTTCACGACGGCGCGCGCGGAGCGACGCGCCCTACCCACCCACTGTGTCAATGTTAGTTTGAACTGCTATACCCTGGGTCGTCGTAACAAAACAGCAACAACCCTGAAAGGGTTGAACGCAATCACCACACGTCCCACATCCTGATCGCCCATGATGCAACCCTTTCAGGGTTGGTGGATTTTTTCTCTGTGACCCAAGGTAGTCGCTCCGCTCCAACCTTGGGCTGAATGCTGGAATCCCGTTGGGATTCAATTTGGGACGAAATCGCTCCGCGCTCCGTTACGGCGCGAGGGGAATCTTCAGCAGCTCCGCCGCAGTCGTGGCTTCCTTGCGCGCGCCGAGTTCGGCTTTCACCCTCTTGACCTGCTCGATGGTCACGGTGGGAGCCTTGTTGCCCCAGCTCTGGCGGATGTAAGTCAGCACGGCGGCGAGGTCCTCGTCCGCTGGCAGCGAGCTGGCCATGCTCGGCATTGCGCCCGGCGGATTCCATTCCACGCCCTTGACGGTAATCGGCCCGGCGGCACCCAAGAGCGGCAGGCGGATGATGCGCGAAGGGTCTTTCTCCAGCACCCACTCCGAACCGACGAGCGGCGGAAATTGTCCCGGCGCGCCCAAGCCCGTGGCCTGATGGCACGGCGCGCAAGTGAGCGTGAACAACCTCGCGCCCTTCTCGAACAGCGGGTCAACATCCTTCGATGGCTGCGCGGCGACCAGCTCCTCGTAATTCTGATACGGTGCGTAAACCTGCGCGTTGAACCCGCCGCCGAAACGGTCGAGGTAAACAAACCCGCCATACAGCAGCGCGGCGAAAACCACGATCAGGCACACCGGCGCATTCGCCGTGTCCTGATCCAAGGGTTGGTTCGGTTCGGAGTTCATTTTGCGGGAGCGGCCATCGGCGCTTCAAACAACGGGACTTCCACTCGCAAGCTTTGCAGATAGGCGACCACGGCGCGGGCGTCGTCGGTGGGGATGACTTCGTAACCCACTTTCGGCGCGAACCCGGCGGGGAACACCAGCGCATCCGCTGACGGCTGCGCTCCGACCTTGCGCGTCACGAACAGGAAACGATACGGCGGCATCGCCGAGCCTTTGACCGCGGCGCGGGGGTTGTAGAGGTGGACGAGTTGCCAGTTGGCTTCCGGCAAACGCAGACCGACGTTCGCCAGGTCCGGCCCGACGCGCTGCGAGCCGAGGAGCGGCGGCGAGTCGAAGAGATAATCCGCCGCCACACTGCGGCGCAAGCCCCAGCCACGCGCGATGTCCGGCCCAACGGGAACGACGCGCACTTCCAACTTCGCGCCGGCGGCCACGAACTTTTTGCGCAAGTCTTCGGCGTAGGCTTTGGTCGTTGCACCTTTGAAAATAGTTTTAGGCAACCCATTCGTCACATCCGCCAAAGCAAATTCCCGCGAGTGGAGCAGGTGATTATCCATCGCGGTCAGGACGGCATTGTGATTCGTCCCGGCGTCGGTGAGGACGACATCGAAGTTGATTCCCGTCTGGCGAATCTGCTGGCTGTGGCAGGAGGCGCAACCGTTCGCGCGATAAATTTCCGCGCCCTGACGCGCCTCGCCCGGCCGTGCGGCAGGATAGGCATCCGCCACGCCACCGACGGCGGCGAGCGGCTGGCGGCCAATCTGCGCCTGCGGCATCACCACAAACGCGAAGAACGAAACCTCGAACGCGAGGAACGCGCAGAAGAAAATAACTGGCCCTCGGTTCACTTGGACACCTCCGGTTTCGTGCCGCAGCATTTTTTACAGCAAGCGAACAGCAGACCGCCGAGGTTCGCGAGGAACACCAGCCCGCCGAGCAGCAGGAGCAGATCGCCCATCGTGCTGACGCGCAAGAACGGCAGCGTCGCCCGGGTCACATCCAGGAACGGCGTGGCCGCGTGGCCCAGCGCCCTGCCCTGCTTGATGCCGCCGATGGCGAGCGCGCCCACGAGGAGCAGCACGCCGATCAGGTTCAGCCAGAAATGAATCTTGAGCGGACGGCGGCAGAAATATTCTGTCTCGGTCAACTGCGGCGCGATGTGATAGACCGCGCCGAACATGGTCGTCGCGAAAAATCCGTAGAGGCCGAACTGCGTCAGCGCGGGCGTGAGCCAGGTGAAGTTCGTAATCGCGGCGACATCGGCGCAAGCGGTGGCGGCGTTGCCGAGCGTGAACAGCAGCAGAAACGGCAGGCTCAAGCCGATGAATTTAGGAATCGGCTCGCTGCGGGTGCAGAGGCATTTGCCGACGGTCTGCTTGATGTTCAGCGCAATGGCCAGCACGGCGACGACGCTCATGAATGCGCCCAGCGCGCTCAACGCGGGAATCCACGCCGGCAGCGGCGCGCTCGCGGGAATGCCCGCCCACGAACCGAAGCCCACAAAAATCCCGAACGCCAGCAAGGCGAGCTGACGGCTGTGCAGCGGCCGCCCGGCATATTTCGGCGCGAAGAAAAAGAGGGAGCCAAGCCCGATGAGGCCGAGCCAGACGAAGAGGAAGTTGTTTGCGAACCACCATGCGATGAGCGATTGCATCACGCCGCGCACGGGCATGCAGCCGGTGAACGCGGTGGCGGTGGTGTAGATCCACGGAAACCAGAAGAGCGCGGCCAGCAGAAACCATTGCGAGACGCAGCCGCTTTGCTCTGTGCGCTTGGAGAACGTGAGGACGCCGGCAAGTGCGAGGAACAGGTAGGCGCAAAAAAGAATCACTGATCCGGCCTGTGAGAATTCCAGAAATTCAAAACCGGTGCTGCCGCCGACGAGGATCGAGCCGACGCCGACGAGCACGCCGAGATTCCACAGGAGCGCGCCCACGAACGCGCCGACGGGTAACGCGAGGCGTGCCTTGCTGGTCTGCGCCAGAATCCAGAGCGTCACGCCGAGGCCGGCCTGCGCGGCGAAGCCGTAGGCCAGCGCGTTCAGGTGCGCGGGGTGGACGCGGCCGTAGGTGAGGTGAGCGCAGTCCGCGAGAAAACCGGGCGCGTGAAATTTGAGTGACGCGATGAGCGCGAAGACGGAGCTGACGACGAGCCAGAACGCCGCGCCGGTGAAAAGCGTGAGCAGCGGCAGGCGGCACGAGGCGTTCACGTCCGCGCAATCGGCGGCGGGCGCGGAACAAGCGGTGGCAGGTTGTGTCGTGGGGACTTTCACGCTGTTGAAAAAAATCAAGCCCTCACCCCGGCCCTCTCCCATCCGATGGGAGAGGGAGAGATTGCGGACGTTGACGGGAAAATTTGAGCACTCCACCGACTGTGACGCTGGTTCGTCGCGCGGCTGATGGCCAAGACGCGTCCGCAACACCAAGCGATGTCCGAACCCACGCGCAACGGGGACAGCTTTCCCTCTCCCATCGGATGGGAGAGGGTCAGGGTGAGGGCTTGAAAAAGTTTTTTCACTGCTTACTCGAAGGCGCTGGGCTTCTCCGGGGCTTTTGGCGCAATGGCGGTGGCCTTTTCCTCGCGGGCGATGAGGTTGGCGCGGCCCGCCGTAGGATTCTGCCATTCGGCCACGGTGAGTTTCATCGCCTGCTCGATGGGCAGGCGGACGATGCCTTTGGCCTTATCCGCCCAAGCATAGTTGGCGAGGGCTTCGGCGTTGAGGGAGCGAAGTTCCGCAAGGTTCTTGCGGCGCAGCGCAGCGCGGTCTTCGGTGAGCGGCGCGGGCGCGGTGTAATGGATCATCGTCCAGACGAGGCCGGCAGCGATGAGAAATGTGCCGAGGATGACGACGCCGGTGATGACGAAGCGGCTTTTGCAGCAGCCGTCGGACGCGGAACAGGATTGGGATTCGTCGTTCACTTATTTGCCTCCCTGCGATTGAGTTTTGACATCTTTCAATTCGGCATCGCTGTAGTCGTCCACGTCCTCGACGTTGCCGCCGGAGATGGGCGTGGTGGGCAGGTGCATTCCCAGCGCTTCGCAGAGGCGCGGGTCTTTCAGCGGATACGGCGCGGCGCTGGCGGATTTGGCGAGGTAGAGTTTGGCAAGGCAGCCGACGATGAACGCGGTGCAGCCGAGCGACAGCCAAATCCATTGGAACGGAAAGCCGGACGGGTGCGCCACGGGCAGGATTTGAAATGTCATGTCCACGAAATGCATCAGCCAAGCCCACGCGGCGAAGAAGGTCATGACCTTAAAATTTTCCTTCATGTCAATCCGCAGCAGCAACAGGAACGGCAGGAAGAAATGGCCGAAGATGATGACCAAGCTCACCCAGAACCATGTGCCCTGTTCGCGCTGCTGATACCAGAAGGTTTCCTCCGGCATGTTCGCGTTCCAGATGATGAAGTATTGGGAGAAGTTGACGTAGGCGTAGAACACGGTGAACGCGAAGAACAGCGTGCCGAGATAGTAGAACTGGTGCTTGTGCAACACGGCCGAGAGGATGTTCATCCGCGAGAGCGCCATCGTGATGACATAGACCGTTGCCAGCATCAGCCACACGCTGCCGGCGAAGTAGCACACGCCATACATCGTGGAGAACCATTGATGCTCGAGGCCTTTCATCCACATGATGACGCCGAGCGTGGTCAGGAACGCGAAGCAGAAAATCCCGACGTAGGTGAACTTCCGCATCTTGTGCGTGCATTCCGCCGCGCCGGTTGTGTCCTGCGCCACCGACCATTTGCGGAGGCCGAGCGCGATGTAGCTCAACACGCCCAACACCAGCGCCGACGAGCCGTAGAATCCCCACATCGTGAACAGCGGCGCTTTGGCGTGCAGCGCGTGGTCTGTGGCGGGATTGGAACTCATCCAAGAATACATCTTCGGCGCGAGCAGCGCGATGGGGACGAAGAACAGCGCCAGCCACGGCAGCAGGCTCGCGATGTTTTCGCAGGTGCGGCGGATGGGAACGGACCAACCGGCATCAAACAAGTGATGCACCAGAATCAGAAACAATGCGCCGATGCAAATACTGAAGCAGAACATGAAAGCGACGAGCCAGGCGAAACCGAACTCGCGGCCGGCATCGAGCTTGAGGCTCACGACCAACCCGATGAGCGCGAGCAGACCGCCGACTCCGATCAACAGGTTCGGCACCTTGCGCCACTTGGACAAGTCCAGCGGCTCCGCAGATTGTGATGGATGCGAACTCATATTATTTCTTCAGGACGGCCTGATGCTCCGCAGGAACGTCTTCCATCGCGCCCAACTGTGCGCGGTGCAGCGCCCGCAAATAGGCGATGACCGCCCAGCGGTCCTGCGGCACGATGTTCGCGCCGTATGCGCCCATGAGTCCCTTGCCGTAGCTGATGGTGTTGAAAATCTCGCCGTCAGGCATCAGCACGATGCGTTTGTCGTGCAGGTTGGCGACCACGGCCATGGCGTATTTCCGGGTGATGCCGTTGCCATCGGCCTGCGGGCCGTGGCAGGGCAGGCAGTTGATTTCATAGCGCTGCTTGCCGCGCGCCATCAATTGCTCCGTGACCGGCACGGGAATGTTATCCACGAAGTTCGTCAGGCCCGTCACGCGACCGGTGTAAAGCGGCCAGTCCTGATACGGAGCACCGCGAGCAATCGTGCCCGCCACCGGCAACCGCGAGCTGCGGCCATCGCCGAAAAAGCCATCGTCCTTCTGCGGCAGCAGCTTCATCTGCTTGTCCATGTCAGGGATGATCGAGATGGGCCGGTTGCGCGACATGCCGCCGCGCGGGCCGGCGATGACCACGACCAACGCGACCGTCAGGGCGAAGATGAGAAGAAAATAGCGCATCGTTATTCCTCCACCATTTCGATGTGTTTGCTGCCGGTGGTTTCCAGCAGCTTGCGGGTTTCGGCTTCCGAATACTTCGCGTCAGCCGTCTCGATGACGAGGAAAAATTTGTCGTGCGTGGCCTTCTCGAACCGCGCGTGCTTGAGCAGCGGATGATGCAGGCGCGGCAGCTTGTTCAGGAACATCATGCCGCCGATGGAGCCGAACGCGGTGAACAGAATCGTCAGTTCATACGACGGCGGGAACGCCGCCCACGGGCTGAACAACGGCTTGCCGCCGATGATGAGCGGGTAATCGAACGCGTTGCAGAACCAGATCAGCAACATGCCGGTCGTGTAGCCGCAGACGCCGCCGATAAAGCCGAACCAGCCGACCGGGGAATTCTTCAGCCCCATCGCGTGATCCATGCCGTGGATCGGGAATGGAGTGAACACGTCCCACTTGCGGAAGCCCGCGTCGCGGATCTTTTCTGCCGCGTGCATGATGTCGGCGGGCGTGTCGTATTCGGCGAGGATGCCGTAAGCTTTCGGGTTCATCAGTGATGCCCTCCTTTCGCGCCACCGAGCGGATGGTGCGGGTCGGACTGGGGCGTGACGCCCTTGACTTCGGAGACCGCGATCATCGGCAGGAAGCGCATGAACAAAAGGAACATCGTGAAGAACAGCCCGAACGTGCCGAGGAACGTGCCGATGTCCACCCACGTCGGCGCGAAATAACCCCAGTTGCTCGGCAGGAAATCGCGGTGCAGCGAAATCACGATGATGACGAACCGCTCGAACCACATGCCGATGTTCACCAAGATGGAGGCGATGAAAACGATGAGTAGGTTCTGCCGGATTTTCTTGAACCAGAAAAGTTGCGGCAGCAGGACGTTGCAGCTCATCATCGTCCAATAACCCCACGCATACGGGCCGTGGATACGGTTGAGGAAGGCGTAGCGCTCATACGGGCTGCCGGAATACCACGCGATGAACAGCTCCATGATGTAGGCGTAACCGACGATGCTGCCGGTGGCCAGCGTCACTTTGCACATCAAATCAATGTGCCGCATCGTGATGATGTCTTCGAGCTGGCACATCTTGCGGAGCGGAATCAGCAGCGTCAGCACCATGCCGAAGCCGGAGAAGATTGCGCCCGCGACGAAATACGGCGGGAAGATGGTCGTGTGCCAGCCGGGCAATTGCGACACAGCGAAGTCCAGCGAGACGATGGAGTGCACGGACAACACCAGCGGCGTGGAGACGCCGGCGAGGATGAGGTAGCACTTCTCGTAGTTGCTCCAGTGGCGGTTCGAGCCCGTCCAGCCGAGCGCGAACAGGCCGTAGAGGAATTTGCGCATCTTCGTCTTCGCGCGGTCGCGGAAGATCGCCAAGTCAGGCACGAGGCCGACATACCAGAACAGGCACGACACCGTGAAGTAGGTCGAGACGGCGAACACATCCCACATCAGCGGCGAGCGGAACTGCGGCCACAGGCTGTTCGAGGTCGGGATCGGGAACAGAAACCAGTCGAGCCATTCGCGGCCGGTGTGCAACGCGGGATAAATACCGGCGCACATGACGGCGAAAATGGTCATCGCTTCGGCGGCGCGGTTCACCGCCGTGCGCCAGCGCTGGCGCAGCAGGAAGAGAATCGCGGAGATGAGCGTGCCGGCGTGACCGATGCCGATCCACCAGACGAAGTTGATAATGTCCCAGCCCCACATCGTGGGATGGTTGTTGCCCCACACGCCGACGCCGACGGAGGTTTTGTAGAGGAGCATCGCACCGAGCAGGCACATCATGAGAAAGCTCGGAATGAATGCCGCCCACCACCATTTCGGCGTCTTGCCTTCGATGATGGCCGCGACCTGGTCGGAGACCCACGCGACATTGCGGTTGTTGGTCACCAGCGGCTCGCGCGCGAGTTCGGCGGGAGGCATCGGTGCTTGGATTTGCGTTTCGGCAGACATCAGTGCGCTCCTTTCGCGGCTTCATGCGCATGAGCAGCCTCGTGTTCCGCGCCTTCGGCGGCGGCCAGATGGTTGCCCTGCTTTTCCCACTCCTCGAAACTCGCGGGCGTCACCGTGTAATCCGGCATCTTGGGATTCGGGTTGCGCACACGCGCGAGGTAGGTCAGGCGCGGCTTGGTCAGCAAAAATTCTAGCACGGTGTAATCGCGCTCCTGCGCCTTCAACTTCGAGACGCGGCTGTGCGGGTCCTTGACGTTGCCGAAAACGATCGCCTCCGCCGGGCAGGCTTGCGCGCAGGCGGTGGTGAAGGTGCCGTCCTTCACTTCCACGTCGGCAGATGCGCCGGCCTTGACCTTCTGCGCGATCTTCGCGCCTTCGATGCGCTGGATGCAGAACGAGCATTTTTCCATGATGCCGCGCATGCGCACGGTCACGTCAGGATTCTTCGCGAGCTTCAGCAATTCCCATTCGTCATCGGGACGAATGCCACGCGACGGGTCGCGCCACCAACGCGCCAGTTCCCATTCGCCGTCCACGGTGTTGAGCAGCGGCGTGCTGAAGAACGGACCCTTGAGCTTGTCGAGCGGGCGCTTGTTGTAATCGAGATAATTGAAACGCCGCACTTTATACGGGCAGTTGTTCGAACAGTAGCGCGTGCCGACACAGCGGTTATACGCCATCACGTTCAAACCTTCTTCGTCATGCACCGTCGCGTTGACGGGGCAGACGGATTCGCACGGCGCGGATTCGCAGTGCTGGCAAAGCATCGGCTGGGTGACGACCTGCGGGTTCTCCACGCTGCCGGTGAAGTAGCGGTCAATGCGCAGCCAGTGCATCTCGCGGCTGCGGCCCACCTGCTCTTTGCCGACGATGGGCACGTTGTTCTCCGCCTGGCACGCGACCATGCACGCGGAACAACCGACGCAGGAATTCAAATCAATGGACATGCCCCACGCGTGCGGCGACTTGTCGCGCGGCTTCACGCCGTTCTTGTCGGGGACATCGAGCGGGTTCGGATACAACGAGCGATCGCCGCCCGGAGGCTCGGGCATGGCCATGGCCTTTGCAAAATCTGGACGCTCCGCGAACTGCGCCACGTTCGCCTCGCGCACGATGGGACGGCCTTCCATCGCCCAGTGGCTCTGCGTTGTGGAAACCGGATACGGTTTGGCCGAAGTCGCGGAAAGTGTCGCGCCAGCCGCGATGTAGTCCGCGTCGCCCGTCCGCAGCAAATACGCGTTGAACCCTGCGCCGTTGCCGACGCGACCCGCCTTCGTGCGCCCGTAGCCGAGCGCGACGCCGACGGTGTTGTCCGCCTGGCCGGGAACGATCCAAGCCGGGCCTTCCACGCTGCGGCCGTTCAATGTCAGCTTCACCCACGGCACAAAAGCGTGGCCGCTTTCGTTGTCCTTTTGGGTGTAACCGAGCGCCTTGAAAGTCGCGGCGCTCAGGAGAAAAACATTTTCCCAGACGATCTTGGTGATCGGGTCGGGCAATTCCTGCAACCAGCCGTTGTTGTTGTAGCGTCCGTCGTCCACCTTGTAGTCGCGGTGGAAAATCACTTCCAAGCTGTCCTTGGTCGGCGCGGTGGCGGGTTTGACCTGCGCGAGAACGGGGTTGATGCCCGGCCAGTTGAGCGCGGTGACGATGACCCGGGGCTTTTCGCCGGTGAAAAAACCATCATGCAAAAAGCGCTTCCAAGCTTCTTCAAATCCCAACGTCGAAGCGAGGGTGCTGAAATTTTCGCGCACGATTTCGTAGGGATTGGTCGTGCCAAATCCGCCGACGCGCGCGAGAAATTCCAACTCCGTCATGCCGTCGAACAACGGCGCGATGAGCGGCTGAATCGCCACCAGCGTGCCGTCGCTGCTGCGGACATCGCCCCACGATTCAAGATAATGCGTGAGCGGCAGATGCCAGTCGGTGACGGCGGCGGTCTCATCCTCGTAGTAGCCGAGTCGCACGATGGTCTTGGCTTTGCGCTGCGTTTTCGCCCAGTCGAGTTCGGCGGGTGCGTTGTAAACCGGGTTGCCGCCGATGACGACGAGCGACTCCACCTGGCCTGCGTTGAGCGCGGCGGCGAGTTCCGCAATCGTGCCCTCGCCAGTGTCCGGGGAATCCTGATAGACGACGGTCTGGCCGATGTTGCCGAGCCGGTCGTTGATGGCGTTGACGAGCAGATGCACTGCGAGCGGCTGGCGGTGGCCGGCGACGACGACAGACGTGCCCTTGTGCGCCATCAAATCCTTCGCACATTCGGAAATCCACTGGGCGTCCACGCCGGCAACTTTTCCGAGCTGCGAAACGAGCGCGCCAAATTCCGCGCTGCCTTGCCCGACGATTTCTGCGGCGAGCGCAGCGGCGACTTGCACGACCTGGCTGGACGGAATGCGGAGGCGATGGTCCGCGTTTGCGCCGGTGAGAGACATCAGGCTCTCGACGACGTAGAGGCGGTTGATGAGTTCATCGTTCTTCGGCGATTCAGGATTTTCAATCTTGCGGCCCTTGGCGAAGTCGCGGATGAAACGGTGGTTGTCCTCCTCCGCGCCGATGAAGTCGCAGTCGAGCGAGACGATGCGCTTGGCGCGGTCGAGCCGGTAATAGGGCGCAACCAACTGGCCGGTGGCGATGCTCGCGGCCTTGCGATGGATATCGAAATCCACCGGCTCGTAGATGAACCAGCGGGCCTGCGGGAATTTGACTTTGATGAGCCTCTGCAGGCGTGCGCGCGATGGCGACGCGCTGCGTTCGAGCAGGAAGCAAAGGCCTGCGCCCTTGGTCGTCTCGGCCTGCTTGGACAAATCAGTCAGATAATCCAAAGCCGCCGCCTTGGTGGAAACATTGCCGCCCTTGGCGTAGCGGTTGGCGCGGTCGGGATCGTAAAGGTTCAGGATGGACGCCTGCGCGAAGCGGTCGGTGCCGCCGTTGCTATCGGGATGCGCGGCGTTGCCCTCGACCTTGGTGGGGCGGCCATCGTTGGACTTGGCCAGCAGCGGAATCGCGCCATGGCGCGTGGGGAAAGCGGTGGCGTAAAATTGCGCGACGCCGTGGACGTAGCCTTCTGGCAGGCGCGAGAACGGCAGAATCTTTTCCTCGGGCCGGCGGCAACCACTCGCGCCCAAGCCCACGCCCGCCAGCAGGAACGAGGCGGACATGATCTTCACGAAGTTGCGGCGGCTGACGGAGTCGGTCAGTTCGCTCGCGCCTGCCGGGAATTCGCGCTCGACCCAGGATTGGAATTCGGGCGTCTCGGCCAGCTCATCCAGGCCGCGCCAGTATTTCAGGCCGGTCTGCGGTTCGGAACAGGTGGGTGGAATGGTTTTGCTCATCGGTGACAGGCGGAGCAGCTTTCCAGCGACTGGACTTTCCAGTCGTGCACAAATTTCTCGCCCATGGCCCGCTGCTTTTCGGGACTTTCGGGACGCCAATTGAGATCGGTGATTTTATCCGGCGGACGGAGCTTGGCCGCAGGGTCGCGGTGGCAATCGAGGCAGAAGGTCATGCTCAACGGCTGCGCATGGCGGACTTCCTCCATCTTGTTCAGTTCGCCGTGGCATTCGTAGCAACTGACGCCTCGGTTGACGTGGACGGAGTGGTTGAAATAGACGAACTCGGGGACTTTGTGGACCTGCACCCACGCGATGGGCTTGCCGCTTTGCGCGCTCTCGCGAACGAGCGCGAGGCGAGGGTCATCCTTCAAGACTTGGCTGTGGCAGTTCATGCACAAGCCGGCGGCGGGGATGTTGGAATACCAAGACTTCTCCACCGCGCTGTGGCAATAGCGGCAGTCAATGCCCATCTGGTCGGCGTGCGTGGCGTGAGAAAATGGAACGGGCTGGAGGGGCTGGTAGCCGACGCGGGTGTATTTGGGCGTGCAGTAATACCACACGCCGGCGGTGACCGCACCGCCGCCCAACATGACCCCGACGACAATCATCAAGGGCAACCGATTCGTCCATTTTGGGAAAATCGCTGACATCTGTTTTATTGCTGGCTGTAACTCACACGCTTTGCCGAAAAGGATGCCCGGCAACACGCTCGGCGCAATCCACGCGCTTTCCTGTTTTGCGCGCGCGAATGATTATCGCACGTGTGGAAAATCGCAAGAATTGTTTGCGAAAAAATGGCAGGTGTCTGCCAATCGTCCGCCCGGAACTGCTCGCCGGACGGAGACGGCAGCCCACTTGAGCCGAATCCATGCAGTTGAAATGGGAGCGGAACAAACGCGGAGACGCAGAGAACACGAAAGGGCGCAGAGAATTGCTTTTTAGGATGGGATTACCGAGCGATGTGTTGTCTTTGACCAGTTTCACTCTGCGCTTCTCTGCGGTCTTTGCGCCTCCGCGTTTTTTCCGCAGTTGCTCACCCCCCGGAGCGCGAGACGTCCCCGGCTCGCAGCGGCCACGAATGCCGGGAGCCGCCCCGAAGTATTCTTACGCCCGCGTGT
>JANMJO010000219.1:0-7525 GCA_031371425.1 Verrucomicrobiales bacterium | reverse complement strand
TGAAGCTTGAACTCCAACTTTGGACTTGAGCGACACGACTTCCAAAACCTTGGCTGACACAACGAGGTTGTCGAAGCCGACGAACTTCGTGGGCGTGGTGGTCTCGATTTGCGAGAGCGAAATGACTTCCTTCTTCTGCGCAGCGCGAGCGCGAGCGCGCTGTTCTTCCATCAACTTCTCGAAACCCTCCTTGTCCACGGTCAAGCCGCGTTCACGCGCCATCAACTCGGTGAGGTCGAGCGGGAAGCCGTAGGTGTCGTAGAGCTGAAATGCAAAATCTGCCGGAATTGTTTTAGCAACGGATGTTTGCACCATCGCGTTACTGTCCGGCATTTTTTGAAGAACGACCCCACCGGCGTTAATCAGACTCACTGCATCTTCAAACATTGCAATGCCACGATCCAATGTCTTATTAAACGCCTCTTCCTCGCGCTGAATCGTCTCCTGCACGATTTTCTTCTTGGCGCGTATTTCGGGGAAGACATCGCCCATCGTGTCGGCGAGTACGTCCACGAGTTTGTAGAAGAACGGTTCGTGGAAGCCGAGCGTGCGGCCGTAGCGCACGGCGCGGCGCAGGATGCGGCGGAGAACGTAGTTGCGATCGTTGTTGCCGGGCTGGATGCCGTCGGCAATCGCGAATGAGAGCGTGCGGATGTGGTCGGCAATGACGCGCATGGCGATGTCGCGAGCGTTCTGTGCGTAAGAAAGTAGGGCCGGCGTCTCGCCGGCCCGCGTCGGCGCAGCCGACGCGGTTTCAGTTCCAATGCTCGCGCTGAGGCGCTCGCCGGGCAGGCGGGACGCCTGCCCTACGTTATCCGGCAGCGTGCTGCCGTATTTCTTGCCGGACATTTTTTCCAGCACGTCGAAGATGGGGCGGAAGATGTCGGTCTCGTAGTTGGAAATTTTTGCGTTCTGAAAATCGGTCAGGCCTTTCGTGCCTTGGATGATGCTGGTGACGCGCTCGAAACCCATGCCGGTGTCCACATGCTGCGCGGGCAGCGGGGTGAAGGTGCCGTCGGGATTGGCGTTGTATTGAATGAAGACGTTGTTCCAAATCTCGATGCAGCGGGCGTCCGTGCCGTTGACGAGTTTCGCACCGGAGATTTGTGCGTCGAGGTCGGTCTGCGCCGGGCCGGGGCGGATGTCCACGTGGATTTCGGTGCAAGGGCCGCACGGGCCGGTCTCGCCCATCATCCAGAAATTATCTTTCTTGTTGCCGTTGACGATGTGGATGGCGGGGTCGAGGCCGACGCTGCGGAATTTTTCAGCCCAGAAATTCCATGCTTCATCGTCGCGTTCGGCGGGGTCGTTCTTGGATTTATCCGGCTGGTAAATGGTGGCGTAAATGCGGTGCGGCGGAAATTTCCAGACTTCAATGACGAGTTCCCACGCCCAGTTGATGGCGTCGCGCTTGAAGTAATCGCCGAAGCTCCAGTTGCCGAGCATCTCGAAGAATGTGTGGTGATAGGTATCGAGGCCGACGTCGTCGAGGTCGTTGTGCTTGCCGCCGGCGCGGATGCACTTCTGGGTGTCGGCGGCGCGACCGGGCGTGTAGGGGCATTTAGTCTGGCCGAGAAAGATGGGCACGAACTGGTTCATGCCAGCGTTCGTGAACAGCAGGTTCGGCGAGTCCGGCATGAGCGAGGACGAGGGGACGATGGTGTGCTGCTTCGACTTGAAGAAGTCGAGGAACGACTGGCGGATTTGGGTCGAGGTCATTAAAAAGTTACAGGTTGAAAGTTGAAGGTTGAAAGTTTTGTTCGGCGGGAGTCGCGGAAAACCTGCAACCTGCCACTTTCAACCTGCTACAACTCGGAAATCAGGCGTGGAGATTAGTCAAAATCGCGCGCCGAAAGCGAGCGGAAATTTTGGCTACACGGCTCGCAAAAAGAGTTGCCGCTCGCGGGCGGAAAATTTCTCGATGGCGTAGCGCAACATGGTGCGTGGCATCTGCCCGGCGTGTTGTTGCAGAAACTCGCGCAAGACCGCCACGTCGCGTTTGCCGATTTCGCGCAGCATCCAGCCCACCGCCTTGTGCATCAGGTCGTGCGGATCGCGAAGCAGCATTTTGGCAAGCCGCAACGTGACGGCGTAATCGCCTTGCCGGATGAAATGAAACGTCGCCAGCACGGCGATGCGGCGTTCCCAAAGGAGCTTGGACTTGGCCAAGCGGAACAAGACCACCCGAGGCCGCGATTCAAGATAGCCGCCGACAATCTGCGGCGCGGAGGTGTCCACCAAGTCCCAGTTGTTGATGAACCGGGCGTGACGGAGGTAAAGCCGGCAGATGCGCCCCTGCTCCGCCGCGTCCGCCCGCGCGAATTGGTTCACGAGGATAATCAAGGCCAGCAGCCGCACTTCGTGAATCGGCGAGCTGATCAACTTGGCCAGCTCGGCCAGCGGCGTGCCGCCGAACTCGCGGGCCAGTCGCCGCAAAACGGGAACGCGGATGCCAATGAACTGGTCGCCCTCGCCGTATTCGCCCGGACCGGTCTTGAAAAAACGTTGCGAGATTTTCGCCGTCGCGGGTGAAGCGAGGGCGCGCAGGCGGGCGCGGATTGTAGCGGCTTTCGGCGGAAGGCCGGTGTTCATTCTGGCCGAGCATGAGGTTGAAGTTTTCATGCAACTGGCGGCACTCTCCGAGATGCCGCTACGTCACAGCTTCTTCCCCGTCAGCTTTTCGTAGGCCTCCAGATATTTCGCGGAGGTCTTGGCGAT
The DNA here is from genome assembly GCA_031371425.1 of Verrucomicrobiales bacterium. Taxonomy (GTDB): domain Bacteria; phylum Verrucomicrobiota; class Verrucomicrobiia; order Limisphaerales; family JAFMIX01; genus JAFMIX01. Next base: position 4,807 of record JANMJO010000219.1, on the reverse strand, counting down.
GACTTCGGCGGGAAGCTGCGGGCCGGGCGGGGTTTTGTCCCACGTCAGCGTTTCGAGGTAGTCGCGCACGAATTGCTTGTCGTAGCTGGGCTGGCCACGGCCGGGCGCGTATTGGTCGGCAGGCCAGAAGCGGGAGGAATCGGGCGTGAGCACTTCGTCAATGAGGATGAGCTTGCCCTCGAACAAGCCGAACTCGAATTTCGTGTCGGCGATGATGATGCCGCGCTGCTTCGCGTAATCGCGTCCGGCTTTGTAGATCATCAGGCTCAAGTCGCGCGCCTGGGTGGCAAGGTCGTTGCCGACGATCTTGCAGGCTTCCGCGAAGGAAATATTTTCGTCGTGGCCGGCCTCGGCTTTGGTGGACGGCGTGAAGATCGGCTCGGGCAGTTCGGCGGATTCGGTGAGGCCGGCGGGCAACTGGATGCCGCACACGGTCTGGGATTTCTTGTATTCCTTCAGGCCGCTCCCGGACAGGTAGCCGCGCACGATGCATTCGATGGCGAGGGGTTTGGCCTTCTTCACGATCATGGAGCGGCCGGCGAGTTGCGCGGCGAAGGGCTGCAAGTTCGCTGGCAACGGGTCGTTCGCGCCGGCGAGCAGATGGTTCGGCACGAGCGCGGCGAACTTCTCGAACCAGAAGTGCGAAATCTGCGTGAGCACCTCGCCCTTGCGCGGGATGCCGTTGGGCAGGATGACATCGAAGGCGGAAAGGCGGTCGCTGGCGACGAGCAGGAAGCTATCGCCGAGGTCGAAGACTTCGCGCACCTTGCCGGAGCGGACGTGTTGGATGCCGGGGAGGTTGAGCTGTAAAATTGGTTCATTCATCGCGCGGGAAAATAGAGTCCCGCGCCTCAAGTTCAAAGCCCAAAGTTGCTCGCGGGTATGATTGCCGCGCCGCAGTGCTCACCCCGTGTTGGAGTTCAAACTTTAGCTTGTTCCCGTCACCTGCCTCCCGCCCGGACACGCTAAAGCGTGAACTCCAACTGGCCGAGACGGTGCTCGGTGCTCCTGCGCGCCACTTCCAGTCGCACCGTTGCTTGCTCGAACCTCGACACGCGGCGGCGGGCTTTGCTAGGTTGGGCGCATGAAGCACAATTCATATTTTGAAGGCAAAGTCCAAAGCCTCGCGGTGGGCACAACCGATGGCCCGGCGACCGTGGGCGTGATCGAGCCGGGCAAATACAGTTTCGGCACGGATTGCGTAGAGCACATGCACGTCGTGGCCGGCAAGCTCATGGCCAAGCTGCCCGGCGGCGAGTGGCAGAGCTACGGCAAGGGGCAGTTCTTCATCGTGCCCAAGGACGTCAAGTTCGAGGTCGAGGCCGACGGCGACGTCGCTTATCTCTGCTACTACAAACGCTGAGCGCCTGCTTAATAACCCGGAACTGGCGGCAAGATGCCGCCAGAACTCGCAGGCAAGGATGCCTGCGCTACGCCGTAGCGCACGCTTCCAGCGTGCGGGTTCACGGAGCTTCCAGCTGCGTGGAGATAAACCAAGAGTTTTCAAATACGCGTTGAGTCCCGGGCGCGTTTGAACCTTGAATTTTCCCGTCCGCTTCGCATCATCGGCACATGAACTTTCTTGTCACTGGCGGCGCGGGCTTCATCGGGTCGCACGTTTGCGGGCGTCTGCTGCGTGGCGGCCACGCGGTCTGGGTGCTGGACGACTTGAATCATTTTTACGACCCGGCAGTGAAGCGCCGGAATATCGCGGAGCTGCAGACGCTCGCCAAGCCGTTCGAGTTTGTGCAGGGCGACCTGACGGATGCGGCGACGGTGAATGAGCTGATCGGCGGGGTGAAGTTCGACCAGATCATCCACCTCGCGGCACGCGCTGGTGTGCGGCCGAGCTTGGAAGAGCCGGCGTTGTATCAGCGCGTGAACGTGGAGGGCACGGTGAACATCCTCGAAGCGGCGCGGAAATCCGGCTGCAAGAAAATCACCATCGCGTCGTCGTCGTCGGTCTATGGCGTGAATGCGAAGACGCCGTTCTCGGAGAGCGACCCGATCTTTTCCGCCATCTCGCCCTACGCGGCGAGCAAGCTCGCGTGCGAGGCGCTCGGCCATGTTTACCACCACATCTACGGGCTGGATGTGGCCATGCTGCGGTTCTTCACGGTGTATGGGCCAAAGCAGCGGCCCGACCTGGCGATCCACAAATTTGCGAAGCTCATCAGCGCAGGCCAGCCGATCCCGGTGTTCGGCGACGGCTCGACGGCGCGGGATTACACGTTCATCAGCGACATCGTGGACGGCATCGAGGCTTGCACGCGGAACGAGTTCGGCTTTGAAATCTTCAACCTCGGTGAGTCGCAGACGGTGACGCTGGCGCGGCTGATCGAGCTGCTGGAAAAATCGCTGGGCAAGAAGGCCATCATCAACCGCCAGCCCGCGCAGCCCGGCGATGTGCCCATCACGTTCGCCGACGTCTCCAAGGCGCGGGCGAAGCTTGGCTACAATCCGAGCGTGAAAATTGACGCCGGCATTCCGCTGTTCGTGGAATGGTTTCAGAAGACTTCCGCCGCCTGACCGCCGCCCGGATGACGCATCAATAGTCCTCCGCGAATCACGCGAATTTCCGCGAAGCAAACACCCTCCCATCAATCTGCGGAGGGTTCACGTTCCAAACAGGCGGTCGCCGGCGTCGCCGAGGCCGGGCATGATGTAGCCCTTTTCGTTGAGCCTGCGGTCCACGGCGGCGGTGAAGATGGGAAGCTTGGGATAATTTTTCCGCACAACGCGGATGCCTTCCGGCGCGGCGACGAGGTTGACGAGGCGGACGTGGCGCGCACCTTGTTCATGCAGCAAATCCAGCGCGGCCACGGCGCTGCCGCCGGTGGCGAGCATGGGATCAATGAGGATGACTTCAAACTTGCGCAAATCTTTCGGCAGGCTCTTGTGGTAGAACTGCGCGCGGAGCGTCGTCTCCTCGCGCTTGAGGCCGATGAAGCCGACGTGCGCGTTGGGGATGAGTTGCAGGATGGAATCCAACATGCCGAGGCCCGCGCGTAGGACGGGGACGAGGACGACTTCGCGTTCGAGCTGGAAGCCGCGCGCCGAGGCGAGCGGCGTCTGCACCGCGACGGAGCGGACGGCGAAATCGCGCGTGGCCTCGTGCAGCATGAGCACGGCGATCTCGCCGAGGACGCGGCGAAATTCTTGCGGGCGCGTGCGCTTATCGCGCAGGCGGGTGAGGTTGTGCTGGACGAGCGGGTGGGCGATGACCGTGACGTTTTTCATTAGCGGACGAATGTGGGCGCGAGGAAGTAGAGGTAGCCCGCTTGCAACTTGGGCAGGTTAATGCCGAGGTCCAGCTTGATGGCGCGGGCGTCTGACTTGGCGAACATGCGGAACAGGTCGGCGAGGTCGTGCTTGGGTTCGTATTCGATGAGGTTGGCGGCGTCGAGGCCGGCGAGTTCGAGAGCCTTGTCCACGGCGACATCAAAGTTGCCGAGTTCGTCCACGAGGCCGAGGCGCAGGGCTTCCTTGCCGGAGACGACGCGGCCATCGGCGGAATCGGCCCAGTTCTCAATGAGCGCCCTGCCCTCCTTGCCGTTCAGCTTGTGCGCGGCGGCGCGGCCTTCGGCGACAACGCTCTTGAACTTGCCGTAGGTTTCGTCAATCAGGTCCTGCACCATCTTGCGCTCTTCCGGCGGGATTTCCGCGTCGCTGCGGTCGGGACTCAACATATCCTTGAACTTGCCGCTCTTATAAACCTCGCGGCGCAGGCCGACCTTGTCCATGAGGCCGCGATAATTGAAGCCGTGCATGATGACGCCGATGCTGCCGGTGAGGGTGAGTTCGTTGGCGACAATCCAGCGGCACGGCGCGGAAATGTAATAGCCGCCCGATGCCGCAAGGCTGCCCATGGAGCAGACCACGGGCTTGTCGCTGTTCTCTTGGAAGTCCGCGATGAGCCGGTAGATTTCGTCCGAGGCCAGCACCTCGCCGCCGGGGGAATTCACTTTGAGCACCACAGCCTTGACCTTCTTATCCTCATCGGCGCGCTGGAGCTGTTCCTTGACGAGCTCAACGAGGTCGTAGCCGTTGTCCGCGCCGCTGGCGATGATGCCTTCCACGCTGACGACGGCGATCTTGTCGTGCGCGTCGTTGTCTTCGAGCGTGACCTCTTCCAACCGCGGCCCGCCGAGGTGATCGCGGCTTGCGCTGGCGAAACTGTTCACGATGTGACTCATGTTGAGCAATGCGCTCAAGCCGAGCAGCACGAGAAGAATGAGCGCGAGGACCATCCAGCCGCGGCTCTTCTTCGCGGGTTGCGCGGGAAGCTGGGGTGCAATCACCGGCGGCGTGATGGGTGGCGGTGTGAGAGTGTCGTTGGGCGGCAGGTTGTTTTCCATAGCAGCGGGAAACTACTTCGCCACCGGCAAGCGAGCAAGCGGATTGGTGGTGGTATAGTTTCGTTCGGAGTTCCGCCTTTAGGCGGTCAGGGCCGCGTAAACGCGGAACTCCAAACCCGAAAAAGCTTCAAACTATACCGCTACCAGCGGATTAGGGTGTGCCTGGAAGTGCGGCGCAGAGCTTGTTGGAGTTCACGCTTCAGCGTGTCGGGGCGGTTTCGGGTGTGACGGGAACAAGCTGAAGCTTAAACCCGAACTCCGAAATAGGAATGGGAGCGCGCCCGCCCCGGGCGCAGTTTTCCGCGCCATCGCGGAAAACCCGGGCGCACCGAAGACATCCAAAGGTTCTTGGCCAACACGCGCCCGCAAGATGCTGCCCCCGACATCCGATGTCGGGGGCAGCGACGCCCGGGGCGGGCGTGCTCCCCAGCTTCGGAGTTCGGGTTAAA
>JANMJO010000121.1:0-10178 GCA_031371425.1 Verrucomicrobiales bacterium | reverse complement strand
ATGTCCAGAGTGACGGGCACAAGCTAAAGCTTGAACTCCAACTTGGAGCGCCGAGCATCGCTCGGCAAGACCGCCGCAAAACCCATCGTGCCGAGCAATGCTCGGCACTCCGCCAGCGGGAGCACGACACGCAGCGGAGGCTGTCCCCAAGTTGGAGTTCACGCTTCAGCGTGTCGGGGCGGATTGTTGGAGTTCAAGCTTTAGCTTGTCGGGGCGATGTCCAGAGTGACGGGCACAAGCTAAAGCTTGAACTCCAACTCGGAGCGAGCCTCCGATGGGCGGCGGTTTTAGTCACGCCCTCGCGCATTTGCGGTTGCCAAGCATGGCGTGTGACAGCAATGCTTGCCCGGTATGTTGACGTATTTTTGGATCGCACTCGGCGGCGCGCTCGGCAGCATGGCACGCTTCTGGTGCAACGGCATCGTCTCCGAAAGGATGGGCGCGACCTTCCCGTGGGGCACGCTCGCCGTCAACGTCGCCGGCTCGTTCGTCATCGGCTTTCTCGGTGCGTTGGCCGCGCCGGAGGGGCGGCTGCAACCGCAAACCCGCGCGTTCACCACGCAGTTTCTGATGGTGGGCATCTGCGGCGGCTACACCACGTTCTCCTCGTTCAGCCTGCAAACGCTCGACTTGTTGCGCGATGGCGAATGGCTGCACGCTGGCGGCAACGTCCTGCTTTCGGTCCTCCTCTGCATGGTCGCCGTGTGGCTGGGTTGGTTGCTCGGCGCTGTTTTCAGTTCTGGCAAATGAAAAATCAACCACGGATGGACACGGATGAACACGGATAAAAACCAAACGCAGAGGCGCAGAGAACGCAAAGTGCCGCAGAATTTTTCCTCGGCGTTTCTCTGCGCCCTTTGCGTCTCTGCGTTTTTTCCTAATCCGTGTTTGTCAGTGTCCATCCGTGGTTAAAACGAACGACCCTTATGCGAATCCCCAACGACGTCGTCCCCTTGCGAATCTTCATCGGCGACGGACTTTGCCTCGTGGCGGCTTTGCGGTAAAATCTCCGCGATGAAAATCACCCAAACCATCCTCGACGAAATCCTCGTGGACGTCCGCAAGGAACTTGCCGAGGCGCAACGCCTGCGTCCGCCCGCCGAATTGCGCCGCCGTCTGGCCGACGCGCCGCCGGTGCGTTCCATGAGCGCCGCGCTGCGGTCGGGCTTCGGACTCATCGCCGAAATCAAGGAGCGTTCGCCGAGTCAGGGCGCGATGCGGAAGCAGAACATCGCCGCCGCTCCCGCCGCTTACGAAGCCAGCCCGATTGTCCGCGCCATTTCCGTGCTGACCAACGCCAGCCACTTCGGCATGCGGATGCAGCACTTGGAGGGCGTGCGCGCCGCCACCACCAAGCCCGTGCTGCGGAAGGATTTTATTTTCGACGAGTATCAGGTGCTGGAAGCCCGCGCGTTCGGGGCGGATGCCATTCTGCTCATGGCCAATCTGCTCGACGCCGATGAGATGGAGCGTCTTTATGCCGTCGCGTGTGAGCTGGGCATGGAAGCATTGTTCGAGTGCCACGACCGCGACCAGATCGCGCAAGTCCCGGCGGGCGCGGTAATCTACGGCATCAACAGCCGCACCTTCGCCGTCGGCAGCGGGCAATACGCCGCTGCCCGTGCCGCCCGCGACTCCGGCATGAAGCTTGATTCCACTACGGACTTGAGCCGCTTCGACATCGGCCAACATCTCCCGCCACACGCCGTGAAGGTCGCCGAGAGCGGCATCCATCCGCACACCATCGCCGCCGTGCGCGACGAGCAAGGCTATCACGCCGCGCTCGTCGGCACATCGCTGCTCGTGGCAGAGCAGGGGGTTGAACACGAACTCGCTGCGTTCGAGCGCGCTCTCGCCGGGAAATGAAATCGCTCGTCTGGATCACCGGCGCGGGTGGACTCATCGGCAATTATCTTGTGCAGACCGCTGCGGAGTTCGCGCCGCAGTTCCAAGCCGTGGGGCTGACGCGCGCGCAACTCGACCTCACCGACTACGCCGCCGTCCGCGCGGAATTCAAGCGCCAGCAGCCGCAGCTCGTCATCCACTGCGCCGCGATGAGCCGCAGCGCGGATTGCCAGCGCGACCCCGTGCTCGCGCGCAAACTCAACACGGAAGTCCCCTCGCAGCTCGCAGGCATCGCGTTCAAAGTCCCGTTCGTCTTCTTCTCCACCGACCTCGTCTTTGACGGCGTGAAGGGAAATTACATCGAGACCGACGCGGTCAATCCCATCAGCGTCTATGCCGAGACCAAGGCCATCGCGGAAGACATCGTGAGCCGTCACCCGCGCCATCTCATCATCCGCACCGCCATCAACGGCGGCGTCTCGCCCACGGGCGACCGCGGTTTCAACGAGCAGCTCCGTCTCGCGTGGCGTCGCGGGGAGACGGCCAATCTTTTCACCGACGAATTCCGTTGTCCGATTCCGGCGGCGGTGACGGCGCGGGCGGTCTGGGATCTGGTTCAAAAAGCGCAGACCGGCATCTTCCACATCTGCGGCAGCGAAAAGCTATCGCGCTACGAGATTGGCAAGCTGCTCGTCGCCCGCACGCCGGGGATGGAGGCGAAAATCACGGCGGACACGCTGAAGAATTATCACGGCGCGCCGCGCACGCCGGATGTCTCGATGAATTGCGCGAAGGCGCAGGCGATGCTCCCGTTCCCGCTGCCGAAGTTCAGCGAATGGCTCGCGGCGAATCCGAACGAACCATTTTGAATCCGCAATCGCCAATCGCCAATCGCCAATATCGCGGACGCCTCGCTCCATCGCCGACGGGCTACTTGCACCTCGGCCACGCGCGGACGTTCTGGGCCGCGCAGCAGCGGGCGCGGGCGAACGGCGGCACGCTCGTCCTGCGGAACGAGGATTTGGATTCCACGCGCTACAAGATGGAGTTCGTCGAGGCGATGCTGGAGGACTTGCGCTGGTTTGGTTTCGAGTGGCAGGAAGGGCCGGACATCGGCGGGCCGTTCGCACCCTACAATCAAAGCGAGCGCATGGATTTCTACCGCGCCGCGCTGGAGAAGTTGCGCGCTGGCGGCTTCATTTATCCCTGCACCTGCTCGCGCAAGGACATCGCCGCCGCCGTCCGCGCCCCGCACGCGGAGGATGACGACGAGCCGCTGTATCCCGGAACGTGCCGGAAGAAGGGTTGCAGGTTGAAGGTTGAAGGTTGCAAGTTGGATGAGCGCGCGGACGCTCCTGCAACTTTCAACCTGCAACCTTCAACCAAGTTCTCCTGGCGTTTCCGCGTGCCCGATGGCGAGACGGTTTCCTTCACGGACGGAAACTGCGGCGAGCAACGATTCATCGCGGGCAAAGACTTCGGCGACTTCATCGTCTGGCGGCGCGACGATGTGCCGGCGTATCAGCTCGTCTGCGTGGCGGACGATGCGGCCATGCGGATCACGGAAGTCGTGCGCGGCGCGGACTTGCTCAAGTCCACGGCGCGGCAAATCTTGCTCTACCGCGCACTCGGTTTTCTGCCGCCGAAGTTTTTTCATTGCGAACTAATGAAGGATGAGTCAGGAATCAGGTTGGCCAAGCGGCACGACGCCTTGAGCCTGCGCCAGTCGAGGGAGCGTGGCGAAACGCCGGCGGCGCTTCGCACAGGATGGAGTTTGTGACGCGGAGAATATTTTATGCATCGAATCGGCATTGATCTGGGCGGCACGAAAATCGAGGGCGTAGTCCTCGATGCGGACGGTCGCGAAATTATCCGCAAGCGCATCGCCACGGAACGCGAGCACGGCTACGCGCACATCCTGAACCGCATCAAAGCCGTTCACGACGAGCTGGCCGCCGCCGTCAGCGGGCCGACGACGTTCGGCATCGGCACGCCGGGGGCGCTTTCGCCGCGCACCGGGCTGCTGAAAAATTCCAACACCGTCTGCATGAACGGCCAGCCCGTGAAGGACGACTTGGAGAAGTTGCTGGGCCGCAAAATCGAAATCCAGAACGACGCGAACTGCTTCGCGATGGCCGAGGCGCTGCTCGGCGCGGGCAAGGGGAGCAAGCTCGTCTTCGGCGTCATCATGGGCACGGGCTGCGGCGGCGGGATTGTTTACAAGGGCGAGGTCTTCACCGGTGCGCAGGCGATTGCGGGCGAGTGGGGGCACATGAGCATTGATCCGCAAGGGCCGGTTTGTTACTGCGGCAAGCGAGGCTGCGTGGAGACGTTCATCAGCGGCGGCGGTTTGGAGAATCGTTACGCGGAACAACACGGCGCTCGCCGCCCGCTCAAGGACATCGAGCGCGACTATTTTGCCGGCGAACCTGTGGCGGTGGCGTTCATGCAACAGTTCTTCGACCGCTTCGGCCGTGCGATGGCCAACCTGATTGATGTCCTCGATCCCGACATCGTGGTCATCGGCGGCGGGGTATCGAACTTCAAGGCCATCTACTCGGAAGGCGTCACGGCTATCAAGCGATACGTTTTCACTGACGAGCTGGAGACGCCCATCGTCAAGCATCAGCTCGGCGATTCCGCCGGCGTCCTCGGCGCGGCGTTGGTGGGGGTGTGATTCCGGCCATTTCAATTAGCTGGTTCTTCGCTGTTTCAGTGGAGTCTCAAGGGTTTCAAGCGGTGGCCCTCACCCCTGACCCCTCTCCCGTCCGACGGGAGAGGGGGACAGCACGCGGCGGTTTGCTGACGCACGAACGCAGGTTGGCTTGAACCCGCTGGTTGCTGGTCGGTGAACACAAAGTCTGCGTATGTTCTGACCTTGGCGTGGCCGAGTTTACAGCACGCGTCTGCCCGCTCTCCCTCTCCCGTCGGACGGGAGAGGGTTGGGGTGAGGGTGGCCCGGATGATCTTTCCACCGCCAACTCCGCCCGACCGAAACGTCCCCACCGAAAACAGTGGAGTAGCGATTTAATTCCCGCCATTTCAATTATCTTGATTCCGGCCCCGTTGCGGTAAAATACCCGCGTCATGTCGCTTGACCCCATCACAAATAAATCCACAGCCCGCCCGGCGCTGGACATCGTCGCGCTGATGCGCGAGCACGCCGGAAAAAATTACGAGCTGCACGCCGCGCACGTCAACCCCGCCAACGTCCGCACGCTGAAAACCATCGGCTTCGACCGCTGCTACACCCGCGCCGAAGGGCCGTATCTCTGGGACGTCGCGGGCGAAAAATATCTCGACCTGCTCGGCGGTTACGGCGTGTTCGGCCTGGGTCGCAACCATCCCGAAGTTCGCCGCATCCTCAAGGAATTTCTCGACGCCGATTATCCCAGCCTCGTGAAGATGGAAGCGCCGCTGCTCTCCGGTCTGCTCGCCGCCGAGTTGAAACGGCGCATCCCCTACGAGCTGGACATGGTGTTCTTCACCAACTCCGGCGCGGAAGGCGCGGAGACCGCCATCAAATACGCCAAGTGCGCCACCGGCAAACCCGCCATCATCCATTGCAAAAAATCCTTCCACGGCCTCACCACCGGCGCGCTCTCCATCAACGGCGACGATAGTTTCCGCGATGGCTTTGGCCCCTTCTTGCCGGACTGCCGCGCGATTCCGTTCAATGACCTCGACGCGCTCGAAGCGGAGTTGAAGAAGGGCGATGTCGCCGCGCTCATCATCGAGCCGATCCAAGGCAAGGGCGTGAACATCGGCGCGCCCGGCTACCTGCTCGCCGCGCAGCAGCTTTGCCGCAAGCACGGCGCGCTGTTCGTCGCCGATGAAGTCCAGACCGGCATGGGTCGCACCGGCAAGTTCCTCGCCCTCGAACACGAAGGGCCGGGCATGGACCCGGACATCGTGATTCTCGCCAAGACGCTTTCCGCCGGTTTCGTGCCCGTGGGCGCGGTGCTGTGCAAGAAGTGGATTCACGAAAAAGTTTTTTCCTCCATGCAACGCTCCGTCGTGCACAGCTCCACGTTCAGCCAGGGCAGCTTTGCCATGGCCGCCGGCCTCGCCGCGCTCGACGTGCTCGACCGCGAGAACCTCATCGCCAACGCCGCGAAGATGGGCGACCTCATCGGCCACGGCGTGGAGGCGATGATTCCGCGCTTTGAATTCCTGAAGGCCGTCCGCTGGCGCGGGCTAATTATGGGCATTGAATTCGGCCCTCCGAAATCGCTCGCCCTGAAGATCGCCTGGACCACCTGCCACGCGCTGGACAAAAGTTTATTTCCGCAAGCGGCCGTCATTCCGCTCATGGACAAGCACCACATCATCACGCAGGTGGCCGGGCACGGCGTGGATGTGGTCAAGCTGCTGCCGCCGCTCGTCATCAACGAGGCGGACGTGAAGTGGTTTCTCACCGCGTTCGAGGACGTGATGGTGCAGATGCACAAATTCCCCGGCCCGGCGTGGGATGTTCTGACCGGCATCGGCAAGAGCGCGCTCTCGCAACGCGCGCGGTGATGGCGGTTGTAGCCGCGTTGGTTTCTTGCGGCATTGCTTTCCGCGCCTTCACAGGTGCGGCTACACGGCGCGGGTTATTCCGTCAGCCGCTGCCATTCGGTTTTCAAGTCCAGCCGGACAATCCATTCCTGCAAGGTGGCGTGATCTATCTGTTCGCCGGAGATGGCGAGCATGGCGCGGATGTCGCGCAGATGTTTTTCCGAACCGCCTTCGCGATGGTATTCCAGTTTGCGGAGGATGACGTATTCCGGTGGGGCGAGAGTGACGGTGGTTTCACCGATGATGTAGCGCCGGGCATGGCGGAAGGCCCAGGGATGCAGTTCATCGCGCCCGGCGGTGTAAAAATCCGCCTTCAAGCCGGATTCCGTGTGGATGATGTTGAAATGGCCGCGTTGTTCCCGCGCCACTTCCCGCAGGATGACCTCGGCGGGCGGGACGTAAAACTGCGGCGGTGGAAAAATCGCCGCCAGCCGGGACGCGGCTTCCGCCGGGAGAAACACCACGAAGTCAATGTCGTGGGTGACGCGGGGTTCGCCGTAGAGCATCGCGGCCACGCTGCCGCTGATGAGGTGACGGATGCCCGCCTGATTCAACGGCCGCACGAAGAGTTCGATCAGGTCAGGTTCGGGCATGGGAGAAAATCGCCAGCACTTCCGCCGCTACGCGTGGAGCCGGCCAGTCGGGATGCTGACTTTGGAGGAAGGCGGTCTTGTGCCGGCGCATCGTCCAGTAAAGCCGGTGCGCCGCGCGCCACCGCTGTTCCGGGGTCATCCGGCGGAACACCGCCACCTGTTCGGCACTCATTTGTTCATCCGCCAGCATGGACGCAATGTAATCATTGCCCGCGCCATCGCAAGGAGATTGCCAGTTTCTCACCGCGTTCGAGGACGTGATGGTGCAGATGCACAAATTCCCCGGCCCGGCGTGGGATGTTCTGACCGGCATCGGCAAGAGCGCGCTCTCGCAACGGGCGCGGTGATCGCAAGAGTTGGAAATTTGAAAACAAAAACGGCGGTGGTCATCACGACCACCGCCGGTTGAATTTTCAGAGGGCGCTTACATGTGGGCGATGATGTTGTCGCCGAACGCGGAGCACTTGATCTCCGTCGCGCCTTTCATCAGGCAAACACCAAGCGGCCTTTTGGTTGGGGAACTTTCAAGCCATCGGCTTTGGCGGTCTTGAGCCAGAACCGGATGGCGTCCTCGGCGTTTTGGATGGCTTCCTGCCGGTCGCTGCCGTGCGCCATGCAGCCGGGAAGTTCCGGCACATCCACGACATAGGCTTCATCCTCGTCACTCCACCAGACAATCATTTCGTAGGCGTTGGCGCTCATAACAGTTTGTAAGTTGCCAGAATCTTTCGGACTTGTCGAACTTGATATGGTTTGGCCTTGCTGCCCTCGCGTTGGAGGTTGATGCGCTCGCGCACACCAGTGCGGGTAAAAATATGATGACTGCCGGACGCTCTCATGCGGAAACCGCGCGCCACCAGAAAATGGCAAACCTCCTCGAAACGGAGGTTTGCATCCGAATCGCCGCGCAGGAGTTTCTCAAGTGTCTGTTCGATACTCATGCCACAGCCTACATGTGGGCGATGATGTTGCTACCAAACTCGCTGCACTTGATCTCCGTCGCGCCGGTCATCTGGCGGGCGAAGTCGTAGGTCACGCGCTTGCTGCCGATGGCGCCGTTGAGGCCTTTGAGAATCAAGTCGGCGGCTTCGTTCCAGCCGAGGTAGCGGAACATCATTTCGCCGGAGAGCACGACGCTGCCGGGGTTGACCTGGTCTTTGCCCGCGTATTTGGGCGCGGTGCCGTGCGTGGCTTCGAAGATGGCGTGGCCGGTGACGTTGTTGATGTTGCCGCCGGGCGCGATGCCGATGCCGCCGACTTGCGCGGCGAGGGCGTCAGAGAGGTAATCGCCGTTGAGGTTCAGCGTGGCGATGACTTCAAACTCGGTCGGGCGCGTGAGCACCTGCTGGAGCGTGATGTCGGCGATGGAGTCTTTGAACATGAGTCCCGCTCCGCGTTTGCCTTCGGGAATCTTGCACCACGGGCCGCCGTCCACGAGTTCCGCGCCGTATTCTTCGCGAGCGAGCTGGTAGCCCCACTGCATGAACGCGCCTTCGGTGTATTTCATGATGTTGCCCTTGTGGACGAACGTCACGGATTTCTTGCCCTGCGCGATGGCGTATTCGATGGCGGCGCGCACGAGGCGCTGCGTGCCGGTCTTGGACACGGGCTTGATGCCGAGGCCGACGACTTCGGGTGTTTCGCCGAAGCGGATTTTTTTGAACTCTTTCGGGAAGTTCGTCTTGAGGAACTCAAGCGTTTTCATCGCCATCTCCTTGCCGGCCTCGAAGTCAATGCCCGCGTAAATGTCCTCGGTGTTCTCGCGGAAGATGACCATGTTGACCTTCTCCGGGTGCTTCACGGGCGAGGGCACGCCGGTGAACCATTGCACGGGACGCAGGCAGACGTAGAGGTCGAGCATCTGGCGGAGCGCGACGTTGAGCGAGCGGATGCCGCCGCCGGTGGGCGTGGTGAGCGGGCCTTTGATGCCGACGAGAAATTCCTTGAACGCCTCGACGGTGTCATCGGGCAGCCAGTTGTTGAATTTCTTGAATGACTCTTCGCCGGCGAACACCTCGAACCACGCGATCTTTCGCTGGCCGCCGTAGGCCTTCTCCACCGCTGCGTCGAACACGCGCACGCTGCTGGCCCAGATGTCCGGGCCGGTGCCGTCGCCGCGGATGAAGGGGAGGATGGGATTGTTCGGCACGGTGAGCTTGCCGTTGCTGATGGTGATTTTGCCGCCAGCGGGCGGGGTGACGTCTTGGTAGGCCATGTGATTTATAATTTCAGATTTCAGATTTAAAATTGAGCGCACAGGAGACTGCCGAACGCAGTTGAAATCAAGTGAACTTTTCAGCGCGGGCGGTCGAATCGGAGCGCGGCTGTGTCGCGGAGACCCGCCGCAGCGCGTTCGGACACTCGCCCGCGTGGATATATTCCAGCATCCCCTTTCTCGGTGGGGATGCTGCGGCTATTTGGCAGAAAGCGTTTTGTTTTTCGCGCGCGACTCCTTGACGAGCCGTGCCTTGAAACGGAAGAGGTCGTTCAAGAGATTGGCGTCGCTCGCGGCGAGGATCTGCGCGGCGAGGATGCCAGCGTTGCGACCCGCGCCGATGCCTACCGTTGCCACGGGCACGCCGGGCGGCATTTGCACGATGGAGAGCAGTGAATCCATCCCGTCAAGCGCCTTGCTCACGATCGGCACGCCGATGATGGGCAGGGGTGTGAACGCCGCCGTCACACCCGGCAGATGCGCCGCGCCGCCCGCGCCGGCGATGATGACGCGGATGCCGCGCTTGACCGCGCTGCTGGCGTATTTCTCCAGCCCGTGCGGGTCGCGGTGGGCGGAGATGACGTTCGCTTCGGAGGCGATGCCAAATTCAGTGAGGATATCTGCGGCGGCCTTCATGATGGGCCAGTCGGAGTCGCTGCCCATGAGAATGCCGACGACGGGTTTTAGGATTTTAATTTTTTTCATAGTGATGGTTTGACGAACGGGCGATTGGTTAAGGCAACCGGCGGGAAAACTCAAGAATCAATTCTGCGTCCGTCTGCCGGCGGCAGCCGCCTGGCATCGCCTCCGTTCGGAGTTCCGCCTTCAGGCGGTTCGGGGACGGCGGCAGCCGGAGCTGCGTGAACGCGGAACTCCGAGCGAGCGTTCCGCTTCCGCAACGCGATCACCGCCGCCACGCAGCCCGTCCATGTCGGCAGCATATCCACGAGGGGAATGAACTCCAC
>JANMJO010000185.1:0-2766 GCA_031371425.1 Verrucomicrobiales bacterium | reverse complement strand
CAAACCCTCGTTTGGAGTTCCGCCTTCAGGCGGCTTCG
Organism: Verrucomicrobiales bacterium; assembly: GCA_031371425.1. GTDB lineage: Bacteria > Verrucomicrobiota > Verrucomicrobiia > Limisphaerales > JAFMIX01 > JAFMIX01. The sequence goes on along the minus strand of JANMJO010000185.1, from coordinate 2,728 downwards.
CCGCCGGAGCGCGGACGGCCCCCGTCCGCAGCAGCCACTCTAAAAGCGAGAGGTTCAGAATTTCACATGTCTCTTGACGGGCGAGGCCGCTGCAATACCCGTGATGCCAAACCCTCGTTTGGAGTTCCGCCTTCAGGCGGCTTCGCCGCCGGAGCGCGGACGGCCCCCGTCCGCAGCAGCCACTCTAAAAGCGAGAGGTTCGGAATTTCCCATGTCTCTTGTCGGGCGAGGCCGCTGCGAGACGGGACGTCTCGCTCTCCGGGACATGGCACGGATAATCCTGAACAGACCCAACAAACTTAGAACTTTGTCACCACTTCCCCTATAACCTTCGCGTGCCAGCGCCAACACAAACGCCGACCATCACCACCCCGCGCCTCCTCGCCGTGATCGGCCATCCCATCAAGCACTCCGCGTCGCCCGCAATGCAAAACGCCGCCATCGCCGCGCTCGGATTGAACTGGCGCTACGAAGCTCTGGACGTTCCCTCGGAAAACCTCCGCGCCGCCATCGCCGACGCCAAGTCGAAGAACTACATCGGCCTCAACCTCACCGTCCCGCACAAGCTCCTCGCCCTCGAAATGATGGATGAACTGGATGCCTCCGCCAAAATGTGGGGCGCGGTCAACACCGTCCGCTTCGAGACCCGTGATGCCAAGCCCTCGTTTGGAGTTCCGCCTTCAGGCGGTTCGGCGAGCACGCAGCCGCCGCCTGAAGGCGGAACTCCAAACCGAATCCGCGCCATCGGCTACAACACCGATGCCGATGGCCTTGCCCGTTCCCTCCGCGAAGATTTGCAACTCAAGCTCGCCGGCGCTCGCGTCCTCCTCCTCGGCGCGGGCGGCGCGGGCCGCACCGCCGCCCTCAAGCTCGCGTCCGAAAACGTCGCCGAACTCTTTCTCATCAACCGCACCACCGCCAAAGCCGAGGAGCTTGCGCGCGAAATCCGCCTGCGCTTTCCCACCGTTCAAGTCAGCACCACCTATCCGACGGCCGCCATTGACCTCCTCCTGAACGCCACCTCGCTCGGCCTCAACCCCGCCGACACCTCGCCGCTCGACGAACAACTATTTCCCCTGCGCCACGCCCGCGCCGTCTATGACATGGTTTATCGTCCCGCCGAAACTCCGCTCCTGAAAGCCGCCAAAGCCGCCGGTTGCCAGACCGCCAACGGCCTCGGCATGCTCCTCCACCAAGGCGCCGCCGCGCTGGAAATCTGGAGCGGCCAACCCGCGCCCGTCGCCATCATGCGCCGCGCCCTTGAGGAAAATATTTATGGTCATTGACGCCATCTTCAGCGCCGACAACTGGGCCGCCGTGCCGTTCCACTTCTGGTCGGCCACCTTCTTCGCGTTCGGCTGCATCGTCGGCAGCTTCCTCAACGTCGTCATTCACCGCCTGCCCCGAGGCGAAAGCATCGTCTCGCCGCCCTCGCACTGCCCGCACTGCCAATACTCCATCCCGTGGTGGCTCAACATCCCCCTCGTCACCTGGCTCTGGCTGCGCGGCAAATGCGCCAACTGCCGCGCCCCCATCTCGCCCCGCTACTTCTTCGTGGAACTCCTCACCGGCATCGCCTTCCTCGCCTGCTGGCTGAATTCTGGAGCGCAATCCGCGCCGCTCGCGCTCACCGGTTGTCTGCTGCTCGCGGGCTTCATCGCCTCCGCCTTCATTGACCTCGAGCACATGATCATCCCGGATGAACTCACCCTCGGCGGCATCGGCGCGGGCATCCTCTGCTCCTTCCTCGTCCCCGCGCTGCACGATGCCACCACGCTCACCGACTCCCTCTTGCAAAGCATCCTCGGCGCGGCCGTCGGCGGCGGCATCATCTACACCGTGCTGCGCGTGGGTAAATTATTTTTTGGTCGGCAGAAACTTGCGCTCGCTGGTGAGACCAAGATTATTCTCGGCGAAACCGGCGTGAGGCTGCCCGACCAGGAAATTCCTTACGAAGAACTTTTCTACCGCAAGTCCGACACCATCGTGCTGCACGCCAGCACCGTGGAATTGATTGACCGCTGCTACCGCGATGTGACGGTGAAACTCTCCCCCGCCCGGCTGTTGATAGGCGATGACACGTTCGCTCCCGACGACGTGCATTACCTTGAAGCCGTCACACGCGAACTCTCGCTGCCGCGCGAGGCGATGGGGTTTGGCGACGTGAAGTTCATGGCCGCCATCGGCGCGTTTCTCGGCTGGCAATCCGTCTTCTTCGCGCTCATGGCCAGCTCCGTCATCGGCTCGGCGGTGGGCATCGCGCTCATCGTCTGCGGCAAGAAGGAATGGTCCAGCCGCCTGCCGTACGGCCCCTACATCGCGCTCGCCGCAGTCCTCTGGATGTTCGGCGGCAAAGAATGGATGCAGGCGCTATTTGCGCGGTAAGTTCCCTGCCTCTCGTAGCCGCGCTTGTGAAAGCGCGGATTCTCCCATCAGTGTTCACCCGACCGCGCTTTCACAAGCGCGGCTACGTCACCCGCACTGTGCGCGCTGGCGCAGGGCGTGATCCACGAGCACGAGCGCGGTCATGGCTTCGACCATCGGCACGGCGCGAGGCAGCACGCAGGCATCGTGGCGTCCCCTGCCCTTGAGCGTGGTGTTCTTGAAGTCCACGCTCACGGTGTCTTGCTCGTGCATGACGGTGGCGGTGGGCTTGAAGGCGACGCGGAAGAAAATGGGTTCGCCGTTGCTGATGCCGCCCTGGATGCCGCCGCTGCGGTTAGTCACG
>JANMJO010000164.1:0-16634 GCA_031371425.1 Verrucomicrobiales bacterium | reverse complement strand
ACCAACCCGCCCCCGGTCGTAGTGATCACGAACGTCCCTCCACCCGCACCGCCCGCGCTGCCGGTGCTGACGTGGGATTCGGATGTGAAGGAATACAACGCCAAGCTCGGGGACACCGTCGCGCCCACCACGTATTTCCTGACGAACGCTTCATCCGTGGAGGCGGTCATCAATTCTGTGGTCACCTCCTGCGGTTGCACCACGGCGCATCTGCCGCCAATGCCGTGGATACTCGCGCCCGGCGCGGACGGGAAGATTGACATCTCGATGAACCTCGCGGGCAAGAGCGGCACGGTCATCAAGACCATCACCGTGAACTCCACTGCCGGGCCGAAGATGCTGCAGTTCCGCGTGACGATACCCGACCCGCAGATGGCGCGGGCGGCCAACATGCAACTGGCGCTGGCCGACCGGCAAGCCGTCTTCAAGGGAAGCTGCGCGAGCTGTCACGTCGCACCCGGCGAGGGGAAAAAAGGCGCGGAACTTTACGCCGCCGTCTGCGGTATGTGCCATGACGGTGCGAATCGCGCCTCGGTGGTCCCTGACTTGCAGCGCCTCCCGCACCCCACGAGCCGCGATCACTGGCGCGCGTGGATCATCGGCGGCAAGCCCGGTTCAATGATGCCAGCTTTCGAGAAAGCGCAGGGCGGGCCGTTATCCGCAGAGCAGATTGATTCACTCGTGGAACATCTGGCGCAGACCATCCCCTCCATTGACGCGACCAACGCCGTCGTTCCGGCAAATTAATTTTGCGGACATGAGCGGATTGTTCATCACATTTGAAGGCACGGAAGGCAGCGGCAAGACCACCCAGATCATCCGCCTCGCAAGCCGGTTGGAGGAAGATGGCTGGCGCACGCACGTCCTCCGCGAGCCGGGCGCCACTCCCATCGGCGAGGAAATCCGCCACACACTCAAGCACAGCATCGCCAACCACGCCATGACGGCGGAGACGGAACTGCTGCTGATGAACGCCAGCCGCGCACAGCTCGTGCGGGAAATCATCCGCCCCGCGCTCGCCGCCGGCGAGATCGTGCTGTGCGACCGCTTCTACGATTCCACCACCGCGTATCAAGGCTACGGACGCGGGCTAGACCTCGGCTTTGTGAAGCACGTCATTGATTTCGCCGTGGGCGACACGCGCCCGGACCTGACGGTTTTCATGAAAGTCTCTGCCGCCGTCAGCGCCGAGAGATTGCAATCGAGGCAAGCCACGCTGCCGTTCATCCGCGACCGCATCGAGGAAGCCGACGAGCAATTCTTCGAACGCGCGGCGCGGGGCTTTGAAGCCGTCGCCGCCGCCGAACCACAGCGCGTGCGCGTGCTGGATGCGGATGGGACGATGGACGAAGTGAGCGCTCGCGTCTGGGAACTTATCCGGGCGGTGCTGCCGGCAAGGTAATTCAGGGCAGGATCAAAATGTCGGCGACCGGATCGAAGATGAAAGTTGCGATGGTCTGATGATTATCCCGCAGCAGTTCAGTGACAAGGCCGGTCGGGCAGTCGCCGACGCGGAGGAAAATAAATTTCGGAGGGTGGCCGAACAGCAGGCTGCGTTGGTGAAAATCCGAGTCCTTGGAAACCAGAGTGAAATTATTTTCCCGCGCGAAAGTCCAGATATCGCCATCATCCGTCCGAAGCAACGCCAGCGGTTTGACGTGAGACGACCCCGGGTAAAGGTCTAGGATTTGCGGGAGTATTCGATCCGACAGGTTTTCGTCGAGCAGCAGTTTCACGCGGCGGCAACGAAGAGCTTGCGTTCCCGGTCAGCGGCAAAGGCCAGACACGCTTTGATGTCCTCCCGCGTCAGTTCCGAAAAGTCCACCAAGATTTCCTCCACTGTCATGCCTGACGCGAGATATTCCAGCACGTCATACACGGTGATTCGCAGGCCTCGAATGCAGGGTTTGCCGCTGCGTTTACCTGGTTCAATGGTGATGATGTGGCCGTAGTCCATGAGGCGACTCTAGACTTGAAAAATGAGTTCGGCAAGAGTCTTTGCCATGTCCACCGCGCTGGATTATTTCCGCGCCAGCCGCAAGTAGAGCGCGTGGAGTTCATCCACCATTTTTTCCACGGCGAAGTTTTCACGCACAAACGCCTGACCGCTTTGGCCGAGCTGCTCGCGCAAGGCTGCGTCGGCGGCGAGTTGGAGCAGGCGGGTGGTGAGCTGCGGCAAGTCGCCGGGCGAAATTAGAAACCCGGTTTCCCCATCGCGACAGACTTCTCTCGCCCCATCGCAATCGTAGGTGACGAGGGGTTTGCCGGCGGCGAGGGCTTGCGGGAGTGCGCGGGCCAGGCCTTCGCGGCGAGAGAGGTGGACGAGGATATCCATGATGCCGGTGAGCGCAGGGATTTCTGCGGGTGACACGAGGCCGGTGAAGACGAAATGTTTTTTCAGCCCGCGCACACGCGCAAGATTTTCAAAGCGTCCGCGCCATTCACCATCGCCGACGAGGAGGAATTTAAGGTGCGGGTTTTGCCGCACGAGTTCGGGCGCGACGGCGAGGAGGTCATCGTGCCCCTTGAGCTTGAACAGGCGCGCGATTTTGCCGATGACGATGTCGTCGGGCGCGAGGCCGAGGCGGGCGCGGAGTTGGGGGTCGTTCTTTGCGGCGAGAAACGGCGCGAGGGGAAAGCCGCTGAAGATGCGGGTGTATTGGTCGCGTCGCCCGATGCCGGCGGTGAGGTATTGGTCGCGCATGGCGTCGGCGACGGTGACAAAGTGGGTGGTGATTTTGGCGGCGCGGCGTTCGGCGGCGCGGAAGATTAGGTTGGAAAGACCGTTCTGAAAATCGCCGAAGGATGGGCCGTGGATGGTGTGGAGGATGACGGGGACTCCGGCGCGGGCGGCGGCGAGGCGTCCGAGGATGCCGGCCTTGCCGCTATGGGTGTGGACGATGTCGGGCTTCTGTTCGCGGAAAATATTTTCAAGTTTGCGGAGGGCGATGAAGTCCTTGAGCGGATGGACGGGGCGGATGAGTTCGGGGATGATGGTAAGGTTTGGAGTTCCGCCTTTAGGCGGTTCGGACGCGCCCGCCGCCTGAAGGCGGAACTCCAAACTTCCTTCCGGGCCGTAGGTGGGGCCGGAGATGAGGTGCACTTCGAGGCCGGGTTTGCGGCGGAGGCCGAGGACGGAGGCGATGGTGTTTTCCTGCGCGCCGCCGACGATGAGCCGGGTGATGACGTGGGTCACGCGCATGGGGAGTGGTCAGGGGGATTGGAGTTCCTTGAGGCGGGCGGCGACGAGTTTGGCTTCGTCGGTGCGGGGCGGGGCTTTCTCAAGGTAGAGTTTGTAGTTGGCGATGGCGTTGGTTTTGTCTTTCTGGCGGTAGGCAATTTCGCCGAGGCCGTAATAGATTTGGTGCGCGTCGGGGGCGAGGAGTTGGAGTGCGGCGTAGTCTTGGCGGGCTTCGGCGAGGTGGCCGATTTGGAGGTGGGCGATGGCGCGGTTGAGGAGTGCTGGAGCGTTGCCGGGTTGGTCGGCGAGGGTGCGGTCGAGCAGGGGGATGGCTTGGTCGTAGCGCTGGAGTTGGAGGCAGACGAAGGCTTGGTTGTTGCGGACGACGGGGTCATCGGGGTTCAACTGCAGTTGCTGTTCGACGATGGCGAGGGCGTTGGTGTAGCGCTGGTAGGTGAGGTAGAGGCGGAGGGCGACGTTGAGCGCGGTTTCATTCTTGGGCAACTTGGCGATGGTGTTCTGCAGGACGCTGGTGGCGAGGGCGGGTTGGTTTTTGTTGAAGTAGGCGGTGGCTTCGGCGCTGGCGAGTTCGATCTGGGTGGCGGGTTCGGCGGATGCGGCGGAGGGCAGGGCGCGAGCGTCGCGGATGAGTTCGAGGGTGGTGTCGGATAGCTGCCAGAAGTTGTAGATCTGCGCGAGCCAGAGGTAGGTGCCGAGATTGTCGGGGGAAAGTTGCCGGGCGCGGAGGAATTGCGCTGCGGCTTCGCGGTAGAGTCCGCCTTGGGTGAAGGTGACTCCTTGTTGGTAGCAATACTGCGGCTCGTCGAGCGGGCCGTTCTCGCGGAGGAAAATCTCCCAGTTGCGGAATCCGGCGAGCTGGTCTTCCATGGGTTTGGTGAGCTTGAAGGGGGAAGGGTCGGACTGCCGGAGTTTGCCGTTGAAGCCGAGGTTGATTTCGGCGGCGACGTTTCCGGGGTTCAGTTCAATGGCGCGCTGGAAGCACCAACCGGCGGGCGCGATCTGGTTGTTTTGCTGAAGCGTGATGCCCCAGGAATTGAGGCTGCGGGAATACATCGAGCCGGCCCAGAGCGCGGAGGAATTCGGCTCGCGGCGGAGGTTGAAAATCTTGGAGAAGCGCGATTCGATGCGCGCTCCGCCGGTGGGTTTGTCGGCAAGCTGCTTGGCCACGCGCTGGAGAGCGTCGGCGTGGTCGCGTTCCCAGAAAGTGCGGTTGTGCGCGATGTTCTCCTCGGTGGGCGGCTGCGGGGAGACGGTTTTGTCGGGGTAAAGATGCAGGCGGCTGACCAGCCCGCGGGTCTCTGGATAAAACTTTTCAAAGTAATAGCCGAAGCTGGGATGGAGATAATATAGCTCGTGAGTTTTCGCGGCGGCGGTCAGAAGCTCGATGAGGGCGGCGGGCTGTATCTGGGTCTGGGACTGATTGGTGCCGAGGTCATCGTGCCATTGCGGGGCGAACTTGTGCTGGAGGAAGCGGTGATACGGCGTGTAGGTGAGCGCGTAGGTGTTGAGGATGATGTGCTTGGTGGCAGCACCGTTCCGGTGGAGCGCGGCTTCCGCGAGGAACGAGAACCGTGGGTCGTCACTCAAGACCACGGCGCGCTGCTGCGGAAGATTTTCCACGAGTAGCGTGGCGAAGTCGCCCAGCGTGCGGTCGCGCGAGGCTTGAATCTGGGGAAGATTTTTGTAGAGCAACCCTGCCGGCACTGCGAGCAGCAGCAACCAGACTCCGACCTTCACGATGGTATTGATGGCGGTGGTGGATGAGCTGTTCGGCAGGTTTCTGTTGCGCTTGCCAAAGATGAGCAGCAGGTAGCCGCTGAAGTAGCCGACGCCCAGCGCGCTCAACAAGTAGAGCGGCAGGAACGACAGTCCCACGCCGATCTGGCGCGGATACATGCGCGGGCTGAACGGCGGATCGAACGCCACCCACAGGCACATGAGCAGCAACGCCGCGTGTCCGAGATGAAACAGGAACGACCCCAGCGCGATGCCCGTGGGGCTGTTGTCGCCGGAGGACGCCGCCCAGCGGATGCTCATCACCAGCAGCGGCACGAGCGAGGTGATCGCCAGCACCGACAAACCCATGAGCGGCATTCCGAGGATGAAATTTTTCTGGCTGCCCAAGTTGAACCGCAGCATTTCCCAGTAAGTTCCTCCCGCATCCACCGCGTGGCTCTGTATCCACGGCATCAACAGGCACAGCGCCAGACCCGCGAGGCCGACGAGTGCCATGCGCACCAAAAAACGGAAGTTGAAAAAGCCGAGTCCCTTGATCCACAGCAGCGCCGCCAAAAACAACGGCAGCATCAGGATCATCAGCGACTGGTTCGCCATCGCCGCACCGAAGACTAGCGCGGCGCGCGTGAGCCGCGAATCGCGTCCATCAATCCGGAACTCCAGCAGGCAGCGCACGACGTAGGCGACGAGGAGGAGGTCCAACATTTCGCCCGTGCCGACGATGGCGTTCTCCCAGAAACTCAATTGCAATCCGCACACCACCGTGGCCAGAACCACCGGCAGCCACGCCGTGCGCGTGGTCAGGAGGGAGAACTCGTTGAACTCCCGCTCGCGCTGTGCCTGCGTCCGGTCGTGCGGCAGCAACGCGATGGCGCGGGCGAGCTGGCCGAGTGTCGCCGCCGCGCAGACGGCGGTGAAGGCGTTGAACCCGATTGGCAGCCACGCCATCGGCAGCCAGCGCAGCGGATATGTTGCCAGAAAATGCACGGGGCCGAGGAAGTTTTGCGGCCAGCCCCAGCCCGCCACCTGCGATGTCGTGAGCAGGCTGTTCATGGAGACCCAGTGGTTCAGCGTGAGCAGGTAACCCAGTAACGCGGCGGCGGCCACGAGCCACGGCAACACGTCGGGGACAAAACTTTTCTCGCGGCGATACGTTTCGTAGGAGGTCATTATTGGTAGGTCAAAGTTGAAACCATGCCCGCAGCGTTGGCAAGTTTAGTTTCGCCCGCGGTCAACGGACTTTGCAGCGCAAATCCGCGACGCACTCCACGTGCTGCGTTTGCGGAAACATGTCCAGCGGCGTGACGCGCTCCAGCTCGAAGACACCGTCCGCGCACAAGATGGCCAAGTCCCGCGCCATCGTTGCCGGATGGCACGAAACGTAGATCACCTGCGCTGGCTTCGTCTCGCGCAGCAATTGCAGCGTCTGCGGCCAGCAACCTTTGCGCGGCGGGTCGAGCAGCACGCTCGTTGCCCCCGGCGTGAAGCGGATGAGCAGGCCGGGTAACAAATCCTCCACCGCGCCCGCCACAAACTCGCCGTTGGTGCGTCCGCGCGTGGCGGCATTCTTGCGCGCCGCCTTGATGGCCATGCGGTCGAACTCCACACCCACGAACGACTCGACTTGATCGGCCAGTTCGATGCCGAAGAAACCCACACCGCAGAAAACATCCACAAGATATTTCGCGCCCGCCGACTTCAACGCCGCACCCACCGTCTCCACCAGTTTCGGTAGCAGGAAAAAATTATTCTGGAAAAAAGAATCCGGCGGCACTTCCCATCCTTCGGGATGCACGCGCAGCACGACCTTGATGCCGCCCTTCGGCGGCGGGTTCTTGCGGACGCGCAGGATTTCCTCATTCAGCGCCGGCTCGGCGATCTTGCATTCCGTGATGTCCTCCACCAGCCCGCCGTCGGCGCGGATGAAGCCGATGTTCAGCTTTTGCTCCGGCTTGTTCCATTGGCTGCGGATCATGATGCGGTTGCGGTAGCCGTATGGCTGCGGGCAAGGCACGACCGGCGCGATCTTCTCCGGCGAAATCCTTCCGATGCGCTCGAACAAGTCCGTGATCTGCTTGTGCTTCATCCGCAACTGCGCCGCGTAATCAATATGCTGATACTGGCAGCCGCCGCATGCCGTGAAGTAACGGCACGCCGGCTCGACGCGTTCCGGCGCGGGCGTGACGACGCGCAACAGTTTCGCGCGGCCAAAACTTTTCTTCACCTCCGTCACCTCCGCCTCGACGACCTCGCCGACAAGCACGAACGGCACGAAGACGACGAAGTCATTCACACGCGCCACGCCCTCGCCGCCGAACGCGATGTCGTGGATGGTCAGAGTCAGTGGGTCACCTATATTCATAGATGCACAAGGTAGAAACACAGCGGCCACGGCAAAAGGATATTCCTTTTGTTTTTAGCCACAGATGAAACACGGATTGAACACGGATGGTAGGGCGGGCAGTTCTCTGCCTGCCGAAGCAGTAGTTGCAATCGAGCAGCGCGCACGGAGTGTCGCGCCCTGCCATGGAATATCCGTGTTTAATCTGTGTTCAATCCGTGGCTGACATTCCGCCGGTTCTCTCCTACGTTGACCGCGTGAAAATTCTCTTCATCGGTGACATCGTGGGGCAACCGGGGCGGCGCGCGGTCGCCAAGGTCTTGCCCAAGCTGCGCCTGCAACACGGCATCCACTACGTCATCGCCAATGGCGAAAACTCCGCCGGCGGCAACGGCATCACCCCGGCCATCGCCGAGGAACTTTTTGGCTACGGCGTGGACGCCATCACCAGCGGCGACCATCTGTGGGATCAGAAGGAAGTCATGGAACTGCTCGCCAACGAAAAGCGTTTCCTGCGCCCCATGAATTACCCCGCCGGCACGCCGGGGCAGGGCAGTGTGGTGCTGCAACTCGGTTCGTTGCCAGCCATCGGCGTGATGAATTTCCAAGGCCGCACCTTCATGCCGCCGCTGGAAAATCCATTCACGCTCGCGCTCGACGCCGTGAAGCGACTGCGCGAAAAGACCAAGATCATCTTCGTGGACATGCACGCCGAAGCGACCTCGGAGAAAATCGCGTTCGCGCGGATGCTCGATGGGTTGGTGAGCGCGGTGGTCGGCACGCACACGCACGTGCAGACGGCGGACGAGCAGATTTTCCCCGGCGGCACGGCGTATCTGACCGACGCCGGATTCACCGGCCCGCACGACGGCTGCCTGGGCCGCGAGATTGAGCCGGTCATCGAGCGGTTTCTCACCAACATGCCGCGCCGGTTTGAAGTGGCGAAGAACCGCGTGATGCTGCACGGCGCGCTGATCGAGATTGATGAAGTCACCGGCAAGGCGGTGAAGATTCAGCGCGTGTTGGAAAATATAATTTAGCCACGGATGAAACACGGATTGAACACGGATTCAAAAACGCGGGTTTCACGAATCCCCACGAATTCAACCGGCGAGGATTCGTATGATCTGTGTCAAAAACTTTTCATCCGTGTTTCATCCTTGTTCAATCCGTGGCTGAAACAATGAGCAAACCAACTAAATCTCAGTGGGACTTCGGCGAACTTTTTCCGCCGGAAGCGACTCGCCACGTCCTGTCCGTCTCGGAGCTGACGACGGAGGTCAAGCGGCTGCTGGAGAAATCCGTCGGGCAAGTCTGGGTGAGCGGCGAGGTCACAAACTTGCGCGCGCAAAGTTCCGGCCACATGTATTTCACGCTCAAGGATGCCGGGGCGCAGTTGGGCTGCGTGCTGTTTCGCGGCGCGGCGGCGGGCGAACGCGCGTTGCTTTGCGATGGGCAAAAAGTTTTGCTGCAAGGCGACGTGACGGTCTATGAGGCGCGTGGGCAGTATCAACTCATCGTTCGTGCGGTGGAGTTGCAGGGCGTGGGCGCGCTGCAGATCGCGTTTGAGAAGCTCAAGCAGAAGCTCGTGGCGGAAGGCTTGTTCGCGCCGGAACGGAAACGTCCGCTGCCGCGCTACTCGCAACGCATCGGCATTGTGACATCGCTCACGGGCGCGGCGATCCGCGATGTGCTGCACGTCATTCAGCGGCGGAATCCCGCGCTGGAAATAATTCTCGCGCCGTGCCGTGTGCAAGGTGACGGCGCGGCGGCGGAGATTGCGGCGGCGATCCGAACGCTCAACGAGTTCAATGTTGGAGTTCAAGCTTTAGCTTGTTCGGGTGACGCAGAAAAACGGAGCAAGCTAAAGCTTGGACTCCAACGGGGCGGACTTGACCTCATCTTGCTCACTCGCGGTGGCGGGTCGCTGGAGGATTTGTGGGCGTTCAACGAGGAGGCCGTGGCGCGGGCGATCTTTGAATCGGAAATTCCCGTCGTGTCGGCGGTGGGGCATGAAATTGATTTCACCATCGGTGATTTTGTGGCGGACTTCCGCGCGGCGACGCCGAGCGCGGCGGCGGAGATCATCACGGAAGGCGTGTTCGCCAGCCGCGAGTTTGTGGCAGACGCGCCGGAGTTGCTGCGGCTGCGGTTGCGTCGCGGCATGGCGGACGCGGCGGAAAATGCGGCGCAGCTCGGCGGGCGGCTGGCGCGACTGCATCCACGCCGGCGGTTGAACGACTGGCTGCAGCGGCTGGACGATCTGCAAAGCGGGTTGCTGCGCGGCGCGAAGCAGGGCGGGCGCGAGCGGCGGTTGGCGTTTGAAAATTTCTCGGCGCGGCTGGCGCGGCTGCATCCGGCGCAGGTGGTGGCGCAGCGGCGCGAGGCGTTGCGGCAGGTGGAGGCGCGGCTGCGGTTGCTAGGCCCGGAGCAGGTCTTGGCGCGCGGCTACTCGATCACGATGGATGCGGCGAGCGGGAAAATCGTGCGTCGCTCGCGGGACGTGAAGCGCGGGCAATCGTTGCGGACGCGCGTGAGCGAGGGCGAGATTCGCAGCGTGGCGGACTGAACTGGTGATCCGCAGATTCCGCCGATTTGCAGATTGGATTTCGGGGGGCTACTTCAATTTCACCCGGTAGAACCGTTGCGTGAATGTGTTCGCCGCGAGGTTGGTGTAGGTGAAGGGCGAGGCGTTGGTGGAGAGTGAAACCCAGTTGGTGAGGCTCAAATTGCTGCACGCTTGCACGATGTAGTTGGAGCTGGTCGTGCCAGTGGCGGTGAACTGGAACTGGCTGCCGCTGTAAACCAGCGCGGTGATGTCCGCCGCAACGGCGGCGGGCGGGTTGCTGGGGGGATTGGCGGGTGAGGCGGAGTTGCGGGGCGTGGGCGGCGCGGCGGTGGTGAAGTCGTTGGTGTTGCTGTTGGAGTCGGTGAGACCGCCGTTCTTGCGGATTACGGAAGATGTGTTGCCACTGCTGCCGCCGACTGCGGGAGCGCTGCCTTCAAAGCTGCTGGCCGTTCCGCCGTAACCGACGAGGTCCACAATCGCGGCGTTGCCGGCGGGGTTGCTGCCTGTGAGGGCGGTTTGATTTGAAACTAGAGCGAATTTCCCGGCGGTGGCGCCGCAATTGATACTGTTGGTTGACTCGGCAATTGGAATGGTTACGCCGCCCGTTCCATCTGACGTCATTTGAATCAGATAATAACGGTAGGATTGAATTGTTCCGCTCAGATTTCCAACAGTCCAACTTGTCCCCGTCGCTCCGGCATATTGGATTGACCACCCGCTGATGTTCACGGCAACGGCAGTAGGGTTGAACAGTTCCACAAAATCATTTTTGTAGCTCGCACCGGAAAAGCCTCCCCCGCCGTAAATCTGGCTGATGACCACGTTCGTTGCCGTCCCGGCGATGGCGGTATTCACCGTCAGCACCGCCACGGCGCTGGTGATGGCGCCGGCGTTGTTGGTGACGACGATGGTGTAGTTGCCGGCGTTGGTGGTCTGCGCATTGGTGAGGGAGTAGCTCGTGGTGGTCTCGCCGGCGATGTCCGCGCCGTTGAAACGCCACTGGTATTCGAGCGGCGTCGCGCCATCGGCGGTGACGGTGAAGTTCGCTGTGCCGCCCACGGTGACGGTGAGCGAGGCGGGGTTGGTGAGGATGACGGGTGCTGCGTTGCTGACGGTGAGGGCGGCGATGGCGCTGGTGACGCTGCCGACGCTGTTGGTGACGACGACGGTGTAGTTGCCGGCGTGGTTGGTCTGGGCGTTGTTGAAGCTGTAGTCGTTATTGGTGGCGGCGGCGACGTTGGTGCCGTTGAAGCGCCATTGGTAGGCGAGCGGCGCGGTGCCGGCGGCGGTGACGCTGAAGACAACGGTCTCGCCGGTGAACACGGCGAGCGCGGCGGGGTTGGTGGTGATGGTGGGGGCGACGTTACTGACGGTGAGTGTGGCGATGCTGCTCGTGATGCTGCCGACGGAGTTGGTGATCACGATGGTGTAGCCGCCGTTGTTGGTGGTTTGCGAGTTGGGGATGGAATAGAGGTTGGTCTGCGCGCCGGGAATGTTCGTGCCGTTGAAGCGCCATTGGTAGGCGAGCGGTGTGGTGCCGGCGGCGGCGACGTTGAAGCTGGCGGTGGCGCCGACGGCGATGGTCTGGTTTTGCGGCTGGGTGTTGATGACGGGCGCGACGGGGGCGTTGCTGCCGCCGGCGGGGATGGAAAAATCCTTGAGGACGGCCATGTGCTGGCCTTGTCCGGAATCGCCGAGGACGATGGGGCTGACGTCGGAGAGCGGGGTGTAAACGCGGGAGTCGAAGACGAGGCCTTTGGAGAAACTGTGGGACGCGAAGACGACGTTGGTGAGGTAGTTCGTCATTGAGCGGCTGGCGAGGACATAGTCGTAGGGGTTGTTGCGGTTGGCGTTGCTGTTGAAGTTGCCGCCGGACTCGGCATCGGTGGGGATGGGGGAATCGGGGCAGAGGCTGGCGAGAGTGGTGATGGCGGTTTCGATGCGGGCGGTGGTGTTGAAGTCGCCGCCGATGACGATCCAGGCATTGGCGGGAAAGTTGGCGAGGATGAGAGTCTTGAGGTTGTTGGCTTCGGTGGCGCGGTTGCCGGAGCTGCTGGTGAGCAGGTGGACGCTCACGGCGTAGAGGTCGTTGCTACCGGGCAGGTCAATGCGCGCCCAGGCGAAGCCGCGGTTGGAGACCTGCGTGTCCGCCCAGCGCCCGGAGCTGATGATGGGGTAGCGGCTGATGATGCCGTTGGGAATCTGCAGCCCGCCAGACTCGCGGTAGTAGCTGAAGTTCGTGCCGAAAGCGTCGTCAATCAAAGCGCGGAAATCGGCGGCGGTGTTGTTGTTGTAGTTGAATTCCTGGATGCAGACGACGTCGGGCTTGAGGCCTTTGTAAATATCAATTTCGAATGGCAGGATGCTCTGGGTATTGCCGTTCAGGTTGGCGGCCATGATGCGGACGGTGACGTTGCTCTGGGCCAAGGACTGCGTGGTCAATGTGCAAAACAGGGCGAGCGATAGGTATGCGGGGGCCATCCGGCGAGAGAACAGTTGATACATCGTCAAATCCTTTGTCGGATGAAGCTATGTCACTCGTGGCGGAATGGCAATGTCCTCTTCCGCCTTTTTGGAGACTCGAAGCTGGACGAGCGGGGCGGTTTTGCCTAGTTTCTGCCCATGTCGAAACCAGCCAAGGCTGCGGACGTCGCAGCCAAAGCCAGTCTGCCGTTTGAGGAGGCGCTCCAGAAACTCGAAGCCGTCGTGGAAGCGATGGAAGCCGATGATTTGCCGCTGGAGACGCTCATCCAGCGTTACGAGGAGGGCGTGAAGCTGGCGCAGGCGTGCCAGGCGAAGCTCGCCGAGGCCGATTTGAAGATTTCGCAACTGGAGAAAACTGCGGCGGGCGAATTGAAGCTCAAGCCGCTGACCGCTGATCTGACCGAGGAATAAATTTATGAGTCATTATCTCGAAATGGTGGACGGACCGGAACACGTGAAGAAACTCACGCTGACGCAACTGCAAACTCTGGCCGAGGAAATTCGCCATGAGCTGATTGACGGCCTCGCCAAAGGCGGAGGCCACCTCGGCCCCAACCTCGGCGTCGTGGAGTTGACCATCGCGCTGCACCACGTTTTCACCACGCCGAAAGATAAATTTGTCTGGGACGTGAGCCATCAGGTCTATGTCCACAAGCTGCTGACCGGGCGCAAGGATCGCTTCCGCACCATCCGCCAGTCGGGGGGCTTGAACGGCTTCGCGCTCCGCACGGAAAGCGCGCACGATAGCTTCGGCGCAGGGCACGCCGGCACCTCGATGTCCGCCGCGCTCGGTATGTGCGCGGCGCGCGACCAGAAGAAGAGCGATGAAAATATCGTTTGCATCTTCGGCGACGCGGCGTTGACCAACGGCATTTCCTTCGAGGCGCTGAACAACATCAGCCACACGACCAAGAAATTCATCGGCATCCTCAACGACAACGAGTGGAGCATCGCCAAGAACGTCGGCGCGATTTCTACCTACCTCAACAAACTCATCACGAACCCCAGCTACAACAAATTGTCGAAGGAGTTCGAGTCTTTCATCAAGCGCCTGCCCAAGGGCGAACTCGCCCTGCGCCTCGCGCACAAAGCCGAGGAAGGCTTCAAAGGCGCGGTCAACGCCGTCAGCCTCCAGCCCGTCGGCAGCCCCATGGACATGGATGGCCGGGGCGGTCACGGCTCGCCCGTGTTGTTCGAGGAGATGGGCGTGCGTTATCTCGGACCCATAGATGGCCACGACCTCCCGCTGCTCATCAGCACGCTGGAATTTGCCAAGACCTGCGATCACCCCATCGTCATTCACGTCCTCACAAAGAAGGGCAAGGGCTACGAGGCCGCCATCAAATCACCGGAGAAATTTCACGGCACCGGGCCTTACGACGTCGCCACCGGCAACTCCGCACCCGCGAAACCCGGCACGCCGCCGATGTATCAGGACGTGTTCGGCCAGACCATGGTCAAGCTCTGCCAGAAAGACAGCAGCGTCGTCGGCATCACCGCCGCGATGCCCAGCGGCACCGGCCTCAAGCATCTGGAAAAAGCCATGCCCGAACGCTACTACGACGTGGGCATCGCCGAGGAACACGCCGTCATTTTCGCCGCCGGCATGGCGACGATGGGTTTCCATCCCGTCTGCGCGATCTACTCCAGCTTCCTGCAACGCGCCTACGACTGCATCCACCACGACGTTTGTTTGCAGGACTTGCCCGTGATTTTCTGCATGGACCGCTCCGGCCTCTCCGCCAACGACGGCCCCACGCACCACGGCCTGTTCGACATCGCGTATTTGCGCTGCTTGCCGAACGTCGTCGCCATGGCCCCCGCCAACGAGGATGAACTCGCCGACATGATGTTCACCGCCACGCACCAGAACCATCCCGCGTTCATCCGCTACCCGCGCGGCGCTGCCGAAGGCGTGCCCGTGAAAGACCAACCCCAGCTCCTCGCCATCGGCAAAGCCGAAGTGCAACAAAACTTCGCCAGCAACGGCAAACGCAAAGTCGCCATCTTCGGTCTCGGCGCGATGAACTCCATCGCCCGCAAGGCCGCCGCGCAACTCGCGACCGAAGGCTACGATGTCGCGCTCATCAACCCGCGCTTCACCAAGCCGCTGGACGCCGGCACGCACGAATTTTTCGGCAAAGCCGCCGATGTGGTTGTGACGCTCGAAGACCACGCGCTCATGGGCGGCTACGGCTCATCCGTGCTGGAACTCTTCAGCGAGAAATCCATCAGCACGCCCGTGGTGCGCATCGGCTGGCCCGATCTATTCATCGAACACGCCTCCACGCAGGACGAACTCCGCCGCAAATACGGCCTGTCCGTCGAGAACACCGTGGCCAAGGTCAAGGCGCAGTTCGGGGAAGCTCCGGCAATGGCCGCTAAGTTGGTTGAGGTGGCGTGAGAATAGAACGACGCAGTCGCAACCAAGACACAGATTCATCGGGCAATCCGCGAATGATTCAACATTTTATGTCGCCGGAAACACTCGCCATCTGAAAGAAGCTTACTTCAATTTGGAATCCACAAACTTTGTAACTGCCGGGCGTGAAGCATTTAAAAAAAGAAGTTTTTTGTAAGCGATTGTTTTTTTACAAGTTGTAATTTGTTCCTGCAAACCGGATAACATTGCAGAATCTTCGTAGAATGGCGACACACCTGTTTTACTATTGCCCGCCACATAATCATGTTGAGCCTTACTATCCGGATTGGCATATACCAATTCTTGCTTGGAACGGATTCGTTTAGATTCAATGTCCAACTTGGCAGCCAAGACAACAATCTGGTGTTCCAATTGGACGATCTGGGGATTGTTAGTTGCTGATACAGCCCAATTCCGTTCAAGAACCTGTTCCACAATGGCGGGTTTATCCAAACCGTTGGATTTTAGTTCCGTCACAATGTCTTGCCCGAAACAATTGGTTAAAGCGGTGAGACTCGCTAACAGCATTAAGATTTTCTCTTTCATATTTTTATCTGTTATCAGTTTTTGAGTTAGGGGCAAAGATTTTTTCGGAGAAAATGGAGTTCAGAACTAGGGGAGGACTAATCGCTAGAGTGATTGAGGCAAGCAATCATTGACTCCCTGCACAGTCCAAATGCCGCAATTCCAAGATGGTGTCGCGAGGCGACGTATCTGGCTTGACGTTTTTCCACTTCAGAATTTAGGTTGTCTCCCCCGCTGACGACTTGGAAATCGGACGCAACCTCCGCTTATCCGAACGAGCGGCCTAGATTACTTCAAGTTTATCCCGTTCCGCTTCAAGGTATCCCCGCCCGTTAAATCCGCAGGCAGGCTGTGAGTTTCCTGTGAATAACTCGCCAGGCCGACCCGTTGATTCTACACGCCAAAACCTGCTACGATGTGCGTTTATTGGCTGCACCAGCCGATGAAACATGATGAAAAAAAAGTTCGGATTATCCCTCGTCGCCCCGGCGATGCTTGGAGCGAGCGTCGCGTTGCTGGCCATCCTCAACGCCTGTTCCGTCATCCCGCAGCCCAAGCCTCAATCTTCTCCGCCCGTCGCCGCTGTCATCCATTCGCGCCAGGCAACGCCCCCCAATCCCATCCTGTTGGACAAGCGCCGCCAGTTCGCGCTCGGCATGATCGAGACGGGCAACGACGACCGTGAGATTGGCGGTCTCGGAGAAATCAGCCGCTATCAAATCATGCCCTCCGTTTGGCGGCACTACAGCAGCTCACTGCGCTATCACGATCCAGAAACGTCTTTGGAAGTCGCCCGGCGGCATTGGCTCAGCCTCTACACCCAGTTCAAGCAGCACGCCCGGCGCGAGCCTTCGGACTTCGATATGTATGTGCTCTGGAACACCCGCTACACCTACTACGCCAGCCGCGGTTTCCAGCCCGCGCGCCTCGGCCCGACCGTGCGTGACCGCGCCCAACGTTTTGTGAACCTCGTCGGGCGCGGCCCGGTGTGAAGTTCAATGAACTGCCGTCTTGCGCTGCGCCGCACCGGGAGCGTTCGTTGTCGCCGGGGAAGTCTCCTTGAGAAAATCGTCCAGTAAGCCCAGGTAGCCGTCGAATGATCCGGCGGCTTCCGGGCCAAGCTCGCGCTTCAATTCCCGCAGTTGCTCCGCCGCCGACTTGGCTTCGCGGCGGATGTCATCCACGGATAACTTTCCGCTGACCAAACCGCCGACCATCTCGTTGAACTTACCGAGCGCCTCGGGATTTCCGGCGAGCATCCGCGTGCGAATCTCCGAGATGGAAACCGCGTTCGTGCCGGGGCCACGCAGCAGGGTGGACAACTCCGCGTTGGTTTTCATCAGCGCGGCCAGCG
>JANMJO010000109.1:0-40644 GCA_031371425.1 Verrucomicrobiales bacterium | reverse complement strand
CAGTGTGGCGGCGAGGCGGACACCATCGTCATCCAGCTTGCTCTAGCCGTGCATCGATTTCTTTCCTCAACAGCGTGAAGTCGATGGGCTTGGTCAGCAATCCGCTTGCGCCGTTTTCTATCGCCCTGCGCTTTGTCTCGGGATCGCCGTAGGCGGTAATCATTATGACGGGGACGTCAGGGCGCATTTCCCTGACCCTAGGCAGCATTTCGAGCCCGCGTTCAGGCGATGACCCGCGCCAGTTGCGCGGCCATCACGTCCGGTTCGCCCTCGGTCCAGATGATGCGGTGGGCGAGTGCCATTTTCTTTTCCACAGGCCATTGGGCGGCGTTGCGCCGGCTGATTTCATCCGCAGTCCAGCCCCGGGCAAACAACCGCTCGCGCTGCGTGGCGGCGGAGCAGGCGACGCAGAGGATCTGGTCGAAGTTCGATTCGGCCTTGGTTTCGTAGAGCAAGGGTATGACGACGACTGCCGCCGAGCGGCCGGCGGCGCGCCACTCTGCGAGCTGCGCGAGCCAGCGTTCGCGGATGCGAGGGTGGAGAATGGCTTCGAGTTTTTTTCGCGCGACTTCATCGGCGAAGACGAGTTGGGCGAGCGCGTCGCGGCGGAGCAGGCCGTCTGCGCCGACGATGGTCTGGCCGAAGGCGGATTGGATTTCGGCGAGCGCGGGTTCGCCGGGCTGAACGAGTTGGCGGGCGAGTTCGTCCGTGTCTATGACGGGGACGCCGTGGTCTTGCAACCAGTCGGCGGTGGTGGATTTGCCCATCCCGATGCCGCCAGTTAAGCCAAGGACTTTCACCGGTGTTGGAGGAATTTGCTGCTACGGCAGGACTGCGCGGTAGAAGCGGGCGGAGTAGTTCGTGGTGTAGCCGTTGGTGTAGATGAACGGCAGGGTGTTGGTGGAAATATTTACCCAGTTGAACAGGTTGGTGGATGCCTGGATGATGACCGACCCGGAAATCTCATTTGTCATGGAGAGCCGGAAGCGTCCGTCGCCGCCGGGGATGAGGAAGCCTGACAATTGCGGCGTCGTGATGGCGTTGATGGTCACGGTGGCGGTGTCGTCGTCAGGATTCGGGTCGGTGGTGGTGGTGGAATCCACGTGGGCGGTGTTGGCGTAGCTGCCGATGCCGGTAGCGCGCAAGGTGAGCGTGAGCTTGGCGGCGGCGCTGACGGCCAAGGGTCCGGCGTTCCAAGTCAGACTTATGCCAGCGAGGGTGCTGACGAATCCTTTGGTGGGAATGGCGGAAAGGAATGTGGCGGCAGCGGGGAGTGTGATGGTGATGACGGCATTGCTGGCGCAAGCGGACGGGCCGTAGTTGGTGACGGCGATGACGTAGGTGAGATTTCCGTTGCCCAGAATGTTGGTGGCCGGGCTGGTCATGGTGAGTTCCAAGTCGGCGGCGGCACCGACGGGGTTGGCGGTGGTGAGGTTGAGCTGCCAGCCTTTGGCGATGGAGCCGGAGTCAAAGAGCGCGTCGTCCTGCACGAAGAGCAACCACGCGCCGTTGGGGTTGCTGCCGTTCAGGGCGGCGAGGTTGGTGCCCCAGAGCGGCAACGGTGCGGAAATGATGAGCGCGGTGTTGGTGCCATTGACCAAAGCGTTAATGAGGGTCACGCCTTTTGGAGAGCCGAGGCCGGTGCAAAGGTCGTAGCCGCCGACGGCGAAATAATTGGTCGGGTAGCTCACCCAAGCGTTGTTGCCGTTGGTGATGTCATAGAAACAACTGTTGTAGCTGGCCGTCTTGGCGATGGAGTAGAGGGAGGGGTTTGGGAAACCGACGGTGGGTTTTCCCTGCGCAACCGCCTGCTGGTTCACGAGCGCCAGATAGCCCGCCCACAATGGCGCCGAGGCGCTGGTGCCGCCGGTGTTTTGATTGGCGCCGTAGAGAACGATGTTGATCCCGTCGGCGGGCATGGAGACATCGGGGACATTCCGGAACGTGGCCGAGGCGTTGTTGCTGGAGTTGGCGATGCCCTGCTGCCAGATCGGAAGGGGGACGACGCTGCTGATGCCGCCCGAACTTCCCAATTCGCCAATCTGCACGCCGCGATAAAAATACGGATCAGTGGAAGTCCACACCGTTTCCGAAACATACGCCGCGCCCGCGCCGGTGGTCAATGTGGTGCCGCCGACCTGCACGATATTGGCGCTGCCCGATGGATAGCCGACGAAATTCGGGTCTTCCATCCAGCCGGGATATGAAGAATCCCAGTCGCCGGAAGCGTTCAAGAACGCCTGCCCCTGAAGAATCATCTGCAGGAAAATCTGCTCGGTCGTCGCCGTCGGCCCGCCGGTCCAACCCCACGAACAACTCACCTGCCGGGCTGCATTGTCCGCAGCGATCCGGTTCAGGACGGCATTCGGGCTGAAGTTAAATGGATCACCTTCATAGACCAGCATCATGTCCAGATTCGGCGCCATGGACATCGTCATCTCCAGATCCAGTGTCACTTCACCTTCGCCGCCGGTCAGGGTGGGAATGCCGCTGAACCCGTTTATCAAAATGTTCGTCAGCACCGGCGCTGGCAAGCCGGACTGCTGCGCATACAGGGCGATGTCGCTCGCGAAATATCCGTCGAACTGCACAAACGCCACCTTCTGCCCCACGCCGGTCAAGGTCGTCCCCGGCACATACGCATTGCGATAATCATAACCCATCAGCAAGCCGCCGGGACCGGAGCCGGTCTTGGGCGAAGCGGAAGTGTAACCACCCAGTTTGATCCTGGGCGTGGGGCGCGGAAAATCGCTCAAGCCCGTCACATCCAAAACCGCCAATGACGCCGGCACGGACGGCGCGGTGGCGGGCGCGAAAAACTCCCGGCTTTCCGTCGGATGGGGATACTTGTTCAGCTGAACGTTGAAGGCGCGCTCCACATCCGCCGCCGAACCACGGACCTCGACGAGCATGCGGTTGGCGTGCGTGGCGGTGACGGTGAAGCTGTTGGCCGCCGCGAAATCTTTGACCGCCTGATACTCCTGCTCGGTCGGCCCGAACTGCGCGGTGAATTCTTCCGGCGTCAGATACTGGCGGTATTTCGGACTGGCGGAATCGTAAATCTCCCCCATCAGATTGGTCAGCGCCGTGGTGTTCCGCAACGGCAGGCCGATGGCCAGGTTGATCTGGTTCGTAGCCGCCAGATGGCTGGACACGGACAAGTTCGCCACCGCCGCTGGCACGTGGCCGGGGAGCTGCCTGCGCGCCACACTCACGGCGGCAGCCGGCCAGACCAAGCCTGCGACCGCCAGCAGACTGAATCCCTTTTTCAAAAACGTCTTGTTCATAAAAATCTCTCGTTCAATTCGCCAGCCATCAGGGGAAAGGCGGCGGGTTGGGTGTCATAAACCACTGCGTCGGCTTGTTGGTGCTCGTGGTCAGACGGTTGATCTGCGATAGCGAACTGGCCGCCGCATCGTCGAACGTCAGCGTGATGTTCGTCACCGCGTTATTGCCGCCGGCGTGCGCCATGAACAACGTGTTCAACGCCGCCGGTGAAACCACCAGCGCCCGGATATCCGCCGGCGAGGTGTGGCTCAAGTTGGTGAGCGTCACCGTGGCCTTGATCAGCGTGCCGCCCACGCCGCTGACGTTGATGATGGACGGATACGGCGAGGCCGCAGCGTTGTCGAAGATCGTGATGGCGGCGGTGTTCGAGAACGATCTCGCCGAGCTGCCGATTGTGAAGCCGAAGATCGCGTTGCCGATGTCGTTCACTCCGTTCTGAAGCCGGAACGTGGCGGTGATCTGCTGCGTGTTCGTGCCTTGCGCCATGAAGGTGAACGGCCGCGAGACCGAGTGACCGCGATACGCCAGCGCGCCGTAGGTGGCCGTGACCGGGTTGACCGGCGTCACGCCGCCGCCGCCGGGGAGCAGCGTGGCGATCAGGTTGGCTACGTTCGTGCCGCCCGCGACGCGTAAGGCGAACTGCACGGTGACGGTCTCGTTGGAATCAATGATGTCGTTGGGCGCGCCCGCACCCGACTCGGAAACCATAGCGGCGCCGGCGGGGATGACGTAGCTGCCGGTGTCGTCATGAATGGTCAGCGTGGCCGCACTCGGCGGAATGAGGATGCCGTTGACGGGGCTGCTCAATTCCAGCAGCACCACCAAGTCGGGCTGGACGGTGGTGGTGCCGATGATTGCCACGGTGAAGGATTGGTTGGTGACGCCGTTGGTGAAGACGAGCGTGCCGCTGCTGGAGATGAAGTGCGTGCCCGCGATGGCGGTGCCGTTGGTGACGAGGTAATTCACCGAAGTCACGGTGTTGGTAAAGTCAATGCGTTGGACGTTGATGATGGCCTGACCGCCGGTCTTGAACACGCTGTAGGTGGGGCTGGAGAAACGGAGGCCGGGGTTGCTGTCAATGATCGTCACCGTCTCGGTGCTCGGCGAAACGATGCGGCCAGTGCCGGAGGGGTTGGACAACTTCACGGTGAACGCGTGGTCGCCGTTCACGAGGCCGTTGTTGCTGATGGGCACGGTGAAGGTGTTCGTGGCGACGCCATTGCTGAACACCAGCGTGCCGTGCGTGAACGTGTAATCAACTCCGGCCTGCGCCGTGCCGTCCTGGGTGGTGTAATCCACAGTGACCAGCCCGGAGTTTGTGGCGGAGCGGATGACGGGGATGACGAGGCTGCCGGCGTTCTTGAGGACGGAGACGCTGGAGGTGGTGAAGCTCAAGCCCGCATCCACATCGCGCAGCACGATGCTGGTGACGCCGGGGTTTCCGACCTGCGTGCCCGCGCTGGGGCTGGAGAGACCCACATTGAAGGTCAGGTTGCCAGTGACGTTCGTGTTGTAAATCAGCGGGACGGTGATGGACGCCAGAGACGCGCCATCGTTGAAGGTGAGTGTGCCGCTGGTGGCGAAAAAGTTCACGCCCGCCTGCGCCGTGCCGTTGGTGGTGCCGTAGTTCACCGTGGCGATGCCGTGGGTGTTGTTGTAGCGGACGACATTGATGAGAGCCACGCCGGCGTTTTCGTTGAACGTGTTTGTGGCTGCGGCGAAAATGATGCCGGCGTTCGTGTTGAGAATCGTGACCATGGCATTCGTCGGGGCGGTGAGGCCCGCGCCACCCGAGGTGGTGAACAAGGACACGAAGAAGTTCTGATTGGATTCGATGGTGGCGGTGTTGAACACGGGGACGGTGAAGGTCTTGCTTATTTCGCCATCGCCGAAAGTCAGCACGCCGGAGGTGGCGATGTATTTAATCCCTGCCGCTGCCGTGCCGTTGGTGGTGGCGTAGTGGACGGTGACAATCCCTGTCGCGCCGTTCGTGCGGAGCACGGTGATGGCCGTGCTGGTGAAGCCCACGCCGCCGCCTTCGCTGACGTTGTAATTGGTGGCGGAGAAAAGGAACTGGCCGGGCGC
The DNA here is from genome assembly GCA_031371425.1 of Verrucomicrobiales bacterium. GTDB lineage: Bacteria > Verrucomicrobiota > Verrucomicrobiia > Limisphaerales > JAFMIX01 > JAFMIX01. The sequence goes on along the minus strand of JANMJO010000109.1, from coordinate 35,271 downwards.
ATTGACGGTATCAATGATGGTCAGCACGGCGTTCGACGGCGCAGAGAGGAGCGAGCCGAAGACATTGCTCAATGTCATGGTCACAGTCTGGTTGCCTTCGGGGAGGTTGTTGTTGACGACCGGCACGGTCACGATCTGCTGTGTGACGCCGGGGGCGAAGGTGATGAGTATGTTGGTGCGCGGCTGGTAATCCGTGCCCACCAACGCGGTGCCGTTGGTGGTGGTGTTGAAGACCACCGTGGCGGTGCCGACCGAACTGCCGGCGCGGACGACGCCAATCTGGGCGAGGCTGTTGATGACGTTCTTGGGCACTTGGTACGTGGCCGAAGTGAATTGAATCGCGCTGTCGGTGTTGACGATGGTCAGCACTGCGGTCGGTTGGTAGCCGGGGGTGGCGGGCAACTGCGGGACAATGTCCAGATTGACCGTCAGGTTCGGCGTGATGATGAAGTCGTCCATGACCGCCACGGCCAGTGTCTGCTGCACTTCGCCGGCGGGGAAAACAAGGTAGGTGTCCACCGCAGTATAATTCGTTCCCGCCTGCGCCGTGCCGTTGGCGGTGGTGAAGTGCACGAGGATATTTCCAGAGCCGTCCGCATTCGTGCCGCTCGTGCCGCCCGTGCGGATGACGGTGATGAATACGTTCGTGGCGTTCTCATCCGCCTGATAGTCGGGCATGGAGAACTCGAACGCGCCCGAGCCGCCGATGGACCCGCCGTAAATCCGCGCCAGATGATCGTGCGCCGCGCCGTTGTAATGGGTGAACCCGCCGCCGATGATGATCTTTTCGTCCGGCACGGTGGGAGGATAACCCACGATCGTTCCCTTCTGCACCACGACGGCGCCCACATACGCGTCAGCTCCGGTGCCGAAGTTGATGGTCGGGTCCACCGAGCCATCGGGGTTCAGCCGCGTGAGGCGATTGCGACTGACGCCGTTGCAATGGGTGAATGTCCCGCCCAGCACGATGCGTCCATCCGCCTGCAATGAAATCGCGAGCACCGCGTCATCCAGCCCGGCGCCGGGGTTGAAGGTGTTGTCGAGCGAGCCGTCGGCGCTGTTGAGGCGGGCGATGTGGCTGCGCGGGGTGCCGTTCACGCTGGTGAACAGGCCGCCGATGAGGATGCTGCCATCGAGCTGGAGACTGATGGCGCGCACGGAATCGTTCGCCCCCGCGGCGGCGTTGGCGACGGCGTTGGTGAAGGTGTTATCCACCGAACCATCCGCGTTCAAGCGGGCGATGTGGTTCAGGGCGGTGCCGTTGACGGCGGTGAAGTCGCCGCCGATGATGATTTTTCCGTCCGTCTGCACCGCGAGGGCATACACGGTGGAGTTCGCGCCCAGACCGGCGGGGTTGAAGGTGGTGTCGGGCGTGCCGTCGTCGTTGAGCCGGCCAATGCTATTGAAAGTCACACCGTTGAGGCGGGCAAACGCGCCGCCGATGATGACTTTCCGCGCGCCGTTCACAAAAGTTTCGCCGAGCGCGAACACGGGATTGTCCGCGCCGGAGCCGGGATCAAAGAGGCTGTCGAGCGAGCCATCGTAGTTGAGCCGCGCGATGCGGCTGCGGGCGATGTTGTTGAAGGTGGTGAAATGGCCGCCGACCAAGATGCGGCCATCGGTCTGGATGGCGAGCGTGCGGACGGAGTCGTTGGCGACCATGGAGGAGGAGGGCAAGCCGAACGTGGCGTCGAGGGTGCCGTTTTCGTTGAGGCGCGCGAGGTGCTGGCGGGGGACGCCGTTGGCCATGGTGAATTCGCCGCCGACGAGGAGTTGGTTGTTCACCTGTAGCGCGAGGGTGAAGACGTTGCCGTTAAACCCGGAGAGCGGGCTGTAGGTGACGTCTTCCGAACCGGGCGGCTCGTTGACGGTGGCGGAGTCAATGATGTTGAGGACGGTGTTGCTGATGCTGCCGAGGGCGGAGGCGGGCAAGGCGTTGCTCAAAGTCACGCCGAGCGCCTGCAGACCCGCGCCGCTGCCGTCGTCTATGATGGGGACCTTGATGTATTTGCTCACCTCGCCGGCGGCGAAGGTCAGGACGCCGTTGGTGGCGGTGTAGTTGGCGGGGCTTGAGGCGGTGCCGTTCACGGTGGTGTAGTCCACGGTCACTGTGCCGGCGCTGCCGCCGGTGCGGATGACGGGGATGAGAGCGAAGCCGCCGTATTTTTTGACGGAGTAAGCGGCGGCGGTGAACTGCACGGTGCCGGGGAAATCCGCGTTGGCGATGACGAGTGTAGAGTTGGTGAGGGTGGAGAGACCCAAGACGTTCGCGTTGGCTAAATTATTGACCAGGCCGTTCGTGAGCCGGAGTTTGACGGTCAGGCTGGGGGTGAAATTGCCGTCGTGAAGGACGGTGACATTGACGGTCTTGGGGGAGACATCGAGGTTGTTCCAATGGACGACGTTGGTCGAACGCACATAGTTCACGCCGTTGGTGGCGGTGATGTCGCTGGAGATCATGGTGACATCGAGCGTGCCACTGCCAGCGCCGAGGCGGTTGAGGACGATGGGGGCGGTGCCGGCGGTCTCGCTCGCGGTGTTGGTGGGGAAGGCGAAGGTGATGTGGCCTGCGCCGAAGACGTTGTTCACGATGGTGAGCACGGCGTTGGTCAGCCCGGTCTGGCCGCCGCCGGTGATGCCAAAGAGTCGGAGGTTAACGGTCTTGTCGGGCTGGTTGACGGTGCTAGGGATGATCGGCACGGTGAAGCTCTTGCTGATGTCGCCTTGGTTGAAGGTCAGGGTGCCGCCCACGGCGGTGTAGTTGGCGGGGCTGGTGGCCGTGCCGTTGAAGGTGGCGTAGCTGATCTGCACGGCGCCGTGGTTGCCGTTGGTGCGCGTGACGGTGATGGTGACGGCGTTGGAACTTTGATTGACGGTGTAGGCCGCCGCGCTGAAACCGAATGTGCCCGCCTTAAAGTTGGGATCAATGATCGTCAGCGCTGACGCCTGCTTCGCGCCCATCGCCACGCCCAGCGGAATCAGTTCGCCGCCGAGGAAGAAGTCGAAGGGCTTGGGCGCAGCCAACGCCAGATTCGCATTCAGGTTGCCGGTGATGTTGCCGTTGTTGCTGATGCCAAAAATGACGCCGGAGCCAACGCCGGGCGTGGAGTCACCCAGCGTCAGGTTGTAGTTCGGGCCAAAGTAACAATCGCTTTTCATCCAGCCGGGGGTGGACCAACGGGTGTTCCAGGTAGGCTCTGAATTTCCCGTCGTGAAATCGGCAGGGATGTTGGCGATGCCCGGTTGGCCGTCCGGTCCGGGCGGCGCGGAGAGCGACGCCCCGATGATGCCGAGGCTGCCGTTGGTGCGGACGAGCGAGACGTAGAGCGAGCCATCGCTCTTGCCGACGGAGTAGGCGTCGTAGGAAAACTCGATGTTGCCGGGGCCGGGCGTGCCACTGCCGATAAGCCGCGCCACGTTGCTGCGCGGATGAATGTCCATGCGTCCATTGTCCACGATTCCGGAGTCTCCATCGCGCGCCAAAAATCCGGAATGAGCAAATGAACCACCGCCGACGACCAAGAAGTTGCCGCCGATAATGACGTTGCTGTTCGTCCCTGGCTCGACTGCGATGGCGTTGATGGAATTACGGTGGTTGCCCTGTGGATAATCCAAAAGGTTCACGGCGTCGGGATTGTGATAGTGGTTGATCACGCCGGCGAACTGGTTGTAGGCCGTGTCCATGAAGGTCGTGTCCACACTGCCATCGCCGAACAACCGCGCGATGCCCACGCGACGCGTCTGGTTGATGCTGATGAAATCGCCGCCAATCAAAATCGTCCCGTCGGTTTGCAAAGTGATCGCGTTGACACTGTCGGCCACGCCGATAACGGGGTTGTGAGTGCCATTGACGCTGCCGCCGGTGCTGAAGCTGGTGTCCACCGTGCCGTCCGTATTGAAGCGAGCGATGCCGTTGATGGGGTTCAACTGGACATACGCGAAGGAGCCGCCCGCCAGCAGTTTGCCATCGGACTGCAAGGCCAGCGCGTTGACCGGGTCCGTGTTGCCGGTGTCCGGGTTGTAGTTGCCGATGCCGGGATCAAAGCTCGCGTCCAACGTGCCATCCGCATTCAGCCGCGCCACGCCGCCGCGCACCAAACCGGCCACGCGGGTGAAATAACCGCCGATGGAAACCCGCCCCGCGCCATCCACCGCCACCGCTTTCACGATTCCGTTCGGGCCCACGCCCGGGTTGAAGCTGGTGTCCAAAGAGCCGTTCGCGTTCAGGCGTGCAACGGAGTTGCAGTTGGTGCCGTTCACCGAGGTGAACTCGCCGGCGATGACAATCTTGCCGTTGGCCTGCCGAGCGAGCGCCCACACCATGCCATTCACGCCGAGGCCGGGATTGAAGGCGTTGTCCACCGAACCGTTGGCGTTCAGCCGGGCGATGTGGTAGCGGTTCGCGCCGTTGAAGGAGGTGAACGCGCCGCCGATGAGTATCTTGCCGTCCGGCTGCAAGGCGAGCGCGGCGATGAAGTCATTCGCACCGCTGTTCGGCGCGGCGAGGAAGGTTGCGTCCTGATAGCCGTTGTTCAGCAACCGCACGATGCGGTTGTAGGGGTTCGAGTCGAACGCGATGAAGCTGCCTGCGACGATAGACTTCCCGTCCGGTTGGACTGCGGTGGCATAGACGGTGCCGCCGTTGCCGTTGGCGCTGTCGCTCACGCCGCCCTGTGTGCCGGGATAAGTCAGGTTCGGCGGAACGGAGGAGGAGGTGCCTTCCACATTCCAAGTCCGATCCACCGCGCCGGCGGGCTGGTCGTCAAAGAGGATGGTCATGGTGGCCGTGTTCACCTGACCGAGCGCAAGCACCGTAGGAGGAGCGGTGCTTATATCCAATGGATTATACAGCTCAATTTCAAAGTCCTCATTGAATTCTGGGTTGCTATCTTGGGCGATGGGAAGGTTGATTTCCTTCGGAAAACCATCGCCGGATTCCCACGTCAGAGTGCCGCTGGTGACATCAGTGAAATCGGTGGTCGGCGTGGCATAATCAGAACCGGCCTGAAGTGTGAACGTATTGTTTGGACCGAGGAGATCGGTCAAAGAGACGTGATGATCCACGGCGTAATTAAGCGTATATGTAGAGCCACCGGAAGGAGCGCGACTGGGATACACAAGAATTGTGGCGCCGATATTTCCTTCAGGCGTACGAAATGTGGCCCGTTCAATGTTGAAATAAGGCAGCGAAGCGGCGCGGTCAACCTCGCTGGGCGGATACACGGCGCTTACTACGGTTACTTGCGTATTCGTCACCACAGTCAGAACCGGCGGAAGCAAATCGGTCGATTCCAGCAGATCCAAAGTCGGCGTATCCAGCGTGACGTCAATTGTCCCCGGAGCCGCAAGGGTAATGGGAGGGTTCGTCCCTATGCTGGTGTTAGTTGTCAGAAGACTGAAAATATCCACGATGATGTCTGCGCTCATCTGGTGGTCGTCAAAGACCAGCACTCCGCTTACGTTGTTACTGAAAGCGAAGGTGCTGTAATTGGTCACGGTGTAGGGAACAAGCACGCGTCCGCTAAAACCATTCGTGCGGGTCACCGTCACCCGCGCACCGACGATGCTGGGGAACAAACTGGCGTCAAATGGTGAAAAGGATTCATTGTCGCTCACGACATAATTGGCTGCCGTGAACTTGAATGTGCCCGACTCAATGTTCGGCACGGTCTCCAGCCAGTTGAGGATGACATTGCCGGAATCGGAATAGCCCGGCGCCGGCAGGCTATTGCCGTTGACGGAAATAAAATAGGTCGTGCCTTCCACCACCGTGAAAGTCAACCAACTCTGGGGAACAATTAGGGAAAGATAGTCATTGTTCGCAGCCACGAGGTTGGCGATGTCCGGCGTGTTCGTATAAACGGCGAGCACCGTGTCAAAGCCGCTGCCGAAGGTATCGAAGGAGACCACGCCGCTCGCTGGCGCCGTCCACTGATACCAAATAGATTTGTCCACTCCGGAGAAATCATCGGCGTTGATGAAGTCGGGTTCGCCAGCTTCCAGCGTCGCGGCGGTGTTGGTGCCGGCCACCGTCCCGGAAAGTCCTTCAATGACGATGGCGTTGGTGAAGTAATCATTGTCGCCGCCCGGAGGGGGAGCGCCGTTGGTCGTGACGATGATACATGGGAAGGCGCAGCGCCCGGAGACGACCGTGCCAGAGGTAAGCGATGACATGCCAGTGCCGTTCTGTTTGACGCGGACGATGTTTCCCTCGTAGTAGCTGTTGGCAAAGGTCGAGGCGGTAGCCTTGGTGAAGACGAGCGTGGAGTTGTCAATCCACGCGGGATTGCCCGCATACTTGGAGTTCGCAATGGCGGCGGCGGCGCCGCCGGCGGTGTTGGCCACCCAGAGCGCCTGCTCGCCATCGAAAAGGACGTCTGCGCCGAACGCAATGCGGTTGCCATCGGGGGAAAGGCCGGGATCGAATTCATCGCCCAGCGTGGTCGTGAAGGGGATGAAACCAGTCAGACGGTTTGATGTGACTGTCCCATAATAAATCCGGCTCTCAATGGCGGGGTTGAGGTTGGGGATGTAGGCCTTGCCCGTCGTGCGGTCCAGATGGAACGCATAGGAGGCCGCGAATAAATCATCGAGCACATTGGTGAACACAACTCTGTTACCATTGCCGTTGGTATCGGTCTTCCAAAGCCGATAGCCGTTGGCAATACCGTCGGGGGAAAGATAGTAGAGCGTCTGGTTATCACCCCATTGGAGCGCGTAAGCATAATTCGTAATGGGCACGGTGTAAGGGGCACCGCCACTGACCGGGATGATCTCAATGTTGGGCGCAGGCAAATCGTTCCGGAGATACGCCAGCGTGGTGTTGTCGGGCGAGACTGCGGGGCAAATCTTATCCGTGCCGTCCATGGTCATGCGAAACAGTCCCGTGCCGTTGGTCTTGATGAGGTAGAACTCGTAGGTGGTGTCCGCGATGGTAGGCTTGGCGGCGAACAAAATCTTTGTCTCGGCCTGTCCGAACGCGGTGGCGGTCATTCCCGCGAGCACCAGCAGCGACCCCATGAGCGCACTCGTGCCTCTGATGAGCCTTTGCAGTCTCAACCCGATAAATCTCATTTTTTCTTTCACAATATTTCTCCGTTCGCCCGGCCGCCGCATGGCTGCGCAGGTTGCAGTTTAAAAAATTTCGCTATTCGTCCCAGATTAATACGGATACGTCAGCCACGGCTGCACGATGACCTGATAGTAATGCGGCACACCGGTCAAAAGATCCAACACGCTGACTGTGGCCGGCGGGGAGTTGTAGGGCAGCGGCGGCGTGGAGGGGAAGTTGGTCAGCAGTTGCCAGCCGGGCAAAGACAGGTTCGTCTTGAAATAAAGGCAGTTCGTCGCCAGCGGAATGGTCGTCCATTGCAGCAGCGCCGCCGGAGTGGGCGTGTTCGTAAGCGTGATGGACAAATTCACCTGGCTGGCCAGGAAGAACGGTGTCGGATCGTAAAAATTCGGCGTGCCGTCGCCGTCGGAGTCAATCACCTTGTCCTGGGCGAGAGCGGCGTTGACGGTGTTGGTCGTGCCGCCATAGACGAGATTGGTGGAGCTGAAGAAGCCCGCATACCCGGCCACCCAGCGCAAATGGTCGTTGTTCTTGTGGTTCATCTTTTGCGCGACGGACACGCCGCTGATTACCGCCTGCGCGTAATAAATCACCACGTTCGTGAGGCTCAACCCGGGGAAATTGTAGGAGCCGTCGTGGCTGGCGGCGTAGTTCAATAATTCCAAGCGGTCCACATACAGCGCGTTGGTCACTCCGGGGCCGCTGAAGGTGAAGAGGCTGTTCGGCCCGAGCGCATCCAGAACCAAGCGGCCGATGGCGGCGTTGTTGGTGAAGCCGGCCACGGTCACGCCGCGATCCTCACCGGCCCAAAACGTGGGGAACTTCTTCGTCGCGGCAGGCGCGGTGTTGGTGATGACTGTTCCGAGCAAGTCGCCAGCGACGGGTTTGATGGGCAGCGAGAGGCTGCACGCTGCGGAGCCGTTGGAGTTGCCCACCGACCAGCGGTTGCCGTTGCCCGCGCCGAGATCGGTCAGAAGGTTCGTCACGCGCAGCGTCAGCGAACGGCTTGCCTGCAAGACCGAGTTGCTGGTGATGAGCGTGCTGCTGGTGATGGACATGTCACTGCCAGCGGTGATGGTGCCGTTGGTCACGGTCGCGTTCAGCGAATGGAGTGTGAACCCGCCGCCGCCGCCGTTGGTGAAGATGCCGCCGTTGTCGAAGGTGTCGGCCCAAACTGTTGCGCCCTGATCCGCGATGACGCCGTTGTTGATGAGGACGTGATAGCTTCCGCCGGGCTGTCCGCTGCCGAAAGACTGGACCACGGTATTCGGGATGCGGATGGCGCCGTAGTTGGTGAGCCAGCGCAGATTCGGCGTCGCCGCCGCCCAGGAGAAGGTCGCGGGTTGCAGATTCAGTTCGCCGTCCACCGACTGCGCGCCGTTGCCGTAGCCGTTGGTCGTGAGCGTGAGGCGCTGCGCTTCCGTGGTGAAACTGTTGATGACGTTATAGGCGTCGCTGATGATGAGGTTGGTGGTGGTGTGCAGCGCGAGATTCACCGTCTGCGCGGCGGAACTGGGGGCGAGGTCGCTATTCACCAGCAATATCCGGTAATCCAGATTGGTCCCATTGACAGTGGCGAACCACTGCGTGTTCCAGGCTTGGACCGTTCCAATCCACTTCGGCAGCGAGGCGGAGAGGAGGTTGGAGGCGGTGAGGTTTCCGTTGGTGACGCCGACGTTGATGCTGGCGAAGGGCGCGCTGATCTGAGCGCCGATGTTGCCGCTGAACTGGACGGGGCTTTGCAGGGAGATGTAATTCGCGCCGGTGATTTGCGCGAGCGTCATGTCCAGATTGCTGGTGGCGGAAATCTCAATCCGGCCTGCCAGATTGGTCAGGTAAACTTCGGTGTTGCTGAAGGGCTTCACGGAGGTGGGCAGCGCCTGCACACTTGTGTAGGCATAGGTGTTGGTCACGTTGCCGGGAAGGAACGTGCCGGGCACACCGGGGACGGTCACCATGCCGGCAAGAGTCGGCACACCGGCGAAGAGGGATGTGCCCAAGCTCTGGCCAAACGTGAAACCGTCCGGAATGCCGGAGGCATTCGTCGTCCTGTCCATGACGTCCGCCAGATAAAAATAATTGGTTGTGATCACGCCGGTCTGCGGATCGGTATATGGCCCTGACCATTCGATGTTCCCGCGGCCAAGACCGGGCCCGAAGTTTTGATTGAGGAAGACCGTGGTGGTGACGTTGGAATTCGCGCTCTGGAGAAAAACGCCACGGATGACAAAGTTGCTCGGGCCAGTTTGCTTCACGTCAAAATACGGTGTCGCCGTCAGAAACAGGCTCTGCTGTAACCGCGTGTGGTTGGTGAAAATGGCCGAGGAAGCAAAAAACGCGGTCAAAGCGGTGCTCGGATTCCACGACAAACCGTTGGTGACCGGGCACTGGCCGACGCCATAGTCCAGACTGAACACCGAAGGGTCGCTTCCAAAAAAGATATTCTGCGAGGCCATGATGAACTGGCCGCGGGTCAGGTCCACCTTCTGCCCGCTCATCTTGAGCGTGCTGTTGTTATCCATGTTGATGTTGCCGGGATTGTCGAGGTTGGTCGCGGAAATGATCGTCTGCAATCCGCCGCCGAAAAAGCTGATCCCGAAACCAAAACCACTCCCGCTGTTGATCGTGCCGGAGTTGAAAAAGCTCGATGCCATGAACGGGTCGCCGGTATCGAGATAGGTCTCAAAATCAAATCCGTAATCCGCGGTCATCGAGCCGGTGTTGGTGTAATTCCGCGTGTTGGCGGTGATGAACTGCTGCGGCAGACCGAAGCTGATGCTGAAGTCGCCGGTGTTGAGGAAATTAGTCGCGTCCACCTGCGGCGCGGTGTCGGGCGGGCTCAACACGGTGCCGTGGTTTTCATACAGGGCGCTCGTGCCCCACGCGCCCTGCGCCAGCACCACGCCCAGCAGAATGGTCAAAATTGATTGCTTCATCACGTCTTGTGGATTTGAAATTTTGCGGTTCATGGGCATCAATGCACGGTCAGGACAAAGTCCCGGAACACCGTCCGCCCGCCCGCATCCGCCATCTGAACCGTCAGGTCATAAACACCGGCTGACCCCGCCGCCGGAGTGCCGGAAATCACGCCCGCCGCCGAGATCGAAAGTCCCGCCGGCAGACCGCTCGGCGATGACGAGGCCAGCGACCAGACGTAGGGTGGCGTGCCGCCGCTACCCGACAACGTGACCGGGCCGTAAGCCACCGTGTTGGTGGCGTCGGTCAGTGCGGCCGTGGTGACCTGCATATAAATCTGGCTCTCCAAGGCGGTGATGTCCGTGCCGGTGGGATACACGATGGGCGCGTTGGTGGTGGTGTCGAACGTGCCCCAGATAAAATTGGTTGTCGCCGTCGGCTCATCCACGAAGTCCGGCCCGATGTTCACGAGCAGCGGAGAAATGTTATTGAACGTGATCGTGATTGGCAGGGTGCGCGTGCCCGGCCCGGCCTGACCCGGCAAAACGTGGCCCGTGTCAAAATTGAGCACCGGCCGCGTATAACTCACCTTCAACAAATCTTGCATCGTGAAGAGGATGTCCGGGCTGTTGATCACGCGCCGGAAAATCTGCGGCACGGGCTGGTTGCCCTGCACGGCGACGTTGGTATAGACGTTGGTCACCGAGCCCCAAAAGTTTCCGATCAGAGAATCGTAGTCGTGCCTCACGAAACGGATGCGGTCAATGCCCTGCCGCAACGCCACCCCATTGGTGAAGCCGGGCGCGTCGCAATCCACCGGGTTGATTACCAGCGTGTGGTTCGTGAAGTAAGTGATCGCGCCCTGATAGGTGACGCTGCCGTTGCTGTTCGTGACCACGGACTGGAGGTTGGTTGTCGCCACCACGTTGGTCAGTTGCACTCGGACGATGGACAGGCCGCATTGGTTGGTCGGCAGCAGGTAGAAATCGCCCGAGACGACGTTAGTCCAAATCGCGTTGGTGGTGGTGATGTTGGTGCACAGCAATCCCGGCAGGCCGCAGGAATAGATGTTGGTGGTCTGAATGGTGACCGGGGTGTTGGGATAAAAGGAGTTGGTCACCACATTATCGAAGGCGTAACCGTATTGCCTGGTCACGTTCGTGGTGAAGTTGGTGAAGTAGCCGTAGCAGGTGATTGGCTGTATCAACAACTGGTGGTTGGTGAAATAAGTGATGGTGGTCACGGAAAAGAAATTTCCGTTGTTGGTGCTCGCCGACGCCAAAAGGTTGGTCGTGGTAATCACATTGGTCAGCGTCTGCAAAACCACGTAGCCGCACAGATTGGTCGGCAATATATAAAAGTCACCTGCCAGATTGGTCGTCACCAGCTTTTGGGAGGTGGTATTCGTGGAAATCGTCCCCGCATAATCCCACGGCGCGGAATACCGTACCGTGTTCGAGATCACAACGCTGCGGTTGGTGGCGAAATTAGTGACGACGTTGGCGAAGGTGTGCACATAGTTGGTGGCGAAATAATTAAAATAATTCGTCGTGTATCCGACCACGGGTATGAACGGCGGCACGGAATAAGGCGGCACATAGAAATATGGCGTGATGTTGGTGATCGCGGCAGGCACATAGTTCGTCCCCTCGCTGGAGACGACCAATCCCGAATACAATGCTTCGAGAGCCGCAGCGGAGTTAGTTTTTGAAGCTTGGGCAAAAATCGCTAGATCCAATGTGCTGATGGGATACACCGTGCCGGTGTTGGTGATGATCTGGAACGCTCCGCTCCTGACGGTCTGGGTGATCACGGTGATGTTGGTGGTGACCACATTCGTCAGATAGTCGTAACTGGAAGCGATGCCAAGACTGGGATAGAGCGCCTGCAACGCGCCGGGTGCGTTGGTCAGGGCGAGCTTTGCCAGCACACTCAAGTCTGCGGTTTCCACGACGAGCGTCACGTTCCTGTTCGTGAAGCCGCCGCTGATGATCGTGCTGCCGGGGGCCACGCCCTCCTCGTTCAGATTATTCGTGCTCATCAGGTAGCGCAGGCCGCCCATGTCGTCACGAGTGAGTCCGGTGACGAGCCTGCCGAAACCCCTAATATCCGCAAAGGAAGCCACAGGCGTGGGATCGAGTCCGATCAGCCCCGGGTCTGCGGGAAAATTTAATACAAGCGCGTCGTCACAAGTCAGACAATCCCCCTGAAGAATCTGGTATGTGTAGAGCCGCCCGTTGATGTATCTGGAAGGCTGCGGGGTGAGCGGGTCGAAATTCCGCTGGAGCACGCTGTAAATATAATTGGGACAGGGCAGGTTCGGCTGCAGATGGCGCTCGCGCAACGCCCAGACCCATTCGACCGGGTCCGCCAGCCCCAGCTGCTCCATCATCACGCCCACGACGGTGGTCTTGATGTCCTCCATTTGCAGCGCTTGGGCGCGGTAATTCACCCGCGTTGTGTTGAACGGAAATTCCGAAAGGCTGGCGCTGCGCGACGTGAGGGCGACACCGCTCAAATGATTTGAAAGCATCAAAAAGGCGGAATCAACCGCCGCCACGCCGTTTGAACCGAAATAGTTCAGGAAATTTTTGTCGTAAGAATAATACAGCGTAGGGACGTTGATGCGAAATTCCTCGTGCAGATTTTTCGGGGCTCCCACAAAAAGGCTGTCTGGGGCTATACAGATTGGCAACGTTCCATAACCAATGTCCGGCGTCTGGTAGGAGTCCCCGCCGTTGGCGACCGGCCCCCACAATGAAAAGGCCCGCGCCGACGGCAAACACACCGCCAACAGCAGCACCCACCCGCATCTCTGAAATATTCTCAACATAGAAATGGTTGTCAGCGCAGCCGCAACACCCGGTAATAACCCCGGTTGCTGCCACCCACGTTAATCGCATCGTTCGTCCCAGCGGCATACCGCGGCAAACCCAGATTCGGCCACGAACTCATGTTCGTGGAAGACTGCACCTGATAAATCAGCCCGGGCTGCGAATTCCACGAGAGGAAGAAGCCCTGCGCCGACGGCGTCAACCGCGTCCGCAACCATGTGCTTGAATCCAGAGGATTGCCGCCGCTCAAGAAAATATACAGCAGCGTCGGCCCGCCGGAATTCACCGGCGCCGTGGCGGACGGCCATGTGGCGCTGTTGTTGCCGAAATACTGGCTCATCCAATCCCACGCGATGCCGCCCCACATGAACTTGCTGTAAGTCGTGCCGCTGGCCGCCGCAGACAATGCCGAGCGCCGTCCATCTGTCAGCACAAACGCCAGCCGGAACGTGTGCGTGCTTCCGGCGGTCAAGCCGTTCATCGTCCACCAACTGTTCGTCACGGCTACGGTCGGGCTGCCGGCCAGCGCGCCATCGGCATACACTTCGTAATTCGCCACGCTGTAACCACCCTGCGCCGGCCACGAAACCATGAGGTTGGTGGAGCTCAAGACCGTCACATACGGCGCGCTCGGCGCGCTCGGCGGCAGCAATGCCGCGGCGTAGCGCTGCGCACGCACATCAAAACTATTCAGCCCGCCCGCGAAGCTGGTCCACATCACGAGAAAACGCTGACCGCCATCCGCAGCCACAGTCGGCTGCATCTGGTCGCCCGCCGTCGCCGTGTTCACACGGAATTCGCCGCCCGCCGCGGAGCCATCCGCCTGCAACGTCTGACCGTAAACTCCCTTGCCCGAACCGTCCTGCCCCAGGCTCGTCCAGACTGCCAAGTAACTGCCGCCGGAATAACTAATCTTCGGCACCAGTTGATCGCCATACACGCGGGTGTTCACCCGGCGCGCCGCGCCGCCCACGCCAGCGGCGGAGTAGGTGCGGACAAATACATCCCAACCATTGGTCCTCACCGCCAAATCTTTTTCGCTCCATGCGACGGCAAATCCGCCGTCCGCCGCCGCCGCCACGCTGGGGTTCGCGCAGACGTTGGTGCCGGTGTTCACGAGAAATTCGCCACCCTGCGCCACGCCCGCCGCGTTGAACAGCCGCGCGTAAACATCCACGCTGTTGTCAAACCGCTGCTGCTCCGAAACCCACGCCACCACGAAACCGCCGCCGCTCAACGCCGCCACTGCCGGAGTGCGCTGGTTGGAGAGTGTGGTCTGATTGATGGCCAGTTCGCCGCTGACCGCTGCGCCGGCAGGAGTCAACAGCCGCGCATAGACATCCTGCATGCTGTCGGCCGCCGCCTCGTTGAAACTGCCCCAAGCGATGAGGACGTTGCCGTTGGTCAATGTCGCCAGCGCGGGGCTGACTTGGATGTCGTTGGTGAAGGTGTTGACCGCCACGTCCGCGCCCGTCGTCCATGTGTTGCTGGTGGAAAGAAAGCGAGCCTTGATGTGCGGGAATCCCGCCGCGCCGCCCTGCCAGACGAACGCCGCGCCGCCGCCGTTCAACAGACTCACCTGCGGATTGACCTGATCGCCTGTGGCGGTGGAGTTCACGCGGAACGCGCCGAACTTGGCGGAAAAATTCGCGTCCACTTCCTGTGCGCTGACGCCCCAGCCATCGCCATCAATGTTGTTGTCCTGCCAGACAAGAAAGCCGCCTGCGGAACTGATGCTCGCCTGCGGATAAACTTGGTCACCGGCCAGAGGAATGGCCGGCGCGTATTCGCCGCCGTCCGCAACGCAGCCAGTTTGACCAGACACCAGCGCTGGACACGCCAACACAATGCCTCCGGCAACCAACATCCCACGGACATACAGCGATAAGGACATAAAAAGCGCTAGATTATAGCCGAATTCAGCGGCTGTTTCAAGTTTGGGATGGTGATTGAATGCGACACAAAGATTATTTTCAAAACGCCATCATCATTGACGGGCCGCCTGCGGACGCTGCGGCGGGATGCTGGTCTGCGCGAAAGGCATCTCCTCATCCACATGAACCCGGTTGCCCGCCGGATCAATAATGGTGGGCGTCACGAAGATGAGCAGGTTCTTCTTTATCTTGCTCGCAGACTCGCTGCGGAAAAGCCGCCCAACCAAAGGCAGATCGCCGATCACGGGAATTTTATCCTTTGTCTTGATCACTTCTTCGCTGATGAGGCCGCCGAGGACGACTGTCTGCCCGTCCCAGACCGCCACACACGTTGTCACTTGCCGCATGCGATAGTGAGGCAACGGGACCTGCTGAATCAGCGCATTGCCGACACTGCCCTGAGCCTGAACGGTGAAAGTGGAGGTGTCATAACCCACAAATTCAGTGACCGTGGGGATGACGGTCATCTGGATGGTATAATCATCCGCGCAAACATACGGAATCACGTCCAGCACCGGCCCGAACGGAAGCTGGTCAACCGTGGGCTGGATGACGGAGCCGACGGAGCCGCCGCTGCCGTTGTTGCCATTGTTGCCACCGCCGTTGTTACCGTTGTTATTGTTGCCGCCGCCGCCGGTCTGGTTGGCATCCAAGCCCGTCACGATGGAACGCACGTCGGTGACTTCGATGTGGGTCTGCCGACCGCTCAACGTGGTGACCGAGGGCGCGCTGACGACATCCACGCCATCGCGCTGCTCCAGCGCATTGACCACCACGCGGAACTGCGGGTCTGTGAGGATGCCGGAGAGGGTGCCGATCGCCGGGGCGTTCAGGCCGTTTCTCAAACCGCCGCTGATGAGCGAATCCGTCAGCGACTGCGGAATGATCGGGTTCGGGAAAATGCCGGAAGGGTTGGCCGTGGTGGGCACGCCTGCGAAGGACGGCGCGGTGCCGCCCTGCGCGCCGACATTGCCATTGCCCATGAGCGTATTGCCGAGAAACCAGTTGAAGCCCAGCGAATTCCTGTCGTCCTGCGTGACCTCCGCAATCTTGGACTGGATGTGCACCTGCGGCGGCGTGACGTTCAGCATCTGAATAGCCGCTTCAATGATGTCCAAGTCCTGCAGCGTGGCGCGCACGAAAAGAATGCCTTTGCGATCGTTGAAGAAAAGCGCCTTGCCGTTACTCGGAGCCTGTCCCTGCCTCGCCCCGCCAGGACCACCGGCGGTGGCACCGAAATCAACTCCCGCCGCCGTGAAGAACTCGCGGACTGCGGACTGGGCCTCCGACGTGGAATTTGTCCGCGTGACGAAGGCGATGCCGCCGCCACTGCTGCCGCCACCACCGCCATTTTGGCCGCCGCTGCCGCCACCGGCAACGGATACGCGCGCAAGACTTGCGGTTTCGCTTCCCCCATTTTGGCCGCCGCCATTTTGGCCACCGCTGTTGCCACCACCGCCACCGCGGTTGCCGCCACCGCCACCGCCGCCACGACCACCGCCGCCGCCACCGCTCCCGCCGCTGCTGCTGCTGCCGAAGCTCATTGACGAAACGCTTTGGAGACCTTGGAAGAATGTGTTGGGGTCCACCTTGAATGTCCGGTTGAACAGCGCCGGGGTCTCGGCGGCGCGGGCGGAGAACACGATGCAATAGTCTTCGATGGAATATTTGATGGGCCGGTCCGCAGTCTTCACGATGGCATCAAGCACATCGGCGAGGCGGAGGTTGTTCATGGGCGGGTTGATCTTCACGCGCACGGTGGAAATATCCACGGCGTCAGCGGGCGCGGCGGCAATCGGCAGACCGGTGGTGGGGTCCACGGCGCCAGTCGCTCCGCCGGCAGAGGCGGCCTCGCCGATGATCATGAAGTTGATGCCCACCTTGTCGGGGTCGCTCTTGCGGGTGACTTCGCTGAGGTTGCGGATGACTTCGGCGAGTTCCAAGCCGTCGTATTTAACCTCGCTCAGGCGGATGAGATCGAGTTTGGAAACAATCGCCGCCCGGCCGACGCCGGTGTGCACCTGTTGGACTTGCAAGTAGGGGTTCGGCGTGGGGAGAAGGTCGCGCTTGACCGGCAGACGCCAGACGTCCTCAACCTCGACGATGCGCTTCCGGGCGGTGAGTTCGCGGGCGCTGTCGCTCGCGCCATAGCGGGCGTCTTGGACGAGTTTGATGTAATAGATTGCGGCGGTATTATCGGCCTCCTCGGCGAGCACGACCCGGAACTTGGCTTCTGCTTCGTCCCACTTGCCGAGTTCGTAAAGCAGTTTGCCGTCCTGCACGAGCGTCGAGTTTTTGATCTTGCTGGCGATGACGCCAGCCTCACGTTCTTTGACTTCGGCGCTCGGGATTTTCCCGGCCTGCGCGGCGAACCAAGCATCGTTGTTCCGTTTGAGGGTGAGCAGCGTCTGGTTTTTGGGGTCCACGAGGAGCGCGGATTTGATGCGCGCCTCGGCGCCCTTGTAGTCTCCGAGTTCCTGCGCCTGTTGTGCGAGGGCTGCGCCGATGCGGGAGACGCCGGCGATGGCGGACTTGGTTTCGGCATCAATGCCGCTGCCGACTTCCTGGCTCAACTTGTAGGCGGCCTGATACAGCTTGGCGGCGGCGAGGAGTTCCCTGTGCTGTTCGGCTTGGCCGGCCTCGATGAGCTTCTGCCGCAGCTCCACGGTGGAGGCTTGGCGGCGCACGGCTTCCTGCACGGCGGCAGCAGGAGCGTTGGCTGAATCTTCCTGTGCGAATGCCGGCGCGGCAATGGCCAGGAGTACGGTGAGAACAAGCTGGGGGTTGGCTGCTCTGATCATGAGATTTTGTGGGGCTTGGGTCGTTTGGCTGAAATTCAATTACCGGGTGAAATCACATTTCCGAGTTGTATCTGACGGTGGTTTTCTTGCCGGTTGATTTGGCTGACAATATCACTTCAAATTGATTGGTAGCAATTAGATTTATGGAAACGACGGAGAACTCATCCCCGGCAAAATTGATTTTGTCGTTCACGCGGCGGCCGAGCCAGATGCCCTTTTCCGGGTCATAGCGCAGGTCGGCGCTGTAGCCATCCACACGCTGATACGGGCGGTCTATGGAGACGCTGACCGTCGCGCTGGTGTCGTTCAAGAGGAGGATGAGAAGCTCGGGCTTTTCGGGAACGCCTTTGACCTCCATCAACTGCAGGAAATCACGCTTCTCGCCGAGATTGTAAGCCACCTCTTTTTTTCGACGCAGCTTGGGATTCGGATCGGCATCGCGCGTCACGCTGATGAAATAATTTGTGCTAGGGCTGACGGATTCAAACCGGATGGTCGTGTAAAGCGGGTTGACCTTGGTGGCCTGCAGGGCTTCCGCGCCGACTTCGTTGCCTTCCTGAACTTTGATCAGGGTGGCGTCCGCTTTTTTCTGCCACGGCACGGGATTGAAGAGGTGGTGCGGCTTGGAAAGGTTGAGCGGCACGGACTTTTCCAGCCGCTGATATGCGTCGGTGTAGCGGGACTCGTCCAGATTCGTCAAGGCTTTGACGGTTGGATTCAGCTTGCCGGTGCGCTTGTCAATCAAGTCCTGTTTCTGACCGTTGATGTAGAAGGGCAGGAACACCACTGCGACGGCGAGGCTCAACAGCACCACGCCGAGCAGGAGTTTTTCGTAATGTTTCTTGATGAAATCCATGCGGGTTATTTTTTCAATTTCACCAGTTCAATCACCAGATTCACTCTCAACGGGCGCTCGTTCAGGAAGGTCTGCAAACCGCCGCGCACCGTCGGCGTCACGGGAGCAATGGGCTGCACCACGGGGGGAGCCATGATTCCCGGCTCAAATGGGCTGCGCCTCCTTAGTGATTCCGCAAAAATCGTGGAGGGGACCGCTGCTTGCACTTCGGGCGTGACTGCCAACGCTGAGGCGGGATCAATGGAAACGGTTTTGACGATGAATCCGTTCGGAGAATAGGCAAACCCCCTCAACACTTCGGCCAGCTCTCCGCTGAAACAACGGAATGTGACTTCATACGGCGTCAACACCGCCAGTTCGTTGGTGGTGGCTGGCAGCTCGGTGTAATCCGCCAGCTCTCTGTCATCCGGAGAGACGCGGCGGCGACGGATACTGTCGAGGGCGTTGATTTTTGCGCGATACAAAACGTCGCAGATGGCCTTCACCTCGCCCAATTGCTCGGCCAGCGGATGGAGGCTGCCAGTGGCGAATGCCATCTTGGATTTGATAGCGCTGAAGGAGAAATCATAGCGCGGGGGCAGGATGACGCTGGCGGCTGTGGCGGCGGTCTGCAGTTCTACGATGGTCTTGCTCAACTGCGCGGCAAAAATGGCATCGGTGATCTCCCCGCTGTCAGGTATGGAGGGGATGCGTCCAAAAAACTGGTCCGCACGGCCGACATAATTGGTCAATCGCCCGGATTGTTCTTTGGCAATCTTGATGTTGTCCACCTTGGAATTGCCCGGATGAGGGTTCTGCTGGTTCAGCTGGGTCAATTCCCCGTAAGCCGCATCGAGTTTTTCAGAAAGGTCGTTATTCATCTGGTTCTTGGTGACCAGATAGAAGACCGCCGCGCCGAGCAGAACCAGCGCGACAATGCCGCCAATCAGGAAGTAGAGATTTCGTTTGATCCAGGCCATGCTAGAATTTCAGCGGTGTCTTGAGTTTCAAGGCGACGGTAAATGTGAACGTGCCCGTCGCATCGTCCGCCTTCGTTTCCTGCGTCTTGGCGGATTTGAAAAGAGGGTTGGTCTCCAGCTCGCTCAAAAGCGTATAGGCCAGATTTTTGTTAGCCTCTTCTGAGTTCAGGCTCACCGCACGGCAATTCAATGTGATGACCATCTGGTTTGTCTCCGCTCCAGACGCCCGCGCAGGCGCGACTTCCACCGGTGGCGCCATTCCCGGGTCGGGCGCCATTCCTGGTTCGGGCAACATGCCCGCTTGGGGAGGCATTCCCGGCGGTATTCTGCGTAAACCCATGTTCATCGGCACTCCGACTGGCATGGCGGGGGCGGCTCCTGGCTGTTCGCCATTCGCCAGCATCATGCTTTCAATCCACACGCCGGTGTCCCTGCCGATTTTGACCTTGGTTTTGGCTTCCGCAGCGATGAAGGCGGCGCGCATGGCCCGGCATGTGTCCACCCAGAAAAACCGCGCTTCAATCCAGTCCGCGACCTGGTTGGCCTGCGACCTGGCCTTGGCCAGATCCTGATGATACGCCTTGCGGAACTTCTCCGCCCTGGCTTGAAGTGCCGGGATGCCATCCTTGCCATCCCCCAGCTTCGTGATTTCATCCTGCTTCACCTCGGCCAATTTGCCAAAGAGCCAGCCGCTCGCGAACACCACCAGCACCAAGCTGAACACGGTGGCGATGAGGTAAGGTTTTTTCTGGTTGAAACTCTGCCACCGCAGCGTGCTCTCCGGCATGAGGTTCAATTCCACCGGGCAATGCGCCAAGTTGCGCAGGCCGAGGCCCACGACTTCCCCCAGCGAATGAGCCACGCGCGCAAGCTCCTCCAGATTCAGGCCGGGGTCGAGCTGCACGTTGCGCAGCGGGTTGAAATATTCCACCGGCACGTTGAGCTTCTCCGCAAAAAACTGCGCCGTGTAGGGCATGATCGAAGCCCCGCCGGAGAGGAACAGCCGCACCGGCGCCGAACCGCCCTGCTGTCCCCGATAAAATTGCATGGTCTGGTTGACCTGAATGTGCAGCCGCGTCATGAACTGCCGCGCGATCTTGGAGATGGCTGCCTGGTGCGGGTTCTCCGGCTCGGCATACGCGCCACCAAGGCTCACGAAGCCTTCGGTGATCTTGAGCTTCTCGGCCTCGGCGAACGGCAGTTTGCCTTCGTTGCTGAAATCCTGCGTGATGGAATTCGCGCCGATGTTGATGCTGCGGGAGAAAACCTTGCCCTTCTCGAAGAACAGCAGGTTGCTCGTCTTCGCGCCGATGTCCAACAGCATGGTGCAGTCTTCGAGGTCGCCGTAATTATATCGGAACGCGTTGCACAGCGCCGCCGGCGAGACATCCGCCACCTGCAACCGCAGCCCCGCAGCCTCCGCCACCTTGAACAACCCCTCCACCACGTCCGCCTTGATGGCCACCAGCAACACCTCCAGCTCGCCGCTCGGCAGCGCGCCCATGATCTGGTAATCCCACACCACCTCGGCCAGCGGGAACGGCACGTTCTGCTGCGCCTCGTATTGGATGATCTGCGTGACCTTGCTCGCCTCGACAGGCGGCAGCTTGACGAACTTGGAAAATACCTGGAAGCCCGCCGCGCAGACATTGACGTCCTTGGATTTGACGCCCTTGCCGGCAAGTAGCTTTTGCAGCGCCTTGAGTATGGCCGCGGCGCGTGTGGATTCCTGCGCCCCTTCCGAGCCGAGAGACTCGATGCCGTATTGCATGAGGCGCAATCCGCCGGCTTCGTTGACCTCGAACTCGGCCAGCTTCACGCTGCCCGCTCCGAAATCAACCGCCAGAAATGATTTTAAATTCAGCATTTTCTCTTCACCCCGTGTGCCAGCCCATCCTTCGGCCAAGACTCGTAGCGTTAGCCCGTGGTAGTTACTTCATTCGCACCCACCGGTCAAATCCAAACTCGCCAAAAACCGTGTCCTTCCGACAGCCGCAGCGCGGATTCACACCTTCGTCCGGAAATATTCAATCGTCGTCGTCAAGCCCTCCGCCAGCGTCACCTTCGGCGACCAACCCAGCACCTTCTTCGCCCGCGCGATCACCGGACGCCGCTGTTTCGGGTCGTCCTGCGGCAGCGGACGGAACACCACCTTGCTGCGCGAACCGGTGGCGCGGATGATTTCCCGCGCGAACTCCAGCATCGTCATCTCCGTCGGATTGCCGATGTTCACAGGCTCGTCGCAATCGCTCATCATCAACCGGTAAATCCCCTCGATCAAATCCGACACGTAGCAAAAACTCCGCGTCTGCTGCCCCTTGCCGAACACCGTGACCGGCTTGTTCTTCAACGCCTGACTGACGAACGCCGGCACCACGCGCCCATCGTTCAACCGCATCCGAGGGCCGTAAGTATTGAAGATTCTCACGATGCGCGTCTGCACCCCGTGCTCGCGGTGGTAGGCCATCGTCATCGCCTCGGCAAAGCGCTTCGCCTCGTCATAGCAGCCGCGCGGCCCGATCGTGTTCACGTTGCCCCAATATTCCTCCGGCTGCGGATGCACCAGCGGATCGCCGTAAATCTCCGACGTGGAAGCGATGAGAAACCGCGCCTTCTTCTGCAGCGCCAACCCCAGCGCCTTGTGCGTCCCCAGCGAACCCACCTTCAGCGTCTGGATCGGCAATTCCAAATAATCAATCGGACTCGCCGGCGACGCAAAATGCCAGATGTAATCCACCGGCACATCCAGAAAAATAAATTCCGTCACGTCCTGCTCCACGAACTTGAAATTCTTATTCCCACCGAGATGCGCGATGTTGTCCACCGAGCCCGTCACAAAATTGTCCATGCCGATGACCTTGTGGCCGCGCGACAGCAGCAAGTCGGTCAAGTGAGAGCCGAGAAATCCGGCGGCGCCGGTGACGACCGACGTGGGCTGCTTGGAAGTGGAGCGCGTTTTCTTTGCCATGAGTTACAAAATTGAAGGGTTGATTTTCACCGCACGCAGTATTCCTGCGCGGCGAGGGTTTCGCAATGCGGATTTCAACTCGCGCCCGTCCCCGCGAACACCGCCGGGACGGTGCGGCACAGAATTTTGATGTCCAACCAGAGCGACCATTGGTCAATATATTCCAAATCCAGCCGCACCCAGTCCTCGAACTTCACAATCTCGTTGCGCCCGCGCACCTGCCACAGACACGTCAGCCCCGGCTTCACACTCAACCGCCGGCGATGCGCCACATCATCAAACCGCGCCACCTCGTGCACCGGCAACGGCCGCGGCCCCACCAAGCTCATCTCACTGCGCAACACGTTCAGCAGTTGCGGAAATTCATCCAAGCTGAACTTGCGGAGAAATTTCCCCATGCGCGTCACGCGCGGATCGTTGCTCACCTTGAACACCGGACCGGACATCTCGTTCAACGCCGCCAACTCATGCTGCAACTGCTCCGCGTTCGTCACCATCGTGCGAAACTTATACATGGTGAACGGCTG
The DNA here is from genome assembly GCA_031371425.1 of Verrucomicrobiales bacterium. Taxonomy (GTDB): domain Bacteria; phylum Verrucomicrobiota; class Verrucomicrobiia; order Limisphaerales; family JAFMIX01; genus JAFMIX01. The sequence continues at coordinate 12,404 of JANMJO010000109.1, read as the reverse complement.
CCCGTTCAGCCCCGCCCGCTGTTGACGGAAAAACACCGGCCCCGGCGACGTCACCTTGATCAGCACCGCAATCACCCCCATCGGCAACGCCGCGACCGCCAGCATCAGGAACGACCCCATCAAATCCATCGCCTCCTTCAAAACCCCCTGCCACGACGCCTCCGGCGCCGTGCGGAACACCATCACCGGCCGCCCAAAAAAATCATCGAAGCTCGTCCTCGAAATCTGCGTCTTGAAAAAATCCGCCACCAGCCACGCCTCCACCCCCTCAATCTCACACGCCCGGATCGCCGCCTCCACCTGCTCAAAATTCGCGTGCCGCGCACTCAAGACCACGCCATTGACCGAATGCTCATGCAGCAGCGCCACCAGCCCCGCCACCGGCGTCGCCGTCAGGTCCAGCTCCGCCAGAATCACCATGTTCTCGTCTGGATGCGACCGGATCGCCGCCCGCATCAGCGCCGTCTCCGCCGGCGGCCCCATCAGAACGAACCGCCGCCGCAGTTGCGCCTGCGTGAACTTCGTCTTGAACCCCAGCCGCAGAATCTCCTCCTTCAACCACACCGTCGTAAAACTTAAAACACCGAACCCGAAAATCACCGACCGCGGCAGATACATCCGGAAGAAAAACAGCAGCAGCGTCAGACCCAGCGCCACCAAAAAACAACCCCTCAACAACGGCCAAAACATCATCCGCCGCGGCGCCACCACCGAGCGGTTGTAGAAACCCTGGCTGTCCAGCACCAGCGGCACCATCGTAATCAGCACCAGATAAAAACTCACGAACGACTCGAACGGCGCCACCCCCGGCAACGCCAGAAAATCTATGACCAGCGGATGCGAGCGGATCACATACGCCAGCCAGAAACTCACCGCAAACAGACACGCATCCAGCAACTGCTGGATCTGCATCCGTATCTGTTGATGACGCCGCAACATACTTTTATAAAAAATTCCGCCCGCAAAAAAGCCTAAGCGATTCGCCCCGTGAACGCAAACCGACCTCCGCCTTGGTTGTGTCTTAATCCTAATCCTAATCCTAATCTTAATCGGCCAAGAACCAGGATTACGATTACGATTAAGACGCTGCTCCGGCCATCACCGCCCCGCCCCCGCCTTGCCGCCAGCCACTTGAAATTCCGGCACCGCCGCCGCGATGAGTTCCTTCATCCTGCCATACGTCGCCTCCTCCCGTCCCGGCTCGCACACCGCGAACACACTTACATACGCCCACCGCTGCATCTCCCCCGTCGCCAGCAGATGCACCATACTCCGCCACATCCGCCGCAACCCGCTCGGGTCCGCGCTCAACTCACCCTCCGTCACGAACCAATACACATAGACCCCACGCGCCGCCACCGGCTGCCCGTCCACCGTGATCTCGTTCGCCGCCACCAGCTTGATTACCGGCAACTCATAACGCCCCGGCCGCTCCACCGTAACCATCCCCACCTCCGTCTGAAAAATATTCCACCCCTGCGCCGGCAGACAAATCTGCGGCTTGTGCATGCTCGAACGATCCGACCCCATCAGCACCACCGTCATCTGCGCAATAAAACCATCCGCCGCCCGATACACCCGCTGCCCATAACTCGTATCCGCAGGCAACGTGTTCGTCACCGCCGCCGCAGCCTCCACCGCCTCCGAAGTGAACCCCGCCACCGCCAACGGCAGCGCAATCTCCACATTCCCCGAACCCGCCACCACCCGCGTCCTCACCCCCGGCGCACCCAGCCGCTGCCCCGACCGCAACCGCAACAGCCCCGCCGCCGTCACGCCAACCAACCCCAGCACCACCACCAATAAAAATAATTTCTGCCGCGTCATATCGTCTCCTCCCGCTTCTCCCGCAACCACCGCCCCAGCAAAAACACGCAGCCCACCGTCGCCACAAACGTCACCAGCCCCAGCTTCTGCTCCACCCACGCCCCCGCCTCCTGCCCGAAAACCTCCGCCGTCAAAATCACCGTCGTCAACCGCACCACATTCCCCGCCAACGCCAGCGGCAACGCCAGCGGCAACGCCGCCGCAATCATCACACCGCGACGCCACGGCTGCCCGAACTGCATGAAACCATAAATCGTCGTCACCGCCACCAGCGAGATGATGCTCCGTATCCCGCTGCACGCCGGCGCCACGTCATACAGGAACGTCCGACCCGCGTCATAAATCTGCGACCCCGAGCGGATCACATCCACCCCCGCCACCCGCGCCACCCCCACCGTCAGCCACGTCGCCAGAATCCGCAGCGGCGAAGTCACCGCCTCCGAAACCGTCGCCAGCGGCACACAGAACACGAACAGGAAAAATGGAAAGAAACTCGCCCGCAACCAGCCCCGACCCCACACCAGCCCCGTCAGCGCGTAAAGCCCCAGAAAAAATCCCGCGATGGAAACCCGTGGCTGATGGATCGCAAACCCGAACCAGTGCAGCCCCAGCCCCGCCACCACAAATCCCAGCGCCGGCCACCACACCGCCTTGTTCACCGCCAATAACTCCCCCCGTTTCCACCACAACAACCCCAGCACCACGAACGGCACCAGTTGCCCGTGCTCGTCATCCACCGAATTTGAATACACATGAAACATCCATCCGAACAGCGACGTCGTCTTCGTGTAACCCGCCGCCGAGTTTCCCAGCCAGTGAAACAGCCCCAGCCACGCCGCCAGCAGCGCCAGGAACAACCCCTTGTCCGGCATCGCGCGCCAGCACTCCGCGAACTCCACGCGGAACGGCTTCTCGCCGCCCGCCGTTTTTTTGGTTTCAGATTCCATCCCGATTTTGTTTTCCATTCGACCGCGATTCAGCGCTTCGGCTCAATCTTCGCCCCGCCGCGCACACCGTCCCACAACAGATAAAACAGGAACAGCGAATTGTATTTCACATACCGACCCAGCAGCCGCCCCGGCTCGCTCGCCAGCCGGAACACCCACGTCAACCCCCACCGCTGCATCCACGCCGGCGCGTCCGGCTTCATCCCCGCGTTCACATCGAACGCGAACCCCACCGCGAAAATCACCCCGCGCCGGATGTCCGACTTGTGCCGGCGAATCCACTCCTGCTGCTTCGGCGTGCCAAGCCCCACCCAGATGAAATCCGGCGAAAGCTCGTTGATCTCATCCACAATCCCCACCTCTTCCTCCGGCGCAAAATACCCGTCCCGCGCCCCCACGATCTGCAACGCCGGATTTTCCTTCCTCAAAAAATCCTGCAACGCCGCCAGACACTCCGCCGAACCGCCCAGAAAATAATGGCGCACCGACGCCGGACTGTTCGCCACGCAACGCCGCAGGAACGTCGGCCCATAAACCCGGTCGCGCAGCTTCGCCCCGCGCCAATTCAAGCACCACACCAGCGGCATCCCGTCTGGCGCGAACCAGTCAAAGCAATCCGTCACCGCCCGGAACACCGCATCATGCCGCCGCAACGTCACCACATGCGTGTTTGAAAAATCCACCGCCACCGGCCCCGCCGACAGCGAACGCTCCAGACAGAACGCCGCCAGCCCCGCGTAATCCGTCAACGCCAGCCGCGTGCCCAGCACGCAACCCACCGCCGGTTCGCCAGCTTCAGTTGTAACAGTCTTATTCACGGATCAGCCCGCATGATAAAACGTCGCCGCCCGGATGCACGATTTTTCACACCCACAGATTTTTACTTCACCTTGCCGAGCACATCTTGACACTGCCCCCGTTTGGAGTTCCGCCTTCAGGCGGCTTGCGCGGATTGCCACGCCAAGCCGCGTAAACGCGGAACTCCAAACGGCCCGCCCGTTCGTTTCGCGGGCAGTGTCCAGATACACGCTCCACCTTGCCGACCCCGGACATTCCCGGACATTCCCGCTTTGCGCGCCGGAATAAATCTGGTTTCATCGCCCCATGCCAAAAGCCCCGCTCACCGCCATCGTCAAACACTGCGATAAAATTCTCCGCACCGCCGCCATCGGCGACTACGACGGCGCGGTGAACGGCTTGCAAGTGGAAAACTCCGGCATGGTCACACGCATCGCCGCGACGGTGGACGCCAGCCTCGCCACCGTGAAGCTCGCCATCGCCGCCCGCGCCGACTTGCTGATCGTGCATCACGGCTTATTCTGGTCGCCCTCGCATCCGTGGACAGGCAAACGCCAAGAGCTACTGCGCCTGCTGCTGGAAAACAACCTCGCCATTTACAGCTCGCACCTGCCGCTCGACGCCCATCCCCGGCTCGGCAACAACGCGCAACTTTGCGCCGCGCTGGGTTTCAGAAAGTTGAAACCGTTCTTCGAGAGCCACGGCCAACCGATTGGTTTGCAGACGACCTCCAAAATTTCCCGCAACGAACTCGCCGCCCGCCTCGCTCGCGCAACCGGCGCGAAACCCAAGCTCATTCCCGGAGGAAAAGACAGTTGCCGGCGCATCGGCGTCGTCACCGGCGGCGCGGGCAACGAACTGAAACTCGCCGCCGCCGAGGGCGTGGACACCTTCATCACCGGCGAGGGCGCGCATTGGACCTACGCGCTGGCGGAGGAACTGGGGCTGAATGTTTTCTACGCCGGCCATTACGCGACGGAGACGTTCGGCGTGAAGGCGCTCGCGGCGGAACTCGCCCGGAAGTTCCAAGTGCCGTGGACATTTCTGGATCATCCCACCGGTTTGTGAGGTGTTTGTTTGCATGATAATCGTAATCTTATTCCGTTCGGGAAGAGATTAAGATTACGAGCAAGATTACGATTATGACCCCTGCACGCTTCCCGCAGGCTGAATTCACCACACCTCCACCGGCCCTTTGGGCACGGGGATGTTCTGCCGTTGCGCCACGGCGGGAACGTCTTCCTGCATGAATGACGCGACCATGGGCGGGAGCTGGTAACGCGGGAGCAGTTCGCCGCGCTCATCGAGAAATTGCTGCCGCCACTTCGTGTAGTCGTCCAGCACGGCGTGGAATTCCGCGCGTGTGGCGACTTGCACGACGCGTTTGTTGAAGACGTTCGCCGGGCCGAATCGTTTGGCATACCACGGCGCGACCTTGCGGAACATCCGGCAGCCGAGGTCTTCGCCGAAAATCTCCACCATCAAATCCAAGTGCCGGCACAGCACGCGCACGCGCTCGGCGAAGGTGGGTTCGGGGGGAGGTAAAGTAGGGCAGGCGTCTCGCCTGCCCGGCGCGGGCGAAAGCCCGAGCGAGGAATTGCCTAAGCAATGTAATGCGCCGCCTTCGGCAGCGCGGGCAGGCGAGACGCCTGCCCTACTTTTCAAATATTCCAGCGTCCTCTGAAAAATCCACGGGTCGTAGAACGCGCCGCGTCCGATGCTCACGCCAGCGCAACCGGTCTCATCAAACATCTTCTTCGCGGCCTCGGGCGTGATGACATCGCCGTTGCCGATGACGGGAATGGTCTTCACCGCCGCCACCACGGTGCGGATGCCCGCGAGGTTCACCGTGCCGGTGAAGCCTTGTTCGCGGGTGCGGCCATGCACGAAGATTGCCGCCACGCCCACGTCTTCCAGCGTGCGGGCGAGGTCGGGCGCGGTCAAATTATCGGCGTCCCAGCCGAGGCGCATCTTGGCGGTGACGGGAATCTTCACGGCGTTGACCATGCCTTTGACGAGCGCGGCGGTCTTGGTCAGCTCGGTCATCATGGCCGAGCCGCCGCCGACGTTGCAGACCTTGCGGACGGGGCAGCCCATATTGATATCCACGCTGGCGACGCCGAGGGATTCGAGGAACGCGGCGGCGTCACGCATCTCCTCCGGCACGCTGCCGAAGAGCTGCACGGCGAGCGGCGAATCGGCGGGGCGGGTTTCGATGAGCTTGAAGGCTCTGGGATTTTTCTCCAGCAACGAGCGGGCGTTGACGAGGTCGGTGGTGCAGAGGCCCACGCCGCCGACTTCGCGCACGACGAGGCGGAACGGCAGGTTGGTGTAACCCGCCAGCGGCGAGAGGAACAGGTTGGATTCGAGTTGGAGCGAACCGATGCGCACGGCACAGTTTAGCCACGGATTGAACACGGATTAAACACAGAAAATAATTTTTCAAAATCCGTGTTTCATCTGTGTTCAATCTGTGGCTAACTTTCGGGGCACAATGAACGACTGGAACATTCAATCCCGCGCCCACGCCTGCGAGTCGTGCGCTCAACCTTTCACCGACAAACAGCCGTATCACACGGTGCTGATCGAGGAACATTCCGAGCTGCGCCGCACCGATATCTGCGAGCCGTGCTGGCAGAAAAATTTCAGTGCCACCGCGCCGCAGCAGAAAAATTTCATCTCCCACTGGCAAGGCGTCTATCTCGCGCCGCCCGCCGCACCGGTGGACGCCATCCAGAAAGAAAACGCCGAGACGCTCCTGCGCAAGCTCATCGAGCTGAACGACCCCAAGCACATCCCCGCCGGCTACATCCTCGCCGTGATGCTCGAGCGCAAACGCATCCTCAAGGTCAAGGAGCAGCTCCAGCGCGACGGCCACCGCGTGTTCGTTTACGAGCAACCCAAGACCGGCGACATCTTCACCATCGTTGACCCCGCGCTGCGCCTCGACCAACTCGAGCAGGTCCAGCACGACGTCGCCACGCTCCTCGAACATGGCTTCAATCCGCCGCCGCCCGCAGACGAATCTGTTCCGGCGCAGCAGGCCGAACCTTCCGCCGAACCCGCCTCGCCCGTCGCCCAAACCTGAAACCCAAATCCTGTGGCCGACCTTGACGCGCTCCAACAACGCCTCGGCTACCGGTTTGCCGACGTCTCGCTGCTGCGCCTCGCGCTCACGCACCCGTCCATCGCGCACGAGCAAGACGCGCCCACGCCGACCAACCAGCGGCTGGAGTTTCTCGGCGACGCCGTGCTCCAACTCACCCTCACCCACGAACTCTACTCCCGGTTCGCCACGTTCGGCGAAGGCCCTCTCACCAAGAGCCGCGCCAAACTCGTGAACGCCCGCGCCCTCGCCGACCAAGCCCGTGCCATCAGCCTCGGCGAACACCTCATCCTCGGACGCGGTGAGGAAAAATCCGGCGGGCGCGACCGCTCCTCCAGTCTCGCCGACGCTTACGAGGCGTTGCTCGGCGCGATGTTTCTCGATGGAGGATTTGAAGGCGCGCGTGAATTTATTCTCCGCGAATTTCAGCAAGGCATCGGCGGACTTGCCGTCGAACCCACGATTAACAATCCCAAGGGCGAACTGCAGGAGTTGCTCCAGGTGGACTCCGCCGAAGCGCCGCAATACGAAGTCACCGCCGCCACCGGGCCAGATCACAACCGCGAGTTTGAATGCCGCGTCCACCACGCCGGCGTGGAACTCGCCCGCGGCCGTGGCCCCAGCAAAAAACTCGCCGAGGGCGCCGCCGCGATGGCCGCGCTGCAAAGCCTCCGGGAAAAACAGCAACCATGAAAACCCTCTTCCAACTCCACCGCAAAGTCTTCATCGGCGTCGTTCACCTCAAGGCATTGCCCGGCGCACCGCGCTGCCGCACCAGCATGACCGAGATCATCAAGTTCGCCGTCGCCGATGCCCTCGCTTACGAACGCGGCGGCGCGCACGCATTGTTCATCGAGAATTTTGGCGACGTGCCGTTCACCAAATCCGCCGTCGCGCCGGAAACCATCGCCGCGATGGCCGCCGTCGGTTGCGCCGTGAGCGCGGCGGTGAAACTGCCCATCGGCTACAACGTCCTGCGCAACGACGCCCGCGCCGCGCTCGCGCTGTGCGCCGCGTGTGGTGGCGATTTCATCCGCGTGAACGTCCACAGCGGCGCGATGCTCACCGATCAGGGCGTCATCGAGGGCGATGCGTATCACACCTTGCGCGAGCGCGCACGCATCGCCCCGCGCACGCAGATTTTTGCCGATGTCCACGTGAAACACGCCGTGCCGCTCGGCGATTGGTCGCTCGAAGACGCCGCGCACGACACGCACGAACGCGGCCTTGCCGACGCGCTCATCGTGTCCGGCGTGGGCACGGGCCAGGCCGCCGACCTCGCGGACGTGGAGACGGTCCGCCGCGCGTGTCCTTCCGCAAAAATTCTTCTGGGCAGCGGTGTGAACGCGGCGAACGTGAAAAGCTTTCTGCGCGTGGCGGACGGCGTCATCGTCGGCTCGTCGTTGAAGAAGGACGGCAAGCTGGCGAATCCGGTGGATGCGAAACGCGTGGCGGCTCTGGTGCGGGCGATGTGAAGAGCATCCGCGAATTACGCGAATTTTCGCGAAAGGAAATTTCAATTCGCGTTAATTGGCGTAATTCGTGGATTGAATTCAATCAAAGTCCGAGCAGCTCATAAAGTAATGGCAGCGGGGGCAGCGGAGCTTGCACTTCTCGTTGTGCAACTCGTGGCCGCACTGCGGACACCAGCGCCAGTATTCGCCGGAAGAATCCCCCGATGCAGTCGCACAAACTTGCGCGGGTGGCTTGGGTTGCGATTCGCGCTCGCTGTTAGGTGAAGAAGCGGTGGACATTTCAGAAACGTTCAACCCGGCGGCCAGTTCAGCTTGCGCCCGCCGAGAATCATAAATCTTCCGGCTCAAGGCCGGTTCGTTTGGCGATGCGGGAAAGCATTTTCGGCCCGATTTCTTCGCCGTCGTGAAAGGCAAAAACAAAATCCGGCCAGCCTTCCCGCGCAAGAATCCGGTGCGATGTGCCGCGCTGACGTTTGATAACCCAACCGATGTGAAGTAATGCGGCCAGAACCTGCCGGGATTTTCGTGAACCCCACTGGCTCATGCGATGGAAAACAATTCGTCGCCGGCAGGCACTGGTTCGCCATGCTCGAAGCGGTCGGCCAGCACGCGCAACGCGAGCGCCTTGACCTTGGCCAGCGCGTCCGTCTGAGTGGTGCCATAAGCCATGCAGCCGGGCAGTTCCGTGACTTCGGCAATCCAGCGGCCGTCCGATTCGCGCTCCAGCTCGATTTTTAAGTTCACGGTTGGAAGCTAGTTCAAGCTATTGAAGCTGTCGAACTCAAAGCGGCGGTTCACATTCACCCCGGTGGCCAGGCCATCTTCCGCCCGCCGAGGATGTGCAGGTGCAGATGCGGCACGGCTTCGCCGGCGTCCGCGCCGTTGTTGAAAACGAGCCGGTAGCCGCCCGCCTTCAAGCCGAGTTGATCCGCGACTTCGGCGGCCTTGAGCAGCAGGTGGCCGAGGACTTGGTGGTCGGCGGCACCTGCCTCGGCGATGCGCGGGATGGGTTTCTTCGGCACGATGAGGACGTGCACGGGCGCTTGCGGGGCGATGTCGCGGAACGCCAGCACGAGGTCGTCTTCAAAAACAATCTGCGCCGGGATTTCCCGCGCGATGATTTTCTCGAACAAGGTTTTGCTCATAAGTTTTTAGCCACGGATTGAACACGGATTGAACACGGATTTTTTCTTTTGTGCCCATCCGTGTTTCATCCGTGTTCAATCCGTGGCTAATTTTTAGACCGCGCTCTGGCCGCCGCCGTCGTGGCCTTCGCCATCGAGGTCTATGAGGATGTCGCGTGGCTCGGCACCGTTGCTGGGGCCGACGATTTGGCGGTTCTCCAGTTCGTCCATGATGCGCGCCGCGCGGCCGTAGCCGAGCTTGAGCCGGCGTTGCAGGAGCGAGACGCTGGCTTTCTGTTCGCTGCGGATGACTTCGATGCAGTCCTGGATGATCTCCTCGTCTTCGTCAATGCCGCTCTCGTTGCCGAAGGTGTTGGCGGGTTTGGAAAGTTGCTTGTGGATTTCCATTTCGTAGCTCGGCTTGCCTTGCGCGGCGATGAAGTCCACGCAGCTCTGGATTTCCTGGTCGGTGATGAGCGCGCCTTGAACGCGGATCAATTTCGCGGAGCCGGGCGGCAGGTAGAGCATGTCGCCTTTGCCGAGCAATTTGTCCGCGCCCTTGTTGTCGAGGATGGTGCGGGAGTCCACGGCGGCGGCGACTTGGAACGCGATGCGCGCGGGGATGTTGGACTTGATGACGCCGGTGATGACATCCACGGACGGGCGTTGCGTGGCGACGATGCAATGAATGCCGGCGGCGCGCGCCATCTGCGTGATGCGGGCGATGGCCATCTCGACATCGGCGGGCGCGACGAGCATGAGGTCGGCAAGCTCATCAATGATGACGACGATGTAGGAAAGTTTTTCGGGAATGACGATGTCTTCATCGCGCGGGACGACGATTTGTTCGTCCACTTCCACGGCGAAACCGTCCGCGCCCGGCTCGACTTTTTCGCGGCGGGTCAAGAGCGGCGACTCGGGTTCGGCGGGCGGGATGGGTTTGTTCTTGGGGCGTTCGTTGAAGGATTTGATGTTGCGGACGCCGACGCGGGCGAAGATCTGGTAGCGTTTTTCCATCTCGTTGACGACCCAGCGCAGGGCGAGGATGACTTTCTTGGGGTCGTTGACGACGGGGACGACGAGGTGGGGCAGGACGTTGTATTGCTGCAGCTCGACGACCTTGGGATCAATCATCACGAAGCGGAGTTGGTCGGGTGAGAAGCGGTAGAGCAGCGAGGCGATGATGGAATTGATGCAGACGGATTTGCCCGAGCCGGTGCTGCCGGCGATGAGCAAGTGCGGCATGTCGCCGAGGTCGGCGATGATGGGGTGGCCGTAAACGTCCTTGCCGAGCGCGAGCGGGATGCGGCACTTGGTGGTGCGCCATTCCTCGGACTCGAACAGGTCGCGCATGATGACCTTGGTCTTGATTTTGTTGGGCACCTCCACGCCGACGGTGTTCTTGCCGGGGACGGGCGCGAGGATGTTGATGCGTTCGGCCTTGAGCACGGCGGCGATGTTGTTGGAGAGGGCGGAAATTTTTTCCAGCTTCACGCCAGCGGCGGGATGCAGTTCGTAGCGCGTGATGGTCGGGCCTTTGGTGATGTCGCCGAGCTGCACTTCGATGTCGAACTGCTGGAGCGTTTGCTGCATGAGCCGCGCGTTGGCCATCAATTCCTCTTTGGTCTCGGTGGGCTTCACGGTCATGTCCGGGTGCTGGAGAAAATCCATGGAGGGCAACTGATAATTCCCGATCATCGGCGCGTGGGCGACGGTGATGGGCTTGGGCTTCTTCGGCACGATGGCGCGGGGCCGGGGCGGCGCGGCGGGCGTCGGGACATCCACGGCGGCGGCGGAAACGGGCGCGATGGTGATGATGGGTTCTTCGGTGGCGCTCGGAGTTCCGCCTTTAGGCGGTTCGGGAGAAATTTCCGAGGGCTTGGGCGCTGCGGTTTTCTCCGCGGCATCCGCTTGCTGGCCCAAAATATCTGCCGTGGTTGCCGCAACGATTTCGCGTTCGGGGATGACTTCGCTGCCTTCAAACATCGGCTCGGATTTTTTCGCAGCGGCATCACCGCCCACGGCGGGGGTCTTGGGCGAGGAGGGCAAGGTGGTCTTGCGCGCGCCGGGCGGACCGGGCTTGGCTTGCGGGTAGCTCAGGTCGCGCACGGTGGGTTCGGGCACGGGCTTGAGGTCGGCACCGAGACCGCTGGGTTTGGAGGGGGTTTCCTCGGCGACCTGCTGTTCCAGCTTGCGGGTCTCGCGGGCGAGCTCGCGGGATTTTCGCGCGAGAATTTTTTCATCGGCGCTGGCGTTGGCGTCTTCCATGGCTTCGACTCCGGCGGCGAATTCCTTGCGGTCGGCCCAGAAGCCGGTGATCCAGCCGACGAGCTGGAAGTTCGTCAGCGAAAAAAGGCTGATGAAGCCGAGGATGAAGAAGACGATGGCCGAGCCGGGAGCGCTGATCATCCAGAAGGCGTATTCGTAGGCGGTGTAGCCGAGCCAGCCGCCGAGGCTCTGGGCTTTGATGTGTTCGCGGAAGTTGTCGAGGTGATGCGTGTGGCGTCCGTCGTTGAGGAGGTTCAGCAGGCAGGCGAGTGAGAAGATGAACGCGAGCGCCCACGCGAGCTGGGTTTTCCAGCGTTCGGCGAGATGGCTGATGGCATCGGCCACGACGTGCAGCCCGCAGAACCGCAGCACGCCCGGCAGATGCGAGAGGCTGAAGGCCAGCAGCAGCGGCGGCAGCAGATACGCCGACGCGCCGAAAAGGAAGAAGGACTTGTCCGCCACCCACGCACCGAGCAGGCCGATCCAATTGTGCGCGGGATGGTTTGGCGGGGTGTAATTGCACGCGAGATCGCGGCCATCATAGGAGAGTTGTGCGAAGAACAGCAGCGCCGCCGCACCGAGCAGCACGAGGCCGATGATGTCGCCGAAACCGTTATTGCCATCTGAAAAAGAATCCTGCTTGCGGGCCATGCGCGCAGAGTAACAGTAGGAAGCGGCGGGTTCAAAGTTGAAAGTGAAGAATGCCGGAGGGGAAGCGGCCTAACGACCCAAGCTCAGCGACCCGGCCCACGGGACGCGTGGATTGCAACCGGAGCGCGATGGCCGGGTTCGCTGCAGCGCATGGTTAGACCTCAATAACATGAGCCTCCCCCTCATACTCGCCCGTTAGTGAGCCGGC